>NZ_BAABCK010000062.1:0-34377 GCF_039538805.1 Salinicoccus jeotgali | reverse complement strand
CAAGGGATTGAGTCCGCTGGAATTCAGGGCATTGGCGGCATAGAAAAACGCCTGAGAATCTCCATTCTCAGGCGGGAAACATTTATATTATTTCATCTGTCAACTTGGTAGGGTTCAGATCAGATCCACCGCCCGGCCTTTTTCTTCATATTCTATCCAGAATGGTGGTTCTGATGGCTACCACTTTAAAATTACATGTAATAGTTATACACTATATAATAATAAAATCGAACTACAGGAGAGGCTTATATATGGCGAAAGCGAAAAATGTTTTTGAATGCATGGCCTGCGGACATGAATCGCCGAAATGGATGGGCAGATGCCCGAATTGCGGTGCCTGGAACCAGATGGAGGAAAAGATCGTCCATAAGGAAACAAAGGGCAGGGGAACTTTCGGCAAGGTGGAATCCGACACCAGACAACGCAGCCAGAAACTTGAACGGGTCAAGAAAAGCCACACGCCAAGGACGAAGACGCAAAGTCCCGAGTTCGACCGGGTGCTCGGCGGGGGCGTAGTGAACGGCTCATTGATTCTGATCGGCGGGGACCCGGGCATCGGCAAATCGACCATCCTGCTGCAGACGGCCCTCGCCCTATCCGAGAAACACGAAGTGCTGTATGTTTCAGGCGAGGAATCGACAGAACAGATCAAGCTTCGGGCGGACCGTCTGCTGGAATCAAGCGACAACCTCAATGTCTACAGCGAGACGAACCTCTACTACATCCACGACGAAATAAAGCGGCTGGACCCCGATTTCCTCATCATCGATTCGATCCAGACCATCTTCAATCCGGATGTGACGAGCGCCCCGGGCAGTGTGGCGCAAGTCAGGGAATGTACCCAAAGTCTCATGAATATCGCCAAAAGCGGCAACATCGCAACATTCATCGTCGGGCATGTGACGAAAGATGGGCAGATTGCCGGCCCGCGGCTGCTTGAACATATGGTGGATACGGTCCTTTACTTTGAAGGGGATCAGCACCATACCTACAGGATGCTGCGTGCCGTCAAAAACCGCTTCGGATCGACGAATGAAATGGGCATGTTCGAGATGAAGAATGAAGGCCTCAAAGAAGTGCTCAACCCTTCTGAAATATTCCTTGAAGAGCGTTCGAAGAATGTACCAGGTTCAGCGATCGTGGCCACCATGGAAGGTACTCGCGCCCTGTTGGTTGAAGTCCAGGCGCTTGTGACGCCGACCCATTTCCACAACCCAAGACGCATGGCGACCGGCGTCGACCATAACCGCCTATCACTCCTCATGGCGGTGCTCGAGAAAAGCGAAGGGCTGCTTATGCAGCAGCATGACGCCTACATCAAAGTGGCCGGTGGCGTCCGACTCGATGAGCCTGCAGTCGACCTCAGCATCGTCGTCAGCATCGCTTCGAGCTTCAAGGGCGCCTCGATAAGAGGGGACGACTGCTTTATCGGAGAGGTCGGATTGACCGGCGAAGTCAGGCGGGTCACCAAAATAGAACAGCGTCTGCAGGAGGCTGCCAAGCTTGGCTTCAACCGCGCCGTCATCCCAGCTTCCAACATGAGTGGCTTGAATGTGCCGGATGGTATAGAAGTTGTAAGTGTGCGCAATCTGAAGGATGCCCTGAAGATGGCGATATCCAAATAAAACAGGAGGTGAATGGTTATGTTGCGATACCTGCTCTATGTATTGTATGTATTGATCGGGATTTCCTTAGGTGTCTGGCTGATGCCTTTAATATTTCAAATTCTGCCTTGGGACGTTCCGCTCATCTTGGACAATGTGCTCGTCTTCGGGCTTTCGGGTCTGCTTCTTTTTCTCGTCTTCTTCTCATGGACCCTCCCCAAAGTCGAAAGTCTCATAAGACGGAGCGAGGGCCTCATCTTGAACCGGAGTCTTGCAGAGATTGTATCCGCTACATTGGGGACGCTTATCGGACTGCTGATTGCTGTTTTGATATCCCTTTTGATAAATGCCATGGACATTCCCATAGTCCGCGACATCGTCCCGTTTATAGTGGCTGTGATCCTCGGATACCTCGGGTTTCAGATTGGGCTCAAGAAATTCGGCGAGGTGCTTGATTTCCTGCCGGGCAACTTCTCTAAATCTAAAGAAAAAGAATATAGGAACCATAAAAAATTCCTTGATACGAGTGCGATCATAGATGGTAGAATAGTGGATGTAGCAAAAACCGGCTTCATTGAAGGTGTGCTTGTCATCCCGCAATTCGTGCTTGACGAACTCCAATTGATCGCCGACGCCACCGACCCGATCAAGCGTGATAAGGGGCAGCGGGGCCTGGATATGTTGAATGCCCTGCAGAAGCAGAATGCGGCCGAGGTTGAAATCAGGGACGTCGAGTATGACAAGCTTGATGTAGACCACCAGCTGATTGAAATTGCAAAGGCTGAAAAAGGTGCCATCATAACGACCGATTATAACCTTAATAAGGTGTGCCAGCTCCACCAGATAAAAGTACTCAATGTAAATGAGCTCTCCGATGCCATCAAAATGGCCGTCATCCAAGGGGATCGGTTCAGCCTGCTCGTATCAAAGACGGGCAAGGAAGAAAACCAGGGCGTCGGATATCTGGAAGACGGTACAATGGTGGTCGTTGAAGATGGCAAGGCAGACATCAACAAAACCATCACCGTGGAAGTCGTCAGTGTGCTCCAGACCAATTCAGGACGTATCGTGTTTGCAAAGAGAGTGAGGAAATGATGAAATACACAGTAATCATCCCGGCTGCCGGCATGGGAAGCAGGATGAACACGGATTATAACAAGATCTTCATCCCCCTCGGTGAATCGCCGGTCATACGCATGACCGTGGAGAAATTTGAGGCGGACCCAGACTGCAACGCCATTTATCTTGCCGGCCGCAAGAATGAAATCGACACCCTCCATGAGATCTTGGCAGGATGCACAAAAGTCAGGGGCATAATCGAAGGTGGGAAAGAGCGGCAGCACAGCATATATAACGTGCTCAGCGCGATTGAACCGGCAGATTACGTATTCGTCCATGACGGCGCCCGGCCCTTTGTTTCAAAAGAGACGCTTACCCATCTGAAGGAAGCGGTGCCGGTCCATAAGGCAGTGATCTGCGGAGTGAAGCCGAAAGATACGTTGAAGCGCATAGATGGCAGCACCGTCGAGGCGACCATCGACCGTGACCGGGTGGTTGCGGTCCACACCCCTCAGGCGTTCGACTACGAATTGTTGGTGTCCGCCTACCGGAATGCACTGGAAAACGAACTGTCGGTCACCGACGATTCAATGATGGTGGAAGCGTTGGGCGTAAGCGTCCATGTCACCCCGTCGACATATGATAATATTAAGATAACGACCAGGGAAGATCTGAAAGTGGCAGAATCCATCATGAATAAAAGGGAGGGATGACATGTTAAGGATTGGACACGGCTTTGATGTGCATGCATTTGAAGAAGGCCGCCCGCTGATCGTCGGCGGCATTGATATCCCGCACGACCGCGGACTTAAAGGGCATTCTGATGCAGATGTGCTGCTCCATACCGTTGCCGATGCGATACTCGGGGCGCTTGCGCTTGGCGATATCGGCAAGTTTTTCCCGGACACGGATGAGGCCTTCAAGGATATGGACTCGAAAGTGCTGCTTGGAGAAGTAGTGGGGATGATGCACGAAAAAGGATATATCATAGGGAACATCGACGCCGTCATAATGGCTGAGGCGCCGAAGTTCAGACCGCATATCGATGCTATGCGCGAGGTTACCGCGTCTCTTCTTGAGACGTCGGTGGACAACGTCAACATCAAGGCGACGACGACCGAAAAACTCGGATTCACAGGCAGGGGCGAGGGCATCGCTTCTGAGGCTGTAGTATTAATAGAAAAACGGAGGAATGACCATGAGTAAAGTAAGAGTAAGGTATGCACCGAGCCCGACAGGCTATCTGCATATCGGAAACGCACGTTCTGCACTGTTCAACTATCTGTTTGCCCGCCGCTATGACGGCGATTTCATCATCCGCATCGAAGATACCGATACTTCGAGGAACATAGTAGGGGGCGAGGAGTCCCAGCTGCACTACCTCAAGTGGCTCGGGCTCGAATGGGATGAGAGCGTCGACCGCGATGGCGGCTATGGCCCATATCGCCAATCAGAACGGCAGCACATCTACCAGCCGGTCATCGACCAGCTGCTTAAAGAAAATAAAGCATACCGTTGCTATATGACTTCAGAGGAGCTTGAGGCAGAACGGGAAGCGCAGATCGCCCGCAGTGAGATGCCACGCTATGGCGGCCAGCACGCCAACCTCACGCCTGAGGAGGAGCAGGCTTTCATCGATGAAGGCAGGGAACCGAGCATCCGCTTCCGCGTGCCCGCCGACAAGACATATAAATTCGATGACATCGTCAAAGGTGAAGTATCCTTCGATTCAAACGGCATCGGCGACTGGGTCATTGTGAAGAAGAACGGCGTACCGACCTATAACTTCGCAGTGGCGGTCGATGACCATATGATGGAAATCTCGCATGTACTCAGGGGAGATGACCACATCTCCAACACACCGAAGCAGCAGATGATCTATGAAGCAATGGGCTGGGAAGAACCGAAATTCGGCCACATGACCCTCATAGTCAACGAAGAGAAGAAGAAATTGTCCAAAAGGGACGGCTCCATCATCCAGTTCATTGAACAATATAAAGAACTCGGCTATCTGCCGGAAGCCCTCTTCAACTTCATCGCCCTGCTCGGATGGACGCCTGAAGGGGAAGAGGAGATATTCTCCAAAGAAGCATTCATCGAATTGTTTGATGAAACGCGCCTGTCGAAATCACCTGCATTCTTCGACAAGCAGAAGTTGACTTGGATCAACAACCAGTACATGAAAGAAAAAGACACGGAAACTGTCTTTGATATGGCATTGCCGCACCTTGTAAAAGAGGGCTTGCTTGAAGAGAATGCTTCCGAAGAGTCGCTGGCGTGGGCCCGTAAACTTGTTGCCCTGTATCAGGAGCAGATGAGTTTTGCAGGAGAAATCACAACGCTGTCTGAACAGTTCTTCAAAGAAGAGATTGAGTTTGACGAGGCGGCCAACGAAGTGATCTCGCAGGAGCATATACCTGAGCTGATGGCGGCGCTCCATGCCCGTTTCAGTGACCTTGAAACATTCACCCCTGAAGCGATCAAAGCTGCAATAAAAGATGTCCAGAAATCAACGGGCTATAAAGGCAAGAAACTTTTCATGCCGATCCGTGTCGCCGTGACCGGCCAGACGCGTGGGCCGGAACTGCCGGACGCCATTGCGCTCATCGGCAAGGAAAAGACGCTTAACAGAATTCAGAAGCTGACATAAAATAAGCAAACTTGTTGCACCCTGTGAATCAATACCTTATGATTATTACAACAGAGACCCCGAGTATGGTCATTGAGCGGAAATAAGAGATTATCCGGCTGCTGAAAGGATAACCGTCTATCGATCAGAACTGCCCTCTGTAATGTTGATATGAATATTCAAGTGGCAGCTAAAGCTGCAAACAGAGTGGAACCGTGCATGATGCGCCTCTGTCCATATATGGACAGAGGCCATTTTAATATAGGAGGATGACATATGTTCAGCAGAATGAAAGAAGACATCGATATGGTTATGGAGCTGGACCCGGCAGCAAAGAGCAGGTGGGAAGTCTTCTTATCTTATTCAGGTTTACATGCAGTATGGAGCCACCTGTTGGCCCATCGCCTTTATAGAAGGAACGCCACCAGCCTGGCCCGGATCATTTCCCAGATCAGCCGCTTCTTCACCGGCATCGAAATACACCCGGGCGCAGAAATCGGGCGGCGTCTGTTCATCGACCACGGTAGTGGCACAGTGATCGGGGAGACATGCCGCATCGGTAATGATGTAACAATCTACCAGGGGGTCACCCTCGGCGGTACGGGTAAGGAAGAAAAGAAACGGCATCCAGACATCGATGATTTCGTGCTGATCGCGACCGGAGCGAAGGTGCTCGGCAATATTCGCATCGGGGAATGCTCAAAAGTGGGAGCGAACTCCGTAGTGCTGAAGGATATCCCGCCACACTCGACAGTGGTCGGCATCCCGGGCCAGGTGGTCAAACAGAAAGGGGAGAGGGTAAGGAGGGGACAGGTCTTCGAACACAGCAGCCTCCCAGACCCACTCCAGGAGAAGATCCGTGCACTGGAGGACGAAATAAAAGAATTCAGGAGAGATGTTGAAAATGATAAAGATATTTAATTCACTCACAAGGAGAAAAGAGACATTCGAACCGCTCGAAGCAGGGAAGGTCAAGATGTACGTGTGCGGACCAACCGTGTACAACTATATCCATATCGGTAACGCCCGCCCTGCCATCGCCTTCGACACCGTCCGCCGCTATCTGGAGTACAAGGGATATGAAGTCAACTACGTCTCCAATTTCACGGATGTTGATGACAAGCTGATCAAGGCATCCAATGAACTGAAAGAAGAAGTGCCTGTCATTGCGGAGCGTTTCATAGAGGCGTTCTTTGAGGATACGGGCGCGTTGAACGTCAAGAAGGCCACAGCGCATCCTCGTGTCATGGATCATATGGATGACATCATCGAATTCATCAAAGTGCTGATTGACAAAGGGCATGCCTATGAATCGGAGGGCGACGTCTACTTCCATACACGCTCTTTCGAAGATTACGGTAAACTGTCCCATCAGTCGGTTGATGACCTGAAAGTTGGCGCGAGGATCGACGCGGGTGAAAAGAAGGAAGACCCACTTGACTTCGTACTGTGGAAACAAGCGAAGCCGAATGAGATAAAGTGGGATTCACCGTGGGGCGAAGGCCGGCCGGGCTGGCACATTGAGTGCAGCGTCATGGCAAGGCGCCACCTGGGTGATACGATCGACATACATGCAGGCGGCCAAGACCTTACGTTCCCACACCACGAAAATGAAATTGCCCAAAGTGAATGCATGACCGATGAGACGTTTGCAAACTACTGGATGCATAACGGCTACATCAATATCGACAACGAAAAGATGTCGAAATCCCTCGGCAACTTCATACTGGTCCACGACATCCTGAAAGAAATCGATCCGGACGTACTACGCTTCTTCATGATCAGTGTGCACTACCGCAACCCGATAAACTATAACAGGGAACTGGTGCAGGCTGCGGAGAATGGACTCAGACGCATCCAGTCTAGCTATGCGAAGGCTAAGGAACGTCTGGACAGTGCAGTGGGTAATGAAGGAGACGAAGCAGTCCATCGCCTTATAGAACAGAACCTCGAAGTATTCGAAGCGCACATGGATGACGATTTCAATACCGCCAACGCAATCAGTGCTTGGCACGATCTGACATCGGAATTGAATAAATACATGCGCCGCCAGACGACATGCAAAGAGACGCTCATGCGTTTCATCGAGGCGTTCGACAGCTACAGCGAAGTGCTTGGTGTTGGCCTGGAAGAAGAACAAGTATTGCTTGATGAAGACATCGAAGCGCTAATAGCAGAGCGCAATGAGGCGCGGCAGAGCCGTGACTTCAAGCGCGCCGACGCAATCAGGGACGACTTGAAGGCGCAGGGCATCATCCTGGAGGACACCAAGGAAGGTGTGAGGTTCAGGCGTGGATGATCGCAAGCTTGAAACGATGCAGCCCTTATCGCTTGCCTTCGTGGGTGACGCCGTCTATTCCGTCTATGTGAGGAGCCACCTTTTGGCTGCCAATCCGTACTTGAAGCCGGATGCGCTCCATCAGGCGGCCAACCGGATGGTAAATGCCTCCGCGCAGGCGCGTGCACTGGATTATCTCCGAAAGAATGAACTGACGGAAGCGGAGTGGGACATTGCCAGAAAGGCGCGTAATAAATCAAGTGCCACAAGGGCCAAGAACGCAACCATAAAGGATTACCGCAATGCTTCCGGGCTCGAGGCATTGATCGGGCATCTCCATCTTTCCGGCAACACTAGCCGGATCGATGCGCTTATGGCCATCATATTGGAAATCGGGAGGGATAAAGATGACTAATGGAGTGATTGCAGGACGCCACGCAGTAAGGGAAGCCCTGCAGGGAGAAACGGAGATCAATAAGGTGTTCATCCAGGATTCCGTCAATAAAGGACAGATCAAGGATATATTGGATGCCGCCAGAAAAAAGAAAATCGTCGTGCAGACAGTACCGAAGACGAAGCTCGACGGTATGACTGATGAACGGCATCAAGGTGTTGTGGCGATGGGCAGCCCGCACGAATATATGGCGCTTGAGACGCTGCTGGAAAAAGTGGCGGGCAAACGTTCAAACGTGATTATCCTGGATGGCCTGGAAGATCCACATAATCTCGGATCTATACTCAGGACATGTGATGCGACCGGTTTTGACGGGGTGATCATACCAAATCGCCGCTCCGTCCAACTTACAGATACCGTCGCAAGAACATCCACCGGGGCAATTGAACATGTGCCGGTCGTAAGGGTGACGAACATCAACCAGACAATTGATACCTTGAAGGATCAGGGATTCTGGGTCGTCGGAAGTGAAGGCAGAGGCAACATGGATTACCGGGAAATGTCAGCAGATATGAATATCGCCTTGGTGGTCGGGAGCGAGGGCAAGGGGATCAGCAGAAAGACTCTGGAAAAATGCGATTTCATCGTCCAGATTCCTATGATCGGCCATATTACCAGTCTTAATGCATCGGTCTCAGCTGCTCTGCTGATGTATGAAGTGTTCCGCAAACAAGACGCTGGGCGTGAATGACATGAGACGTAAAAAAAGACGCATTCTGATCGTCGATGGCTACAACCTCCTCGGGGCCGACCCGGAACTGCATAAAGAGTCGCTGCAGTCGCTCCAGCTGCCAAGGGAGAAGATATTGGCCGCTCTCGCGGAGTACCAGTCGGTGGTCAATCAGGAAATCATCTGTGTGTTCGATGCCTATGAAGTGCGTTCGAAGGAGAGTGTGCGTGATTTTCACGGCGTCACCGTGGTCTACACAAAAGAGAAGGAGACGGCGGATGAATACATCGAACGGTTTGTGCATGATCATTACCACCCCCACTTATCGGAGATCAGTGTCGTGACAAGTGACTTGACTGAACAGAATGCGATATTTGCCCTCGGCGCCTACCGGATATCATCCCGTGAGATGTGGCTGAACTTGGCGGAAGCTGAAAAGAATATCAGTGAAAAAATAGATGCGATTAACGAAAAAATGCCCAGACAGAAACTGGATATCCGGCAGGATGTCCAAGCGAAACTCGAGAAATGGCGGCGTGGCCGTTTTTAGCATATTGAATATATTGATGATTCCTCTTATTCTTGAATAAAGTTCTGGGGGGATCGGTCATGTACCATATCACTGCATACCAATTTTATATCCGTGAGCGTGGAACAGATGATGACATGGATGAGCTCGCCTGCCGTGTGGATGGGGGTGACGTTGCCGCTTTTGATATAATGGATGAAAGGATCAGACCATATGTCAGGCGGCTGACCTACCGCTATTCCGAACATTTCCAGGACCGCGAGGATATGGAACAGGAGATGATGGAAGTCGCGCTCAAACTATGCAGCCGCTATGACCATACCCGCGGCAAATATATGCATTACCTCTACCGGACGCTTCGCTTCGAAATGATGAGCAGGTCCAGCGCGAACGGACTCAGGCGCTGCCGGGAACGGACATCCATCGAAAAGATGTATGACGAATCAAAGCGCAGCGAGCGGGAAGCGGATCCGATCAATATGATGGTAAAGGAAGAGCAGCTCCAATACCTGCTGCATAAAAAGGGAATCTGTTCACCTCTGGAGCAGAAAGTTCTGCAACACCTCGACCTGGGGCACAGCATCGAAGATGTGTGTCTGGCCTTTGAACTGGACAGGAAAGCGGTGCTCAATACGCTGCACCGCATCAGGCGTAAAAAAGAGCTTCTAAGCCATGAGGGGTGGGAAGGAGGGCCATTTGACAACACGGCATGAAATCGGTATAGTGAATTAGAATTGAAATGAGGGAGCTATGATGAAAGTGGCGCTAACATGCACTGGATGCGGGTCGCGCAATTATAGGACGACTACCGAGCACAAGGAAAGACTATCCATCAGGAAGTACTGCAAAACGTGCAACCGGCATCAGACTCATAAGAGTTCCATCTGATACAGGAGGAAACAACCGATGGCAAATGATAAGAATTTCCTGCAGAACGTTGTCAGCGAGATGAAGAAGGTAAGCTGGCCGACCGGTCAGGAAACGGTCCGCTATACAGCGGTCGTCATGTTCACAGTGATATTCTTTCTGGCGTTTTTCTATGCGCTGGACCTGGGTATCTCCGCACTCATAGACTTAATGTAACCAAAGGAGAGATACTATGTCTGGAGAAAAGAACTGGTATGCGGTGCATACTTATTCCGGATATGAAAATAAAGTGAAGAAGAACCTTGAAGCCCGGCTTGAATCGATGAACATGCAGGATCAGATTTTCCGCGTCATCATCCCTGAAGAGGAAGAGACGACCTTAAAGGACGGCAAGCGCAAAACGGCAATGAAGAAGACGTTCCCGGGATATGTGCTCGTCGAACTCATCATGACGGATGAGTCCTGGTACATCGTCCGCAATACCCCAGGGGTTACAGGCTTCGTCGGCTCCCAAGGTGCAGGCAGTAAGCCGAATCCGCTTCTGCCGGAAGAAGTGAAGTTCATCCTGAAACAGATGGGCATGGCTGAACGCACCGTCGATTTCGAAGTCGAAGTCGGCGAATCCATCAACATCGTCGATGGACCGTTCAAAAATCAGATGGGCGAAATCCGCTCCATCGATGAAGAGCACTATAAATTGACTGTGCTGGTCGAGATGTTCGGGCGTGAAACCCCGGTCGAAGTGGAGTTTGACCAGATCGAGAAATTGTAATAACTCACTTGCTTTTTTAATGGAATAGTGGTATATTATCATGGTCGAAATTTTTTCGGCCATCTTTTTTTATAGATGCGAGTGGGAGGGTGAAAACTGACATCCTGTGACCACATCACGATAACGAGGAGGTGCACATCGTGGCTAAAAAAGTAATCAACATTGTAAAATTGCAGATTCCTGCAGGTAAAGCGAATCCAGCACCACCGGTAGGTCCGGCATTGGGTCAAGCTGGTGTGAACATCATGGGATTCTGTAAAGAATTCAACGCACGTACACAAGAACAGGCGGGTCTCATCATTCCGGTTGAAATTTCCGTATTCGAAGACCGCTCATTTACATTCATCACAAAAACACCACCAGCAGCAGTTCTTCTCAAGAAAGCTGCAAACGTTGAAAAAGGTTCTGGAGAACCAAACACAAACAAGGTGGCCAGCGTAACTGAAGCGCAAGTGCGTGAAATCGCTGAAACTAAAATGGAAGATCTTAATGCAGCAGACGTCGAAGCGGCTATGCGTATGGTCGAAGGTACAGCCAGAAGCATGGGCTTCTCTATAGAAAAATAATTTGACTGAACATGAAAACAAAGTATTAATACAAACGTGGGAGGATTACCCGCTATAACCACAAGGAGGAATAGAAATGGCTAAGAGAAGTAAGAAGTATCAGGCAGCTCTTGAGAAGTTTGACCAAAACGCATCTTACAGCATTGAAGAAGCAGTCAAACTCGCTAAAGAGACAAGCACTGTCAACTTCGATGCCTCTGTTGAAGTAGCATTCCGCCTGGGTATTGATACGCGTAAGAATGACCAGCAGATCCGTGGAGCAATCGTCTTGCCGCACGGTACTGGGAAGTCACAACGTGTATTGGTATTCGCTAAAGGTGAGAAGGCTAAGGAAGCAGAAGCAGCAGGTGCAGATTTCGTAGGAGAGGACTACATCAAGAAGATTAATGAAGGATGGTTCGATTTCGACGTAATCGTAGCAACACCTGACATGATGGGCGAAGTAGGTAAACTCGGCCGTGTGCTTGGACCTAAAGGTCTCATGCCAAACCCTAAGACTGGCACTGTAACGATGGACGTTACGAAAGCAGTCGAAGAAATCAAGGCAGGTAAAGTGGAATACCGTGCAGAAAAATCCGGTATCGTGCATGCAGCGATCGGCAAAGTATCCTTCGATGAAGATAAGCTTGTCGAGAACTTCAAAGCAGTCCATGACGCGCTTGCAAAAGCGAAGCCAGCATCTTCAAAAGGTGTATACTTCAAGACCACTGCAGTTTCTTCAACTATGGGACCTGGCATCAAAGTGGATCCTAGCATAATCAGGGCCTAGAACGACCCTAAAGTATATATTGACAACTGCATCTATATTATGTATAGTTGCAGTTGTATTTTAATACTACCTAAGACAGTAGGAGCCATCGTGCTTAAAAGCCCATCCTACCGAGGCAAATGATTAAGACTTGAATGATATTCAATATAAATTCAAGCACTTTTTGCCGAGGGTAAAAGGTGCTTTTTTTATTGCACCGGATACACAAATAAATATGGAGGTGTAACTATGTCAACAGTGATTGAAGCTAAACAGCAACACATCGATGTCATCACAGAACAATTCAAGAACTCTGTATCTACTGTACTTGTAGACTACCGTGGTCTGACTGTTTCTGAAATGACTGAGCTTCGCAAACAGCTCCGTGAAGCGAATATCGAATTCAAAGTCTACAAGAATACGATGACGCGCCGCGCGGCAGAAAAAGCTGAGCTTACTGAAATCAATGAATTCCTGACGGGACCAAACGCTATTGCATTCTCAAACGAAGATGTGATCGCGCCTGCGAAGATCTTGAACAACTTCGCCAAAGATCATGAAGCATTGGAAATCAAAGCAGGCATCATCGAAGGTCAATTCACACCGGTTGAAGATGTCAAAGCAATTGCAACGCTTCCAGACAAAGATGGACTCGTGTCCATGCTACTTTCTGTACTGCAAGCACCAGTACGCAACTTCGCCTATGCAGTTAAAGCTGTCGGTGAAGAGAAGGAAAACGAAGAAGCTTAATAAACTATACCAATAAATGGAGGAATTATAATGTCCCAAGAACAAATCATTGAAGAAATCAAAGGTATGTCCGTACTTGAACTGAATGACCTTGTCAAAGCAATAGAAGAAGAGTTCGGCGTTACAGCTGCAGCTCCAGTAGCAGCAGCAGGCGCTGGTGCAGGCGAAGCGGCAGCAGAAGAGCAGACTGAGTTCGACGTTGAACTTACAGATGCTGGATCTTCCAAGATCAAAGTCATCAAAGTCGTTCGTGAAGCGACAGGCCTTGGCCTCAAAGATGCTAAAGCAGTCGTTGACGGTGCACCTAAAGTCGTCAAAGAAGGCGCTTCTAAAGAAGATGCTGAAGAGCTTAAAGCACAACTCGAAGAAGTTGGCGCAAGCGTAGAACTTAAATAATCTAATTCAGACATGTAGGGAGGCTCATTTTAAACGGTTGTTTAAATGAGTCTCTTTATTTACATAATGACGGCGCATGAATATAGGAGTGGTGTGATGAGCCATTATTTCACCGGACACGATTCGGAACATAACTATAAGGATATAGAGTATGTGTACCAAGATAAGCGCTACACATTTAAAACAGACCGCGGTGTCTTCTCCAAGGATCGGATCGATTACGGCAGCGCGGTTCTTATTGATGCTATCATAAAGGATAGGGGTGCTGATGCGGGCGGAGACTTCATTGACATGGGGGCAGGCTACGGTCCGATCGGGATTGTCCTCGGAGATGTCCTTAATGCAGTCCCCCTGATGATTGAAGTGAATCCGGATGGGCTTTTGCTCTCCAGGGAGAATGCCACCCGCAATAAAGTGACGGCCGAAGTGATGGACCGCAGTGAATACGACGCCCATGCCGAAGCTTTTAAACCAGACTTCTACGTTACGAATCCTCCGTTCAGGGCAGGCAAAGATGTGGTGCTCGACATCATAGAAGATGCCGCCGGACGTTTGGAGGATGGTGCATTCTACATGGTCGTCCAAAAAAAGCAGGGGATGGCTTCATATCGCAAAGCCATCCAAGAAAGATTCGGCAATGTGGAGACACTTGTGAAGGATAAAGGATACTATGTCCTGAAGGGAATCGTCAGCCAATCTTAAATTTGACTTGACTTTTTTTCTGTGATATAGTTATAGAATGTAAAAATATAATGTCAATCAGTATGCATTTTTTCAGTGCGGATTGAATGGAGCGTATAAATATAGTTGATTAATAGAAAATGGGGTTGGTTTCGATTCCGTTTTCTTTTTGTCTTATTAACTGTTTAACTGCTTCGGTGAATGTTTTACGTAATTTTTATTAGGGGTGAATCTGTCGATGAGTGAACTGATTCAATATGGAAGACACGCTACACGCAGAAGTTATGCACGAATCGAAGAAAAAATGGATCTGCCGAACCTGATCGAAATCCAGACAAAATCCTACGAATGGTTCCTGGAGAAAGGCCTTATAGAGATGTTCAAGGACATTTCTCCAGTTGAAGACTTCACGGGTAATATGTCATTGGAGTTCGTCGACTATAAACTTGGCGAACCTAAATATGATGAGGACGAAGCAAAGAACCATGATGCAACTTATTCTGCACCTTTGCGTGTGAAAGTCCGTCTGATCATAAAAGAGACGGGCGAGGTTAAAGAACAGGAAGTGTTCATGGGTGATTTTCCTCTGATGACTGATACCGGCACGTTCGTCATCAATGGGGCGGAACGCGTCATAGTATCACAACTTGTCAGAAGTCCATCTGTCTATTATTCCGAGAAAATCGATAAGAACGGCAAAAGAGGGTTTGGCGCGACAGTGATTCCAAACCGCGGTGCCTGGCTTGAATATGAAATAGACGCCAAGGACATCGTCTACGTGAGGATCGACCGTACACGTAAACTGCCTATGACTATACTTCTTAGAGCGCTTGGATTCTCTACTGACCAGGAAATCATCAATATTCTTGGAGATAATGAATACGTCAGGAATACGCTTGAGAAGGATACTACCGAAACGGTAGATCAGGCACTCCTAGAAATCTACGAACGACTTCGCCCAGGCGAACCACCAACTGTCGAAAATGCGAGAAACCTTCTATATTCCCGCTTCTTCGATCCGAAACGCTATGACCTTGCGAGTGTAGGGCGCTATAAGATGAACAAGAAACTCCACCTGAAAGACCGTCTGTTCAACCAGGTATTGGCTGAGCCGATCGTCGACCGGGAAACGGGAGAGATTGTAGCAGAAACAGGCACTACAATCGACAGGCGTACATTGGACGGCATCATGGATGTCCTTGAATCCAATGCGAACCTGGAAACATATCATCTAGAGAATGGACTGCTCGATGAGCCGATTGAGATCCAATCCATAAAAGTTGAAGCGCCGAACATGGAAGAGGGCACGACAACGATCATAGGAAACGCATTCCCTGATGTTGAAGTGAAGTCAATCACACCTTCTGACATCATCGCTTCAATGAGCTATTTCTTCAACCTGCTTCACGGCGTAGGACACACTGACGATATAGACCACCTCGGCAACCGCCGTCTGCGCTCTGTAGGGGAACTGCTCCAAAACCAATTCAGGATTGGTGTCTCCCGTATGGAACGTGTAGTGAGGGAACGCATGTCGATTCAGGATGCTGAATCCATCACTCCTCAGCAGCTGATCAATATCCGTCCGGTAATCGCCTCCATCAAGGAGTTTTTCGGAAGTTCACAGCTGTCGCAATTCATGGACCAGACGAATCCACTTGCCGAATTGACGCACAAGAGACGGCTATCTGCACTTGGACCCGGCGGTCTGACGCGTGAGCGTGCAGGAATGGAAGTACGTGACGTACACTACTCCCACTACGGACGCATGTGTCCAATCGAAACGCCGGAAGGGCCGAACATCGGTCTGATCAACTCCCTGTCCAGTTATGCACGGGTCAATGAGTTCGGCTTCATCGAGACTCCTTATAGAAGAGTTGATCCGGAAACGAACAAGGTCACGAGCGAGACGCATTATCTGACGGCTGACGAAGAAGACAGCTACGTCGTCGCCCAGGCGAACGC
Organism: Salinicoccus jeotgali; assembly: GCF_039538805.1. Classification (GTDB taxonomy): domain Bacteria; phylum Bacillota; class Bacilli; order Staphylococcales; family Salinicoccaceae; genus Salinicoccus; species Salinicoccus jeotgali. The sequence goes on along the minus strand of NZ_BAABCK010000062.1, from coordinate 18,409 downwards.
GCTCCTTGAGGAAGATGGTTCATTCACCAATGAAGAAATCGTCTGCCGCTTCCGTGGTAACAACACGAAGATGGCGAGAGAACGCATGGACTACATGGACGTATCCCCGAAACAAGTTGTTTCTGCGGCGACGGCGTGTATCCCGTTCCTCGAAAACGATGACTCGAACCGTGCTTTGATGGGTGCCAACATGCAACGTCAGGCTGTACCACTCCTGATTCCACAGTCACCACACATCGGTACGGGCATGGAGCACGTAGCTGCACGCGACTCTGGTGCTGCAATCGTCGCACGCTACAAAGGCCGTGTAGAACGTGTGGAAGCGAAAGAAATCCACATACGTCGGATTGAAGATCAGAATGGAAAAGAAGTTGAGACGGACAAAGATGTATATAAACTGTCCAAATTCATCCGTTCGAACTCCGGAACGTGCTATAACCAGAAACCGATTGTCGCAAAAGACGACATTGTCGCCAAAGGTGAAATCCTTGCTGATGGTCCGTCCATGGATAACGGCGAGATGGCACTGGGTCAAAACCTGGTGGTCGGCTTCATGACTTGGGACGGCTACAACTATGAGGACGCTGTCATCATGAGTGAACGTATGGTCAAGGATGACGTCTATACATCCATTCACATAGAAGAGTACGAATCTGAATCCAGAGATACGAAACTTGGGCCTGAAGAAATCACAAGGGACATTCCGAACGTTTCTGATAATGCGCTGAAGAAACTGGATGATCGCGGTATCGTACACATCGGTGCTGAAGTCAAGGACGGCGATATCCTCGTCGGTAAAGTCACCCCTAAAGGTGTAACCGAACTGACAGCTGAAGAGCGTCTACTCCATGCGATATTTGGTGAGAAAGCGCGTGAAGTGCGTGATACCTCACTTCGTGTACCGCATGGCGCAGGAGGCATTGTACTGGATGTCAAAGTCTTCAACCGTGAAGATGGTGACGAACTCTCTCCAGGGGTCAACCAGCTCGTGCGTGTCTATATCGTACAAAAGCGTAAGATCAACGTAGGTGACAAAATGTGTGGACGACACGGTAACAAAGGTGTCATCTCCAGGATCCTACCTGAGGAAGATATGCCTTATATGCCAGATGGCACACCAATCGACCTCATGCTCAACCCACTTGGGGTACCATCGCGTATGAATATCGGACAAGTGCTTGAACTTCACCTCGGCATGGCTTCCCGTGCCATGGGTGTGAAGATGGCTTCTCCAGTATTTGACGGTGCGAATGAGGAAGATGTATGGGAGACGATGTCAGAAGCAGGACTTGCCCATGATGGTAAGACTGTCCTCTACGATGGCAGAACGGGAGAACCGTTTGAGAGCCGCATCTCCGTTGGTGTCATGTACATGCTCAAACTTGCCCACATGGTCGACGACAAACTCCATGCGAGAAGTACCGGACCATATTCACTTGTTACACAGCAGCCACTTGGCGGTAAAGCCCAGTTCGGTGGCCAGCGTTTCGGGGAAATGGAAGTATGGGCACTGGAAGCATATGGTGCCGCCTATACCCTCCAGGAAATCCTGACGGTCAAATCCGATGATACCGTCGGTCGCGTGAAGACCTACGAAGCGATCGTAAAAGGTGAAAATGTCCCTAAACCCGGCGTGCCTGAATCATTCCGTGTACTGATGAAGGAGTTGCAGAGCCTCGGTCTCGATGTCAATCTGCTTGATGAGAATGACGAAGAAATCGAGATGCGTGATACAGAAGAGGACGAAGCGCCTAATCAGATGAATTTGAGTGCGCAGCCAAAAGCAGCGACTGAAGATGTCACTGAATGATGATTGAGCTTGATAAAACTTTAGGGAGGAAAGCTCATTGATAGATGTAAATAGATTTGAATATATGAAAATAGGTCTGGCTTCATCCGAAAAGATCCGTTCATGGTCTTTCGGTGAAGTCAAGAAACCTGAAACGATCAACTATAGAACGCTTAAGCCTGAACGTGACGGCCTTTTCTGTGAAAAGATATTCGGCCCGACGAAAGATTGGGAATGTAGCTGCGGTAAATATAAGCGTGTAAGATATAAAGGCATGGTCTGTGACCGCTGTGGTGTGGAAGTGACACGTGCCAAAGTCAGACGTGAGAGGATGGGGCACATTGAACTTGCTGCCCCTGTCTCCCACATCTGGTATTTCAAAGGCATCCCGTCCAGGATGGGACTGCTGCTTGATATGTCCCCACGCTCCCTGGAAGAAGTCATCTACTTCGCTTCCTATGCAGTCATCAAGCCGGGATCTACAGGGCTTGAGCCTAAGCAACTGCTGACTGAGCGCGAGTACAGGGAATATTACGATAAGCACGGCAATACGTTTACGGCCAAGATGGGTGCTGAAGCCATCAGAGAACTGTTGATGGATGTCAATCTTGAAGATGAACTCGCCCAACTCAGAAAAGAGCTGGAAACAGCAACAGGCCAAAGATTGACGCGTGCAATCAAGCGTCTTGAAGTCGTCGAATCGTTCCGGAGCTCAGGTAATGACCCTGCCTGGATGATTCTTGATGTACTGCCGATCATCCCGCCGGAAATCCGTCCGATGGTCCAGCTTGATGGCGGACGTTTCGCCACAAGTGACTTGAACGACCTCTACCGCCGGGTCATCAACCGTAATAACCGCCTCAAGCGTCTCCTTGACTTGGGAGCACCTGGAATCATCGTCCAGAACGAAAAACGTATGCTCCAGGAAGCTGTTGATGCATTGATCGATAACGGCCGTCGTGGTCGTCCGGTGACTGGTCCGGGGAACCGTCCGCTCAAATCCCTCTCCCACATGCTGAAAGGGAAACAGGGACGTTTCCGTCAGAACTTGCTCGGTAAACGTGTCGACTACTCTGGACGTTCAGTCATCGTAGTTGGTCCAAGCCTGAAGATGTATCAGTGTGGACTGCCGAGGGAAATGGCTCTCGAACTGTTCAAGCCGTTCGTCATGAAAGAACTTGTTGAACGTGAAATGGCAACCAACATCAAGAATGCCAAAGGTAAGATCGAGCGCATGGAAAATGAGGTATGGGATGTCCTTGAAGATGTCATCAAGGAGCACCCGATACTGCTGAACCGTGCACCGACACTCCACCGTCTGGGCATTCAGGCGTTCGAGGCAACACTCGTCGAAGGGCGTGCGATCAGGTTGCACCCATTGGTTACGACTGCCTATAACGCAGACTTTGATGGTGACCAGATGGCAGTGCATGTTCCGCTATCTAAAGAAGCTCAGGCTGAGGCCCGCACATTGATGCTGGCTGCCCAAAACATCTTGAACCCTAAGGATGGTAAGCCGGTTGTTACACCTTCACAGGATATGGTGCTCGGTAACTACTACCTTACACTCGAGAGGGAGAACACAAAACGCGAAGGTCATATCTTCAAGGATGCCGATGAAGTTGTAATGGCTTATCAGAACGGCTATGTACAACTCCACAGCCGCATCGGAGTGCATACCGACAGTTTCGCAGCAGAAAAGGTTTCCGAGGAAAATCAGGGCAAGATCCTCATGACGACGATAGGAAAAGTCATCTTCAATGAAATCATGCCGCCTTCCTTCCCGTACATTAATGAACCGACAAGGGAAAACCTTGAGGTGAAGACACCGGACCGCTACTTCGTCGCTGCATCGGAACTTGGCGAGGGTGGATTGGCAGAGCGTTTCAAAGAGGCGCCTCTAGTCGATCCGTTCAACAAGAAATTCCTGGGGCAGATCATAGCGGAAGTGTTCAACGCCTTCCACATCACTGAGACTTCCGTCATGCTCGACCTTATGAAAGATCTTGGCTTCAAGTATTCATCTAAAGCCGGAATCACTGTAGGTGTGTCTGATATAGTCGTACTTCCTGAGAAGAAGGAAATCATCGATGAAACAGAAGAGAAGGTTGAAAAAGTCCAGAAACAGTTCTCACGTGGCCTGATCACGGAAGAAGAACGCTACGGCACGGTCATAGAGCTGTGGACGCGTGCGAAGGATGATATCCAAGCACGGTTGATGCAGTCACTTGATCGCCTGAACCCGATATTCATGATGAGTGATTCAGGTGCCAGGGGTAACGCGTCCAACTTTACTCAACTGGCCGGAATGCGCGGTCTGATGGCCAACCCGTCAGGCCAGATCATAGAACTTCCGATCAAGTCCAGCTTCCGTGAAGGGTTGACGGTTCTTGAGTACTTCATCTCCACGCACGGTGCACGTAAGGGTCTGGCTGATACTGCACTTAAGACGGCGGACTCAGGATACCTCACAAGACGTCTGGTCGACGTCGCACAAGATGTCATCGTCCGCGATGACGACTGTGGAACTGATAAAGGGCTGCTCGTTTCAGCGCTTACAGAAGGTTCAGAATTGATCGAGCCACTCATCGACCGCCTCGAAGGGCGTTATGCCAAAGAAACGGTCAAGGACCCTGAAACGAAGGAGATCTTGGTCCACTCAAATGAACTGATCACAAATGAGATAGCGAAAGCGATTGTGAACAGTGGCGTCGAAGAAATGTACATCCGTTCAGCCTTCACGTGTAATACACGCCACGGTGTATGTGAACGTTGCTACGGTAAGAACCTTGCAACCGGCGAAAAAGTGGAAGTGGGTGAAGCGGTTGGTACAATCGCTGCACAATCCATCGGTGAGCCGGGTACACAGCTCACAATGCGTACATTCCACACAGGTGGGGTCGCAGGAAGCGACATCACTCAAGGTCTGCCGCGTATACAGGAGCTCTTCGAAGCACGTAATCCGAAAGGTCAGGCGATGATTTCAGAAATCCGCGGCGCGGTGACTGATATTGAAATCGTCAAAGATCGCCAGCAGGAGATCAAGATCAAAGGTGAGCAGGAAACGAAGACGTATACCGCACCGGCGACAGCACGCCTGCTTGTAGAAATCGGCGATAAGGTCGAACCGGGTGAGATACTGACCGAAGGTTCGATCGAACCGAAGGAACTCCTCGCAGTTGCAGGTCTGAACCGTACGCAGGAATACCTGCTTAAGGAAGTTCAGAAAGTATACCGCATGCAGGGTGTTGAAATAGATGATAAGCACGTTGAGGTTATGGTCAGACAGATGCTGAGGAAGGTTCGTATCATCGATGCAGGTGATACTAAGCTGCTCCCTGGCGCACTGGTCGACATCCATGCCTTTACGGATGCCAACCGTGATATCTTCAAGAAGCGCAAACGTCCGGCAACCGCAAAACCGGTACTGCTCGGTATCACCAAGGCGTCACTTGAAACAGAAAGCTTCCTTTCTGCAGCAAGCTTCCAAGAAACGACAAGAGTGCTCACAGATGCTGCAATCAAAGGTAAACGCGATGAACTTCTCGGCCTCAAAGAGAACGTCATCATTGGTAAACTCATACCGGCAGGTACAGGAATGCCAAGATACCGCGATGTGGAAATTGATGTCGAACATCCTGAATCTGCAGAGCAGAAGGAAGAAATTCTCATTGAAGAATAAAAACAGAATACCCGCTCTTTTGAGCGGGTGCTGTTTTAAAATAGTATGTTGACATCCCTATTCAGAGATGCTACTATAATTAAGGTTACTCCATATTGAATCTTTACGATTGTTATGGAGAGATAAAATGCAAAATGTAAGAATTATTTCTTACACATTTTTTTATACCTTTAAAATGAGCCACCTGGATGTGTGGGATTAATTGAAGAGAGGAGGAAAACCATGCCAACGATTAACCAGCTTGTGAGAAAACCGCGTCAAAGCAAATCACAAAGCACAGACTCACCAGCATTGAACAAGGGCTACAACAGTCTTAAGAAACGTATGACAGACGAAAATGCACCACAAAAAAGAGGTGTATGTACGCGTGTCGGTACGATGACTCCTAAGAAACCGAACTCCGCCCTCCGTAAATATGCACGTGTGAGACTTTCAAATACTATTGAAGTGAACGCATATATACCTGGAATCGGACACAATCTCCAAGAGCACAGTGTTGTACTCATCCGTGGAGGACGTGTAAAGGACCTTCCTGGTGTACGCTACCACGTTGTACGCGGTGCGCTTGATACTTCAGGTGTCAACGACCGTAAACAGAGCCGTTCACTATACGGTACAAAACGCGCCAAAAAGAAAAAATAAAAATATAAAATGATATAAATTTTTGAAAGGAGGATGACTATGCCACGTAAAGGACCAGTCCCAAAAAGAGACGTATTGCCGGATCCGATCCACAATTCCAAGCTTGTGACTAAGCTCATCAACAAAATGATGGTAGACGGAAAACGCGGTACTTCCCAAAGAATTCTTTACTCAGCTTTCGATCTTGTACAGGAACGTTCCGGCAGAGATGCAGGAGAAGTTTTTGATGAAGCAATCGAAAACATCATGCCAGTACTTGAAGTCAAAGCACGTCGCGTAGGTGGTTCAAACTACCAAGTACCTGTTGAGGTGCGCCCAGAACGCCGTACGACTCTCGGCCTCCGCTGGCTCGTGAACTACTCGCGTCTGCGCGGGGAGAAGACTATGGAAGAGCGCCTGGCAAACGAAATTCTTGATGCTGCCAACAACACTGGTGGTGCTGTCAAGAAACGTGAAGACGTTCATAAGATGGCTGAAGCAAACAGAGCTTTCGCACACTACCGCTGGTAATAAGAAGGTTGTGCAACAGCCTATCTATTCCATTCCTGGAAGGAGAAAAAGATATCAATGGCAAGAGAATTCTCTTTAGAAAAAACGCGTAATATCGGTATCATGGCCCACATCGATGCTGGTAAGACAACAACGACTGAACGTATCCTCTATTATACCGGCCGTATCCACAAAATCGGTGAAACGCATGAAGGTGCGTCACAGATGGACTGGATGGAGCAGGAGCAGGAGCGTGGAATCACGATCACTTCCGCTGCGACTACAGCACAATGGGACGGCCACCGTGTCAACATCATCGATACACCAGGCCACGTAGACTTCACAGTAGAGGTTGAACGTTCCCTACGTGTACTTGATGGCGCGGTGACGGTACTTGATGCCCAGTCTGGCGTTGAGCCGCAGACGGAAACTGTCTGGAGGCAGGCGACAACTTACGGTGTACCGCGTATCGTCTTCATCAACAAGATGGATAAAGTCGGTGCAGACTTTGAGTACTCCGTAAGTACGATCAAGGATCGCCTTCAAGCAAATGCGCATCCAATCCAATTCCCAATCGGTTCTGAAGATAACTTCACAGGAATCATAGATTTGGTTGAGATGAAAGCATTTAACTACAACAATGACCTTGGTACTGATGTCCAGGAGATTGAAATCCCGGCTGAGTACAAAGAAAAGGCAGAAGAGCTTAGGGAAGGCCTCATTGAAGGACTTGCCGATGTGAATGAAGACATCATGGAAAAATACCTCGGCGGAGAAGATATTTCTCTTGAAGAATTGAAAGCTGCAATCCGTCAGGCGACTTGTGATGTTGAGTTCTATCCTGTACTTTGCGGTACTGCATTCAAGAACAAAGGGGTCCAACTCCTTCTTAATGCTTCAATCGACTATCTTCCGTCCCCGCTTGATGTGAAACCGATCGTCGGTCACAGAAAAGATGACGAAGATGAAGAGGTTATCGCCAAGCCAGACGACTCTGAGTCATTTGCAGCGCTTGCCTTTAAGGTCATGACGGACCCATTCGTCGGTAAATTGACTTTCTTCCGTGTGTACTCAGGTACCCTCAGCGCAGGCTCCTATGTTCAGAACACGGCGAAAGACAAACGTGAGCGTGTTGGTCGTCTCCTGCAGATGCACGCCAACTCCCGTCAAGAAATTTCCACTGTCTATGCAGGCGACATCGCTGCTGCGATCGGCTTGAAAGATACTGGAACAGGGGATACGCTCTGTGACGAGAAGAACCAGGTCATCCTTGAATCAATGGACTTCCCAGAGCCGGTTATCCACCTCTCTGTGGAACCTAAATCCAAAGCTGACCAAGACAAAATGTCCAGCGCACTCGTCAAGCTTCAGGAAGAAGACCCTACCTTCACGGCACACACCGATAACGAAACGGGTCAGGTCATCATCGGCGGTATGGGTGAACTCCACCTTGATATCCTCGTAGACCGTATGAAGCGCGAATTCAGAGTGGATTGTAACGTAGGTGCGCCAATGGTGTCCTACCGCGAGACATTCAAGAAGCAGGCAGCTGTTCAAGGTAAGTTCGCCCGTCAATCCGGTGGACGTGGCCAGTTTGGTGATGTTCACATCGAATTCACACCTAACGAAGTAGGCGGCGGATTCGAGTTTGAAAACGCGATCGTCGGTGGTGTGGTTCCACGTGAATACATTCCATCCGTCGAAGCAGGACTCAGGGACTCCATGGAGAACGGTGTGCTTGCAGGCTACCCTATGGTAGACGTCAAAGCAAAACTCTTCGATGGTTCCTACCACGATGTCGACTCCTCAGAAATGGCCTTTAAAGTTGCTGCATCATTGGCACTCAGAGAAGCTGCCAAAGTATGTGAGCCGGTCATTCTTGAGCCAGTCATGAAAGTTGAAATTGTAATGCCTGAAGAGTATATGGGTGATATCATGGGTGATGTCACAAGCCGTCGCGGACGTGTTGAAGGTATGGCTGCACGCGGTAACGCGCAAGTCGTCAATGCTTTCGTTCCACTTTCCGAAATGTTCGGCTATGCAACGAATCTGCGTTCCAACACGCAGGGACGCGGCACGTATACAATGGCATTCGATCACTACGAAGAAGTTCCAAAATCAATTTCTGAAGAAATCATCAAGAAAAACAAAGGTGAATAATCAGCTCGCTTGATTTTTGGATCATAATCATTTATAAGTGGTTTAGAAACACCTCGGGCGGGCACGTCCCGTTTCCGAGTTTCAATATAAATATAAACAATTCTTTTAAGGAGAGGTATACAAATGGCAAAAGAAAAATTCGACCGTTCCAAGACGCATGCCAATATAGGTACAATTGGTCACGTTGACCACGGTAAAACTACACTGACAGCCGCTATCGCAACAGTTCTCGCTAAAAGAGGATCAGGCGAAGCTCAGAGCTATGCTCAGATCGATAACGCACCGGAAGAAAAAGAGCGTGGAATCACGATCAACACTTCCCACATCGAGTACGAAACTGAAACACGCCACTACGCGCACGTTGACTGCCCAGGTCACGCTGACTATGTCAAAAACATGATCACTGGTGCAGCTCAAATGGACGGCGGTATCCTAGTCGTTTCTGCAGCGGATGGCCCAATGCCACAAACTCGTGAGCACATCCTGCTTTCACGTAACGTTGGTGTACCAGCACTTGTTGTATTCCTCAACAAAGTAGATATGGTAGACGACGAAGAGCTTCTTGAACTCGTAGAAATGGAAGTGCGTGAGCTTCTTTCTGAATACGACTTCCCTGGCGATGACATCCCTGTAATCGCAGGTTCTGCTCTTAAAGCGCTTGAAGGCGTAGAAGAATACGAAGACAAAATCTTGGAACTCATGAATGCAGTCGACGAATTCATCCCGACTCCAGAGCGTGACTCTGACAAGCCATTCATGATGCCTGTAGAGGACGTATTCTCCATCACAGGACGTGGAACAGTTGCTACTGGCCGTGTTGAACGTGGTAGCATCAAAGTCGGTGAAGAAGTTGAAATCATCGGTATCAATGAAGATTCCACTAAAACAACTGTTACAGGTGTTGAAATGTTCCGTAAGCTTCTTGACTATGCAGAAGCTGGCGACAACATCGGTGCGCTCCTCCGTGGTGTAGCACGTGAAGACATCCAGCGTGGACAAGTACTTGCTGCTCCTGGATCCATCACACCACACACTAACTTCAAAGCTGAAGTTTATGTACTTTCAAAAGAAGAAGGTGGACGTCACACTCCATTCTTCAACAACTACCGCCCACAGTTCTACTTCCGTACTACGGACGTAACTGGTGTTGTAGAACTTCCTGAAGGTACAGAAATGGTTATGCCTGGCGATAACGTTGAAATGAACGTTGAACTCATTTCTCCAATCGCGATCGAAGACGGTACACGTTTCTCCATCCGTGAAGGTGGACGTACTGTTGGATCAGGCGTTGTAACTGAAATCGTCAAATAATATATTTGAAGATACTAGAAGCCGGGGGTTCCCCCGGCTTCTTTTATATGTGAAAAGGCCATCCTCGAAAGAGATGGCCTTTTTTAATGGTCATTGAAATTAAGAACAATGCTGCAGAGGGATTCCACCCCGGCCTTCAAGCCATCCTCATCGATGTCGAACAATGGATGGTGATGAGGATGATCGATTCCTTTTTCCGGATTACGGACGCCAGTATAGAAATAGCAGCCAGGCACTTTTTCAAGGTAATAGGCAAAATCCTCACCACCCATGGAAGGAGGGTTTTCTTCAGTGATTTTTACATATGCTGCATCTTCAAGGGAATGGAGGACATGGTCAAGTTGCGAGTTATTGTTGAGCAGCGCAGGGTAGCCATGCTGATAGTCAAGTTTACATGTGACCTCGAAACTTGACTCGATGCCCTTTATGATGCCGTCCATCCGTCTCAGCACATCATCTTTTACACTTTGCTCGAATGTACGTATCGTGCCCCGCAGTTCCACTGAGTTGGGGATGACATTGAAAGAAGAACCCCCGTTGAACATGCTGGTCGTCACAACAGCTGACTTTAGGGGATCGACGGTGCGGGAAACGATGGATTGGAGCTGCTGGATCAGAGAAGCCCCGGCAACGACGGGATCAACCGCTTCGTGAGGTTCTGCACCGTGTCCCCCACGACCTTCTACAGTGATTGTAAAAGCATCTGCTGCGGCATATGCGAAATCCTTCGTGTAGGATAGCGTACCTGTTGGATAGAGGGAGGAGACATGTGTCCCGAATATATAATCGACACCATCAAGTGCGCCGTCCTCGATCATCGCCTGTGCACCCCCTGGAAGCATCTCCTCAGCATGCTGGAAGAGGAACACGACATTGACCTTCAGTTCTTCTTTGCGTGCCGCGAGTATACGTGCGGTTGTGATGAGCATTGCAGTATGTGCATCGTGGCCGCATGCATGCATGATTCCCGGCACTGTGGACCTGTAGGGCACATCCTTTTCATCCTCGATCGGCAAGGCATCAAAATCGGCGCGCAGCGCGATAGTTTTAAAGTCATCATCGATGTCCAGTCGAGCAACGATGCCATTGCCGCCTACATTCTGGCGGATGTCCAAGCCAAGGTCGCTGATCTGCTCATAGATATACTGTTTTGTTTCTGCTTCCTTAAAGGAGAGCTCCGGGTGCATATGCATATGCCGGCGCATATGAACCATTTCCTCATATAGGTTTTCTATATCCTGTTGGATCTTCATCATATGCTCGCCTCCTTATCGAAGTAGTTGAATACGGATTTCACCATGACGGAGACGGCATTCGTCAAGCCTTTCTCATCAATATCGAACTTGCCATGATGATGCGGGTAGTCGGCTTTGAAATTGGTGTTGCGGGTACCGGTATAGTAGAAGGTGCCTGGCACCCTCTGTAGGTAATAGGAGAAATCTTCCCCGCCGAGATCCGGTTCCAGCTCCTGCACTTCCTGTACTGTAGAGATGTCAGTCGCCGCCTGGAGAACGAGATCTGTCTTGTCGGTATCATTAACCACAGGAGGATACCCTTTCATATAATCGAGGTCATAGGTTATTCCTGTTGTGGTCACAAGGCCTTCAAGGCACTTTTTAAGTTCGTTGATCATCACCGCCTGTGTCTCGTGGTTGAAAGTCCGGATAGTGCCTCCGACTTCAACCGTATCGGGAATGATATTATGCTGGTGTCCGGCATTGAACATTGTGATGGATAGGACGACAGGCTCCATCGGCTTGGATTTTCTTGTGACGATGTACTGCAGCTGATTGCAGAAGGTAATGGCTGCAGCGACAGGATCGATTGCGACGTGCGGTTTTGAAGCATGGCCGCCGCGCCCGTTTATCTTAATGGTGAAGTCGTCGGGCATGCCGGTTGCCGTGCCGTATTTATAGCCGATTGTACCGACATCGAGGCCACTGCTCACATGTTGGCCAAATATGGCGTCCACTCCGTGCAGACAGTCATCCGCAATCATCTGCAAGGCGCCTCCCGGGTCGACTTCTTCAGCATGCTGGAAGATAAATACCACGTTGCCGCGCAGCTGTGCTTTATTTTCAGAAAGGATGCGGGCTACGGTGAGCAGTACTGCGGTATGGGCATCATGGCCGCAGGCATGCATCACCCCGGGTACGGTCGAACGGTAGGGCACATCCTTCTGGTCCTGTATCGGTAGGGCATCAAAATCAGCGCGCAATGCGACTGTCGGTCGCTCCGGGTCGATGATCAGACGACCTACAACACCTCTGCCGCCGACGCCTTCTTTTGTCTCTATGCCGAGCTCCCTTAAGTATTCTGCGATATATGCGGGAGTCTGGACTTCATGGAAGGACAGCTCCGGGTACATATGGAAATGGCGTCTCAATCTGACCATTTCATCGTAGTGGTCTTCCGCCAATTGTTCTATCATTCTTGTTTCCATTCAATCACCTGCTCAATCTCGAGAATTTTCATGAACATCGATAATCCACTGGTCATCGCTTCTTCATCCAAGTCGAACATGGGATGGTGGTGGACATAATCACTCTGCTTGGCTGCATTGCCCGATCCCGTGAAGAAGAAGGCCCCCGGGACCTCATTGATATAGTAGGAAAAATCCTCGCCTATCATCATCGGCTTGGCAGTCTCAAAGGAAAGACCTATGGCAGCTGCGGCTTCTTCGATGATCTCTGCTTCCCTGTTATGGTTAACGACTGCAGGATAGCCGATATTATACTCAAGTTCAGCGGTCGCCCCCCGTTTCCTTGCTGTGTAGTCGACTTCTTTTTGGAAGATATCCTTGATGCGTTCTTTGATGGACTGCTCGAAAGTTCTTACCGTACCAACCAGCTCAGCCGTGTCCGGGATGACGTTAAAGGCATCGCCGGCACGTATTTTACCGACGGTGACGACTGCATTGTCGAGGGGGGATATTTGCCGTGATACAGCAGTCTGCAGACTGGTGATCAGCTCTGCTGCAATGATTATGGGGTCGACTGCTTGACTTGGATGTGCTGCATGGCCACCCCGGCCTTTTATTTTTATTTTGAACATATCCGGACTGGATATGATGGGGCCTGGTTTTGTCTTGATTGTATGGGTCGGATACTGGCTCCAGTAATGCTGGCCGTAGACCCTATCGATGCCGTCGAGGACACCATCCTCGACCATCGCAACTGCACCGCCTGGCTGTATCTCCTCAGCGAATTGAAAGATGAAGGATACGCTGCCTTGAATGGCGTCCCTATTTTCATAAAGGAGATCGAGCAGTGCAAGCAGTGTACTTGTATGGGCATCATGCCCGCACGCATGCATGACACCGTCCACTGTAGATCTATAGGGCACATCTTTCCCGTCATGTATGGGAAGGGCATCGAAATCGGCACGGATGGCGATGTGCGGATGTCCGCCATCGCCGATTGTAGCGAGGATGCCGCCTTTCCCGACCCCTTCACGTATTTTCAGCTCCGGGTACTTCTGCAAGCGTTTCAATATGTATCTGTAGGTCTCCTCTTCATGGAATGAAACTTCCGGATGCATATGCAGATAACGTCTTGTGTCGATCATTCCGGGTAACGCCGCTTGTGCCATATCCCGAATCTTCATAACTTCAACCTCCTTGGTCATGTCATATAATATTATCAAATTTTCGAACTTTTTGGAACTTAATAAAAACATCGTTTCAATTCTAAGACAGCTTTCAATTATGATATGATATGGGAAAGAGGAGGAGATTGTAAATGTCTAAAATTTTGGATGAGTATCTTGCATCAAATCTGCAGGAATTGAAAAATAACGGACTCTATAATGAAATCGATGTGGTTGAAGGTGCCAATGGACCAGAAATCACGATTGGCGGCAAGAAGCTGATCAATCTATCTTCCAACAACTATCTCGGCCTTGCGACGGACGAGACACTTAAGAAGGTTGCGAAAGAAGCAATCGATACCCATGGTGTAGGCGCAGGCGCCGTACGTACAATCAACGGTACCCTGGATCTGCATGTGGACCTGGAAGAGACTTTGGCTAAATTCAAAGGCACTGAAGCGGCAGTTGCATTCCAATCCGGTTTCAACTGTAACATGGCAGCGATTCAGGCGGTCATGGGCAAAGAGGATGCGATCCTGTCTGATGAATTGAACCACGCCTCAATCATCGACGGATGCCGCCTTTCCCGCGCAAAAATCATCCGTGTAAACCACTCCGATATGGATGATCTCCGCAAAAAAGCCAAAGAAGCTGTGGAATCGGGCCAGTACGGAAAAGTCATGTACATTACTGACGGTGTATTCTCGATGGATGGCGATGTTGCGTTGCTGCCGGAAATCGTGGAAATCGCCAAGGAATTCGACCTCATCACATATGTGGACGACGCACACGGTTCAGGTGTCATGGGCAAAGGTGCAGGAACTGTTAAGCACTTCGGCCTGGAGAAGGAAATCGACATCCAGATGGGTACACTGTCAAAAGCGATCGGTGTCGTCGGCGGCTATGTTGCAGGTAGTCAAAATCTGATCGACTACCTTAAAGTGGCAGCCCGTCCATTCCTGTTCTCCACATCACTGACACCTGGGGATACGCGTGCGATAACTGAGGCAGTCCACAAGCTGATGGATTCCACAGAGCTGCACGACAAGCTCTGGGAGAATGGTGATTACCTGAAAAAAGGCCTTAAGAATCTCGGTTTTGATATCGGTAATTCCGCAACACCGATCACCCCTTGCATAATCGGCGATGAAAAGACGACCCAGGAGTTCTCGAAACGCCTCATGGAAGAAGGCGTATATGCCAAGTCCATCGTCTTCCCGACTGTACCCAAAGGTACAGGGCGTGTAAGGAACATGCCGACGGCAGCACACACTAAAGAAATGTTGGATGATGCGCTTGCTGCATATGAAAAAGTAGGAAAAGAACTGAACGTAATCTCATAATTAAGGAGCACGGCGATGGAACGGATTATTATTACCGGTGCGCTCGGGCAGATCGGCACTGAGCTGACTTTAAAACTAAGAGAGAAATACGGGGACGAAAATGTTCTGCCGACGGACATCAAAGAACCTGAGAGTGACGAATTGAAAGGTAAGCCCTTTGAGATCCTGGATGTCAGGGATAAAACGCGGATGGATGAAATCGTAGAGGATTTCAAACCCGATACGATTATGCATATGGCCGCGCTACTCAGCGCGACTTGCGAAAAGAATCCGCAATTCGCTTGGGACATCAATATGGGAGGGCTTATAAACGCCCTTGAGACTGCAAGGGAGCGGGACCTTAAATTCTTCACTCCAAGTTCCATCGGTGCTTTCGGACCATCGACTCCGAAGGAGAACACCCCGCAGGTCACCATCCAAAGGCCGACCACGATGTATGGTGTGAATAAAGTATCGGGAGAACTGCTGTGTGACTACTACCATGAGAAATTTGGTGTGGACACACGGGGCGTGAGGTTCCCGGGACTCATTTCCCATGTCAAGGAGCCCGGCGGCGGTACAACCGATTATGCCGTTGAAATCTTCTTTGAAGCCATCCGGAATGGACAGTATACATCGTTCATAGATAAAAATACGAATATGGACATGATGTATATGGATGATGCCATCGAAGCGATCATCAAGCTGATGGAAGCGGATGCTTCGAATCTGGAACACCGCAACGCCTTCAACGTCACAGCGATGAGCATCAATCCTGAGATGGTGGCGAATGAAATCAAAAAGCATATACCCGACTTCGAACTGTTCTATGATGTAGATCCTGTACGTCAGGGGATCGCAGAGAGTTGGCCGAACGCCATCGATGCGACGGAAGCTGAACGGCAGTGGGGATTTGCACCACAATACGACCTTGAAAAAATGACTGTAACAATGTTGGAAGCAATACGAAATAAATGATAAGAAGGCATACTGCCTTCTTATTTTTCTGATTGGGGCAGTTTAATGACGCGTATAATTTTGTTTGATAAAGATGGTACACTGATGGATTATCATAAAATTTGGACGCCTTATGCCAAAACCACAATCGAAGCCTTTGCAGAGGAATTCGACCGTCATGACATCAAAGATGAACTCGCCCATCGCCTAGGACTGATCAATGGGCGCATCGCCCCGAATTCCATACTGGCAAGCGGAACGGGCCAGAATATCCAAGATTGCTTCGAACGCTATCAGAGTGGCGGCGGTGAATGGATGAAGGCCTTCTAC
Source organism: Salinicoccus jeotgali (assembly GCF_039538805.1). Lineage (GTDB taxonomy): Bacteria > Bacillota > Bacilli > Staphylococcales > Salinicoccaceae > Salinicoccus > Salinicoccus jeotgali. The sequence continues at coordinate 2,139 of NZ_BAABCK010000062.1, read as the reverse complement.
GAAGAGAACCTCGATCTCTTGCGCAATAATATGGAGTTGATCGAGGGGGCCGCCCCTGTGCTTGACCAACTTGCAGAAAATGGGCATATAAACATCATCGTCACCAGCGACAGCCGCTTGAGCACACAGTATTTCATCGAAAAATTTTCGTTGGAATCGGTCGTCCATCATGTTGTAGCGGGAGACGATTCGCCCTATCATAAACCAGATTTGCGCATACTTGACCCCCTTATACAAAAGTATGGTTATACCCTGGATGAGATGGTGATGGTAGGGGATAACCGGGCGGATACGATGCTTGGGTATGAAGCGGGTCTCCAAACGATTGGAGTACTATCAGGCACATCGCGTAGAGAGGACCTGGAAGGTGCCGATTTGGTGTTGGATAGTGTGGTAGATATCATTGAAGACGGACGTTTCATCCTGGAGAAGAGGCGGTGAAGGTCATGCACGAGGCATTTATGGCTTTGGCAGTGGAAGAAGCGGAAAAAGCAGGAAAGATCGGCGAAGTTCCGATCGGAGCAGTAATCGTCCATGACGGCCGTGTCATCGCACGGGGACACAATCTTAGGGAAACTTCACAAAATCCCTTGACCCATGCAGAGGTGCTCGCCATTGACCGGGCTAGTGCAGTAGTGGGATCGTGGCGGCTTGAAGCATGCACCCTCTATGTCACTTTGGAACCTTGTGCCATGTGTTCAGGTGCGATCATAATGAGTCGCATCCCCCATGTAGTGTACGGGGCGAGAGACCCTAAAGGGGGCACAGTAGACAGTCTGATGCGCCTTTTGGATGAACCGCGGTTCAACCACCGTGCAGAAGTGACTTCCGGTGTATTAGAGGATACATGCAGTAACTTATTGACATCATTTTTTAAAAACCTCAGGAAAAAACATAAAAAGTAGAATAATGAATGAATTTTCTGATAAAATGAATTTAAAATGATAAGGGAGTTTTAGAACGCTTATGGTCAAATTAATCGCATTGGATATGGATGGGACATTGTTGACTCCCCACCATGACATCAGCCGCCGGAATATGGAGGCGATCAATGAAGCGATGAAACGGGGAATACAGGTTGTCGTGGCGACTGGGCGTGCCTTCTATGAAGCGCATGGCATCATACGCCAACTCAACACCCCGCTACCTTATATATGTCTGAATGGAGCAGAAGTGCGCAACGAGTCCCATGAGATACTGGCGACGAATGCGCTGAATGCCGAACTGGTCCATAAGGTGGCGGATGTGTTCCGCTCAGAGGATATTTTCTATCAGATCTATACCGACCGTGCCATCTATACGGCAGACGTGGAACGCGATATCCAGATTTTCATGGAGCTTGCGGGGGAAGAAAACAATCCCGCTAGCGAGAAGAGAATCAGAGGGTTCATGGAAGAGCGCCTGAAAAGCGGCACCTTGGTGGAGACAGATGACTATAGGACGATATTCGAGAACGAGGAAGAGAACATTTTGAAACTGCTCGCCTCTTCGCCAAGCAAACCAAAGCTTTTCCGGGCGAGGAATGAACTCTATGACATCGGTAATCTGGCAGTATCCTCTTCATCTGAAGGAAATATAGAACTGACTCATGAAAATGCACAGAAAGGCATTGCACTCACTGATATCGCCAACATCATGAATATTGATATGAAAGATGTCATGGCAGTCGGGGACAATCTCAATGACATCTCCATGTTGAAACGAGTCGGTATGGCAGTAGCGATGGGTAACGCCGCTTCCGAAGTGAAGGCCATCGCAGATAAAGTGACAGAAAGCAACACCGAGGACGGTGTTGCCATAGCCATTGAAGAGGCGCTTGACCTACTTGAAGAAAAGCAGGAGGCCCAAGCTGGGGACTTATCCGAATCGTAGAATTGTGATAATCAGCATAGGCGCAATTACCAGAAATGCCCGATTCCTTATAAGGAATCGGGCATTTTATTATTTTTATATGGCTTTAGGTGACTTATATTTTAGATTAAAGTGACGATGAAAAAGGACCGGGCAGCTCAATTGATCTGAACCCTACCAAGTTGACAGATGAAATAATATAAATGTTTCCCGCCTGAGAATGGAGATTCTCAGGCGTTTTTCTATGCCGCCAATGCCCTGAATTCCAGCGGACTCAATCCCTTGAAT
>NZ_BAABCK010000061.1:0-29434 GCF_039538805.1 Salinicoccus jeotgali | reverse complement strand
GTCCGTGGTAATATGGGTGTAGGTCATGCGTGATCACTCCTATGATTTTCTTTGGTCGGAAAACTCATTTTGAGTGTATCACGCGTGACCCTTTTTAGGTGTCTAGCTTAATTTTACAATCGGCGTAATAATAAAATAACAGTTTTAGAGAATATTTCAGAGGACCCCTCTATACTTAAATTCAATGACTTCGATAATCTCAATATGGGGAAACCTGAAATATATTTGCTCAGTGGTGCTGAGCTGAGACCATTGAAATATGTTGGTACTGATCACGCAATGAATACTGCTAAACACAAGATAACCTTCTCTACAATTAGAGGAGACTTCAAAGTTGAAATTGACAGTCATAATGTACCTGTCTTAGATTTCAAAGCGAAGTTGAGAGAACAGCATCTTCAAATGAAGTTTTCTTTTAAAGTTCAATTGGATGTCGCCTCCCTTTTGATTATAGACGCTTCCACTAATCAATTATCTCGCGTTCCAGTAACATCTTCAGGCCCTAGTTCAGAAATAATAATTGATGTTCCTATTTCATTGCTTCTTGATAACATCACACGCAAAAGATTTATGCTAGAAACTGATCACCCAGAACCTTTAAGACTTCAACCCGACATAAAAAAATTAAAAAACTTTGGATTCAATGGCTCGATTCAGACCATTTATAATTATGAAAAATTAAACATATGGTTTTATTGTAGGCGTGACAACCTATTAGGCTTTAAAGTATCACAAAAACGTCTGAAAAGATTAGTGACCGATATAGAAAATTTTCGGTTTAAAGGGTTTATAGAAGGTTCAGAATCATTCATTGAGAGTCAGGCTTATCTATCATTTTCAGATAGGTACTCCCAAGATGTTACACGTATTAAAATCGATAATAATTTCGATATTGATTTAAAAAATGTTGATTTCGTCGATGTTAAGAGTAAAGATAAAACAGTTCTCGATGTGTATGTTGAGATAATCCATAACTCAGGCAAGGTGCTGAGAAAAGTAAAAATTAAGTACAAATTCTCCAAGTATAAAAAAGATAACTATTATGCCAGCCATAATGTTCAGGATAGTGAAGGTAACCTTCATTATCACTTGGTTACGACGACCCCTTTTGACAATTTAAAGCTAGAGTCCTTTAAAGTCCCGGCAAACGTAAAAATCCCCCTCTCCACAGAGAGAAAGGATATGAACGTGTGGCTCCTAGGAGAAAGATATGATACTGCTCAAGACAATGGTTACGCTTTATTTAAGTGGCTAAAAGAAAACACGGATATTGAGCCATATTATGTTATTGAAGATACTGCACAGGATTACCAAAAAATTAAAAATGAGAAAAATGTTTTGGCTTTCGGTTCAGAATTACATTATTATGTATCTTTTAAAGCTGGTGTTTTATTGGGAACTCATGACTTGGAGAATCTTCTGCCGTATAAAACCGCACGAGGATTTTTCCACTACGAAGATACCATTAAAGTATTTCTTCAACATGGAGTACTAGGAAGAAAACCAGTAGAGTATAACAAAAAATACTATGATATACCTTTTGATTTATTTATTGTAAGCAGTGAACCTGAAAAAGAAGATGTTGTTAAAAATAAAATGGGCTACAGCGATGAAGAAATTGCAGTTACTGGACTAGCTCGTTTTGACCTACTTCCTTACAAGAATCAAAGTCGAGATATTCTTCTAATGCCAACATGGCGAGATTGGATTAATAGTGATGAGAAATTCATAAGCAGCGAGTATTATCAAAAATATTATAATCTGATTCATAATGAACGATTAAATCGAATACTTAAAGATAACAATGTTCAACTTAACTTTTATCCTCATTATCGTTCTCAAACTTATTTCAATTCTGAACACTTGGACTTAGGAAGTAATATTCATTTCATGCGTTTAGGGGAAAAGAGTGTTCAAAGCATGTTAAAAGAACATGCTCTTCTCATCACAGACTATTCGAGTGTAAGCTTTGATTTTAAACTCATGGATAAGCCTGTCATTTACTATCATTTTGATGCACAAAAATTCTTTAGACAAGGTATGCTTCGTCCACTACATCAAACTTTTATAGGTGACGTAGCAAAAACAGAAGATAAACTCATAGATACCATAGAATATTATATTGAGAGCAATTTCGCCCCCAAAGACTTTGATTTGTCAGGTGTATTTAAGTACCGTGACCATAATAACCGTAAGAGGATATATGATGCTGTTGTTGATATAATAAACCAAAAGAGTTTTTGAATATTTATAGAGCTCCCTTATTCGGGAGCTCTATAAATGAATACGATGACACAAACTGTAATTTCTATGGCACGTTGATAATCATTAACCATTATGATGCAAAGGAGTAAATAAATGAAAAAAATATTACCGGAGATATTTTGGCTTCGTTCTATTGCGTGTATCGGTATTGTCATTATACATAGTGTTTCTTTGACACTCTCAAACAATCCTCAACTCGTCAAAAATGAGTGGCCAACCTATCTCCAAATCTACCTTATGTTCTGTACGCCTGCTTTTGTATTTATTTCAGAATTCCTTATTGCACATATGTATGGAGATAAACTTAAAAGAGGATTCTTCAAAAAGCGTCTATTGTATTTAGGGCTACCATATGTGTTCCTTAATATATACTGGACTTTTAGTAGCCATTCCCCACAGACACTTATGGAATTCATAGATGCTTTTCTGCTTGTATCAATACGAGGTTATTCAGTGACCTACTTTATCGTTATAATCTTTCAATTTTATATCTTGCATTATCTATTTTCAAAGTATCTGAGAAAACTACCACCTATTCCTATTATCATAATTTCAATCATATTGACCTCCATTTATTGGGGAATAAGATTGATTTATCCATCTCCTGAGAATTTTGTTGGTGGCATTCTGTGGGGGAAAGAGGGACAGACGATATTTTTTGGATGGTTAACGTATTTTGTTCTTGGATATTATATTGGAATCTACTATGAGAAGTTCACATCGACCATCAAAAATTATACTTTCCCTATTATCACGCTATTTCTCATGAGCATTCTCATTGTATTTTATACCCACACTACAGGCCTTAACAGCGCCATTGGATCAAAGAGGTTGGATACACCTATTTATACCACTGCCGTGTTATTATTGTTCTTCTTAATACAATCTTATATAGTAAATATTCCTAGATTTATAGTTTTCATAAGCAACTATTCGTTCAGTATCTATTTGCTACATCTCGCGTTCATGAATAGAATGGGAATGTTACATGAGATTGTCTTTTACGATATTCTTTACAAAAGTATACTTGGAATAACTCTCTCAATTTGTTTTGCATATATAATTAATCGATTTTCTCTAGGAAAATTCATTGTTGGTAATGTACCCAACTTTAGAGTTCCTTCTATTAGTTCTATTGAGTCCGTTAAAAAAGAAAGTGTTTCTCCATCTACATTAAAAAGTAATTAAGAAGACGCCAGAAGAAACTAAATTTCTTCTGGCGTCTTCTTATATAGTACTTCCACAAGGTTCTTTGAAGCATTTCCAGTTGCATATTTATTCCAGATAGCATCAAAGCTTGCGACCTCTAAATAATCAAAATGATTCTCTTTAATGTGCCGTATTACATCATCTGTGGTACGAGCGACCGGCCCCGGCATCATGGCGGTATATTCAAACCAAATACCTCGTGTCACCTTGTATTGCTCGAGGTCATAGGCAAAGAAAAGCATCGGCCTGCCGAGCATAGAGAACTCGAATGGAATCGACGAATAATCCGTAATGAGGAGATCCGCGACGCTCAGCAGTGACGCAATGTCATATTTTCCGGAAGTGTGGGTGACAAAATCGGAGTTATATGTATCCACAAGTTGCACCGTGCGATGCAACTGGATAAGTAGATGATGATCCGTGCCGAGCGCATCCTTCATTTTTTCGAGGTCGAGCGGCAGGCTATCAATGGTGAAGTCTGAATCTCGGAATGTCGGTGCATAGAGCAACACCTTTTTATCACGGAGCTGCGGTAGTGACATCTCCATCTCCTCCCGAGCCTTCTTCACGCGTTGTGTCGAGCGGTAGAAATCTGTTCGAGGCACCCCGGTTTTGAGAATGTTAGCTTCATCAAGGCCGAAGGCTCGTTTGAAAATACCAGCCATCTCATCTGAACTCACGACCACTTTATGGAAACGACTGTATACTTGCCTGAAGCGCCGGATAGCCGATTTTGGTCTGTCCGATGCTGTCTTATCATACAAACCGAACATTTTGACTGCCCCGTTGGCATGCCACAATTGGACGCACACCGCTTCTTGCCGGAAGTCGCATGCGGCTAGAATCAAATGATAGTTGTCGACGAAAACCACCTCCGCCGTGGCGAGGTGGTATAGGCCTTTTAGCCAGTTGCTGGGTCGGGCTGGTGAAAAACGGATGATATTTCGACTCGCTATGCTGTCGAACTTCTGCCGACACCCGGGTTCCTTTAGAATGACGACTCGTGAATCCGTCTGTGCTGACACTTCACTTGCCACCACCTGGATATTGTCACCGAACGAAGCAAGCATGACCGTCTTGTGCTGGAGCGGCGCGAGACGGCACAAGCGGAAGACGGTGCGGACGGCCGTCAGATAGATGGCGAGTGCCGCTTCCTTAATCATTTCGATGAGACAGATCATGTTTGATTTTTGTCGTCGAAACCCCTTCGGTACGTGGTAAATAGATGACCTCGCAATAGTCCTTCAAAAAGTCGAATTCGCTCTCCCAGTCATGTCCCATGACGAAGATGTCGACCTCATGTGCCTTGACATCCTGGATCTTCTGGTCCCAGTCATTTTCTGGGATGACTTCATCCACGTAGCGTATAGCTTCTAGAATCTGCTTCCGCTGTTCAAAAGGATAGTATGCTTGCTTATGCTTAAGCATGTTGAATTCATCGGTTGAGATTGCCACGATGAGATAGTCACCGAGTTCTTTTGCACGTCTCAGAATATTGATGTGGCCGGTATGAAGTAAATCAAATGTGCCATAAGTAATTACTTTTTTCATAGTGTGCCTCCCTACTATACCATGATAATGGTATAATATTTTTGATATGCTAATATGATGGCGATGTAAAAAGTATATCATAACAAATTATATCATATACATAATACTATTATTAACGGTGTGGTGACTATGAAAACATTAAAAGTGATTCTGTTGAAGTTCTACAAAATATTGTTTTGGTTGCTCGGAAAGTCTTTCCATAAAGATTACAGGCTAATCATATTCGAAAGTTTCCTTGGCAAACAGTACAGCGATAACCCACGGGCAATTTATGAATATATGACCGCCCACTATCCAGATTACCGGTTACTCTGGAGTGCTGATCGTCGCCATAGGAAAGTATTTAAAACATTGGACATTCCTTACGTAACGCGTTTTACACCTAGTTGGATGATTTATATGAACAAAGCAGCTTTGTGGGTGACGAACAGCCGTCTGCCGCTGTGGATCCCAAAGCCCGACGACACCCTATACCTACAGACATGGCATGGGACGCCATTGAAGAAACTCGGCACTGATATCAACAGTGTCCTCATGCCCGGAACTGATACAGACAAATATAAACGGAACTTTACAGCCGAATCAAGCAAATGGGATTATCTCATTTCACCAAACTCCTACTCGACCGAGATCTTTAAACGCGCTTTTCGTTTCTATGGCGTAACGCTTGAAACAGGTTACCCGAGAAATGACCATTTGTTCAATAATGATAATCCGCTGTTCCAAGACTATATCCGCACCAAACTAGAGCTTCCCATCGATAAGAAAATCATACTCTATGCACCAACGTGGCGTGATGACTCCTATCATGAACGCGGTAAATACAAGTTTGACCTGCAATTTGACGTAGAAAAAATGCAGGCAGAGCTCGGCGACGATTATATCGTCCTGTTGAGGCTTCATTACTTGGTTGCAGAGAACCTAGATCTTTCGTCGTATAAAGACTTCTTTTATGATGTTTCTGCCTACGAAGATGTAAGAGATCTGTATATAGTCTCTGACTTACTCATCACAGATTATTCCTCGGTGTTCTTTGACTATGCGAATCTCAAGCGGCCGATGATCTTCTATACGTATGATATTGAGCATTACAGGGAAAATGTCCGGGGCTTCTACTTCGATTTTGAAACAATGGCACCCGGTCCGCTAGTCGAGACGACCGAGCACTTGATCGAGACAATAAAGATGACCGAAACGACGGATTTCAACGAGATCTATTCCACTGCTGCGTTTCGTGCACGTTTCTGTGCTCTTGAAGATGGAGAAGCTGCAAAACGTGTCAGCGACAGGATTATTTGTCATTTGGAATCTTAAATTGTATAATTCAACAACGATGAAGGAAATGGTTGTGAAAAAGAGATGAAATCAATATTGATAGTATTGAGGGAACAGCTGAATCATTTTTATCTTGTAAGACGGCTGTCCATGTACGACGTCAAAAGTAAAAATCAGAATAACTATCTGGGGACAGTATGGGAAATACTTACCCCCTTAATCAGTATACTAATATACTGGTTCGTCTTCTCTACATTGCGGAAGCGAGAACCGATAGAAATGGGAGGAGAAGAAGTTCCGTTCTTCTTCTGGTTATTTGTCGGATTCATATTATGGACGTTCTTTTTCCAGGGCACTGTCCAAGCATCCAAATCCATCTACACCCGTTTGAAATTGCTCTCAAAAATGAATTTCCCGTTGAGTCTAATACCCAACATTGCGATATTCTCAAAGTTCTATACACATATTATCATGCTCGGCATTGTCTTTATCGTTTTTCAGTTAGCGGGTTATTACATCAACATCTATTATCTGCAGCTGCCCTACTTCATATTTGGTACATATGCGCTCGTATTTTCGTTTTCATTGATCACCTCTACGCTATCCACGCTTGTCCGGGATGTACATATGTTACTGAGCTCCCTGTTACGCATGGGCTTATACTTATCAGGAGTCTTATGGCCCTTGTCACTCCTGTCGGACTTTCCGCTTTTGATGCAGTTGATGAGACTGAACCCTCTCGTCTACCTCATCGAAGGCTACCGTTCAGTGTTTTTCGGCACCGAGTGGTATCTGGTCACGCATTGGGAACTGACATTGTATTTCTGGAGCCTTATTTTCGTCATATTAGCCATCGGTTCAATCCTGCATGTCAAATTCAGACGTAATTTCATTGATTATCTATAAGAGGGATATATATGACAAAAACTATCATAACCAAAAACCTAGAAAAGCATTATAAGTTATACGACAACCAGAAGGAACGCATATTGGATCTGATCTCACCCAGATCCCACGGGGAGGTTTTTCATGCCTTGCGCGGCATCGACTTCGAAGCAGAAGAAGGGGACGTCGTAGGTTTCATCGGCATAAATGGTTCCGGCAAATCAACTTTATCAAACATCATTGCAGGCATTGTACCCCAATCCAAAGGTGAAGTTGCTGTAAATGGACAGACTTCGTTGATAGCAGTTGCTGCCGGTTTGAATAATGATTTGACGGGACGCGATAATATCGAGTTGAAATGTCTGATGCTCGGTTTTTCGCGCGATGAAATCCGTGAATTGGAACCTGACATCATTGCTTTCGCTGAGCTGGAAGGGTTTATAGACCAGCCGGTCAAATCATATTCAAGCGGGATGAAGTCCCGGCTCGGTTTTGCCATCAGCGTCAACGTTGATCCGGATATCCTGATCATAGACGAGGCACTATCAGTCGGTGACCGTGCATTTTCGGAAAAAAGTCTTAAAAAAATGAATGAATTCAAAGAACAGGGCAAAACGATGATTTTTGTCAGTCACTCCATCAACCAAGTCAAAAACTTCTGCAACAAAATATTATGGCTTGAGTTTGGGCGCGTCAAAGCTTTTGGTGAAGTGAACGATGTCATCCCTCTCTACGAATCATTCCTTAATAAATGGCAGGAGATGTCCAAAGAAGAACGCGACGCATACCGCGCCCGTATGATGGAACAAAACGGAAACGATACAACTTATAGACAACTGGGAAATTTGTTGGTCATGGATGATGAAGAAGAACTGGATGTCTCCAATGATTATACGGTCGTCCCGACTAGCAAACTTGCACATTTTACCAGTAAAAGTACTTATATATATAAAGCACCAAGTATAGCCGATGATAAAATACCAGTTCAAAAATATAAAGATACTGTTTATTATATTAAGCGGGAAGCCACCTACCGATTCGAGAAATATTGCTTGCTTAGCACACGTCCAAGTGGCGTAGACGGAGTGGTCGGATGGGTAAAGGCTACCGAATTATCCATGCATTCTCATGTATATGTGGATAGTGACGATAAAACAATGAAAGTCCAAGGGAAAGGTTCCGCAAGTTCTGAACCGTGGGGAGGCAAAAAGCAATATATATATAAATCACTTGAGAAATATAAAAATTACAGATTTTATATTGATGAGACTAATTTAATTGGCAATAATGTTTGGTACAAAGGAGTCATCGATGGAGAAAAAAATCTTGTATGGGTCCACGAAAGTCAACTCATCAATGAGGATTGAGGCATTTTATGAATAATCATTACGTAACCACACCGATAATGGGAATCGATTTCGTCAATGCATCAATGGACTCTTTTTTAAATCGAACAATCTATCCATTTCTTGAAGAGGAAAGGAAATGTTTCATTGTTACGGCAAATCCTGAGTTTGTCATAAGGACACGAGAATCTATTGAATTCAAGCAGCATGTAGAATCTGCAGATTATGTGCTACCAGACGGTATAGGCATCATAAACGCTGCCAAAATAAGTGGGATGCCTCTAAAAGAGCGCCTAAGCGGTGTGGATGTAACTCATGCCATGCTAGAATATGCTGCCCAAAAAGGTCATAGCGTATTCTTCCTTGGCGCAAAAAAAGATTCAAACCAAAAAGCTGTAGAAAACGCCCGCAAGAAGTTTCCAGGGCTTATCATTGCGGGGTACGAGCATGGTTACGCCGATATCACAAGCGAAGAATTTATAGCCTCAATGGTTAACAGTAATCCCGATATCATTCTGGTGGCTCTCGGCATGGAGCGTCAAGAGAAATGGATTTATGATAATATCGATTATTTCAGCAAAGGAATTTTTATAGGTGTCGGGGGCACTTTGGATGTGATGTCAGGCAATGTAAAACGGGCGCCTCAGATTTGGATTACACTTCAACTTGAATGGCTGTATCGGCTTATTCAAGAGCCGAAACGTTTTCTCAGAATCTTAAAAGTAATAAAGTTTATGCTTCTGCATGTGCCAATCATCAGTAAAATGATAAAAATAACTAGAATAGATAAATAAAAAACCAAATACTAGGCCTCATAATCGCTATAATACTAATATACTTTTTAATGGCAATCCTTATTATCAATATAATGGTATAAAAATACAAAGGTTAAATGAACACCTAGACTCAAAATCGAGTCTAGGTGTTCAATTTTTAAAACACGATTAAGAATTCATTCTTTTTATTATAGTGCCACCCAGCATACTTATGAAAGATTAATCCATACTATCGATATCTATTCAATTCAACCAATTATTCTATTAATAATTTCTACCGACTACCTCCTCATATTTTAACTTACCTACTCCACCAACTATAAATTTCCCCCATCTAAAAGCATTAAATATTTGAGCTGTAAGTAAGGAAAGTGTAACAGTTAAAATAAATGTGAAAATAATATTTGTCTCAGGACTATCACTAAGTTGTCCTAGTCTATGCACAAAAAAGTAATGTGTAAGATAAATTGAAAATGAATAGTTACTGATAAACAATATAAATTTTGGTAGATAGTTTATATAACTAGAGACTAAAAAAAACAATAAAATAATTGACGTGCAATAAAATGGTATATCTGCCCTTTTAGACTCTACTATTGATATCGCTCCAGAATAGTAATTATAAATCATGAAAATGGTCGCAAAAGTAAACAATAGAATTATAGGTATAGTGAATTTTTTTATATTACTTATGAAGGCCTCATAATAGTTACCTATATAGAATCCTAAAGAAAAATATATCAGCCATCCAACAAATATCATCCACCCTTCTCTCTCCCATATCATATGTAATACTGGTAGATCCAATGGGATCATAAAATCACGAAGCGCCCAATAACCACTTGAAATGGCTAATGATAACAAGATAATGATGAATGGATTGAATCTTATCAAATATTTTGCAAATAAATAGTGAAGGATATAGAACTGGATGATAATAACTATAAAATAAGTCACTGTACCTCCTCTGAACATCATTTGGAATAATGTTTCTAGGTAACTATGTACATCTCCTGGTTTACTATATATGAATGCAAGCCCGAAATTCACTATGATGTAAGGTAACCCTAAATAAAGCAGTTTATTTTTAAAAAAACCTTTTTTCAAACTTATGCCTTGCCTTTTAGCTAATAAGAATTCTGAAATGAATACAAAAGTAGGGGTGCTAAACATTAACAAAAGCTGAAAAACTCTTAATCTAAAAGGATGATCCATAATATCAAATTTGTAAAAAGTTGTAGTTATAGAATGAATCATCACTATACTTAGACATGAAATTGCACGTAGCCAAAATACGACGTAGCTAAACTTTGCCAATCTATTTGCACTCCTTGTTACGATACTTTTTCTAGTTGGGTGTCTATCAGATATTAATTTATTTAAAATTACTAATCTAGTGTAAAGCAAAAGCAGTTTTAAATCTATTGAATTATCGAAAGAAAATTCATAGGAAAAAATTTTATGTTAAAATTACTTTAAACATACCAATTCCCTTTCCTTCCCCTTTCATATTATACTTATTGGATAGTACCAGAGATTACAGACTAAAATTAAAAGAAATGAGTCAAATTGATTATGAAAAGAAAAATTTTTTACGGTATTCTTATCGCCTTGCTTATAGCGCTTGTAGTAATCGGTACCTACATCTACAACCTTTTTAATTCCTTCGAAAAAGGCGTTTCGGAATCATTTGAAGCTACTGATCGGGACCGATCAGAATTGAGAATCGAAGATATCAACCCAGAAATGGATAGTTTTACAATTTTAATCCTTGGTATTGATGAAAGTGAGTCACGCAACAGACGTGAGGATATGGGTAAGGGGGATTATCGTACGGATACGATGATTCTAGCTACTTTTGATAAAGATCAGGAGGAAGTGAAACTTGTCAGCATCCCGCGCGACACGCTAACCTACTTCCCAGAAGAAAATTATTTCGATAAAATTACTCATGCCCATCGTGAAGGCGGCCCAGATGGGTCTATGCGCGCCGTTGAGTCGCTCCTCAATGTTCCAGTCGATTTCTATATTCGGACCAATATGGATGCTGTAGTGGACATTGTAGATGCACTTGGTGGAGTAGAATTCGATGTTCCATTTGAAATGAGCGAACAAAATTCAAAAGATAAAGGAAAAATCGAGCTGAAAGAGGGTAAACAAACTCTAAATGGTGAAGAAGCATTAGCAGTCGTAAGGAATCGTAAAGTCGACAGTGATCTTGGCCGTGGCCAACGCCAATTGGAGCTGGTCCAGGCGATCCTATCAAAGGCCAAATCGACGGGCGCACTGTCAAAGCTTGACGAACTGATAGAAGTCGTCGCAGATAATACAAAACACAATATGGAGTCGAAGACGATCCGTAGCCTTGCTGCCTACTACTCCTTCAACGACATCAACTTCAACACGACACAGATCAAAGGAAGCGACTTCTGGTTCCAGCAAAACGGCGCCTACTTCTACTGGGCGAACGAAGAGCATCTGTACCGCATTTCAGAAACGCTTAGGGAAGTGCTCGGTCTTGAAGCGCCTGATCCATATGACCTGATCAACATCCGGCTGTCGGAGATGATCGTGCCCTACCAATTTATAGAAGGCACGGAGCTTGAAGACTACCAGGCGGCAGAACCGCCCTACTTCATGCGGGAAGGTTATGATAGCCAGCTCGGCAATGGCTTCAATACGGAAGAAGGTCAGGATGAAGAGTCAGTTGAAGCGCCCGATAGGGATATGAACCCAGAATTCACCGATGAGGAGCCGACTACAGAACAGCCATCCGTAGAAGATAGCACTGCGCCTCAATATGAAGAAAGTACACAGGAACCGTACTACGAAGAAGAAACGCAGGAACCGTATCAGGAAGATGCGGCTCCATATTACGAAGAAGAAACACAGGAACCTTACTATGAGGAGAACACACAGGAAACCCCTTCATATGATGGGGTCTAGGAGGGATGATGATGCGCAGGACTTACGACAAGGAAACGAACATCAATGAGATGTTCGATTACCTGGAAGATCAGATCAAGCGCAGCGGAGAAGCACAGCCGGAGGATAGGTATTTTTATCAGAACCATGACCATAAGGAGATGTATCTGTCGATAAAGGGCTATTTTGCAGAGTCTGAATCCAATGCTGAAGTGGATGCGGCATGCTATCTCATCGCGTTGCCTGAAATATACAAGCAGATCAACATATTCGAACTCACCTTCCCGATGGACTGGATCCGCGGAGAGGACGGCAGATTGTCCCAACCCTTCAAAAATCTGCGTCCCCACATCCAGTATCTGGCATTGGCTGCCGCTGAGGCGAGCGGGTTCAAGTTCAATACCCCTCCAGCGCTTTCCCTTGGACTGGAATACTGGAACCTCGAACAGATGCGGGTATTTTGGCAGTTCACTGCCATCAGAAGAAAAAATGCGATGTAAGGAGAATGTTGATGGAAATAAAAGTGGCAGACAGCCAAAAGATGTACGACCAGTGCCTCGAAATCCGTAAACGCGTCTTCGTCGAAGAACAGAATGTGCCGATGGACCGGGAAATAGACGAATATGAAGATACATCGACGCATATCCTGCTGACAGCAGATACACCCGTCGGCACCGTCAGATATCGCCCGGCAGGCGACGGATTGATCAAGATCGAACGCATGGCGGTGCTGCCTGAAGCACGCGGATTGAAATACGGCCGGGAGCTGATGGCTTTCGTCCATAAGCATGCCCGGGAAGCGGGCTATGCCAAAGCGAGACTCGGCGCGCAGGTCCATGCCGCTGATTTCTACAGGAAGCTCGGCTATGAAGTAGCTTCAGAGGAATTCGAGGATGCGGGCATTCCGCACATATATATGGAACGCACGTTGTAGACATAAAAAATCCAAGGGAGTCTCCCTTGGAATTTTTTTATGACCCGTTTTTCTGCATTAAAAAAACCCTTTCCAAGAAGTTGGAGAGGGTTATTGAACTTGAATTTTACGTAAGGTATCCATCAATGTGCGTTTTTCTTCGTCATTCAACTCTTCCACAACATTTTCACTAAGTTCGCAGATCGAAGGTTCCAATTCTGCCAATGCTTCGCTTCCTGCATCGGTCATTTCGAGATGGGACGCACGCATATCATTCTCGTTGCGCCGTTTGGCTATATAACCTTGGTCCACCAGAGTCTGGACGGCTCGTGAGACTGAAGTCTGCTCTTTATTCAATCGGCCTATAATCGTTTTTTGTGTAAGTCCTGGCTCTTCTGAAATCATTTCAACGATATAGAGCTGTTCCCTGGATAAAGTGCCCAATTCAGTCTTGAACTCAGCTAAATGATCGATTTTTGCATTCAGCATAAAAATGTATCTGCACACATTCCGTATGTTTACATCATTTGTTGTTTCGCTCATATTATCTGCCCGCCATTCCTAACATTTACTCAGACACTTACCATTATACACAAAACTATATTGTGCACAATATAATTAGAGGAAAAAGTCGCTCTAATTCTCAGTGACTGCGCCCAAGAAACGTTTATTTTGTGTTTCACCCTTATTGACAAACGGCAAATGGTTTGATGATTTTGTCATAAAATGGTGCAAGCGAGTTTTATTCCCAATGATTTTTCTGACACTTTTTAATACCCTAATATATGCATATTCATTCATTTATTGAAAAAACGATCAATTATTTTTTTCGTAGTCCACCATGTTCTCAAGTATCGTCGCCCGCAGTGCGACCAATTCCGGATGTTCATACAGCGCCCGTATTTTAACATCTTTCAGCTGCTGCCCCTCCGGCATCGGTTCGGTGACGAATTTAACGAATGTCACCGCAAAATCCTCTTTCGGATTTGTCGCCTGATATGGCTCATGAAAATGAGTGATATGGCTGTTGTAGAACGCTTCCCGTTCAGGATCCGATTTATACTTGTTGTCAATCCATTCCTCACCATACTGGGACCAGAATCGTTCGGTATAGGCTTTCATGAAAGTCCCTTCCTTCAATGATGCCACATCAGTGCTGTCGTCCTTGAAGTCTTCGACCGGCAATGACCAGACGTGGGCGAACTCATGGATCAGCGTCCGGTATTCGCCCGGCTTCGCATGGTTATCACGTATATCCATCGCCAGCGTGGTGCCAGAAGGCTTGACGTCTACATAGGCAAGCGTATTGCCTTCACCATCCGAAAACAGCTTGAAAGCATTGACGTCAGAGATCTCACGGGCAGGAAAGAAATGAGTGAAGCGCGTCCAGATTTCTGTAAACGCCGCTTCATCTCCAAACGGCAGCGACTGGTGCACTTCCGGCGCCCCGAGCGTCATATCTTCAACGGGATATGTCAGATAATCGACCTGGCTCCGGTTTTCGACGAATAGATGTTTTGTATCTTCTATATCGATGTAGTCATCGAGTGCGTCCAGATGTTGGTCGCCAAGCGTTGTGCATGCCGCCACTGTACTGCAGTCAGGATGATCGACAGATTGCTTTGGTGCTATCTCCGCCTGATGTCCATCACCTTGGCCGGGCAGTCCAAGCAGATACAATATACCAAGTAGCACTGCGCCGGTCATTATACCGAACAGCAGAAGCTGTCCGATGGTGCGTAGCACTGCGATGGACGGGTGTAGCACTTGGTCTCTGAGGCTTCTGGTGACGGGATGATCGGAAATCCATCCCTTCTCAAGGAGGACGGCTGTAATCTCTTTCATATGACCGGCATAGTCCGGGATGCCGGAATCATCGAGGTGGATCGTTTCGATGTCCCCTCCAGTATGGACCGGGTACTCTCCGCATGTAAAGACGAGCACCGGAATGTTGCGGTGGCTGGCTTCTGTCGTCAGCCATCTGAAGTCGCGCTCCGATATATCGGTGGACAGGATGAGACAGTCATAGTTCATCTGCTTTCGCATACGCTCCCGGCGCACCGTTTCAAAGACGTTGCTTGATGGCGTCACAGCATCACCGGTGATGGTGCCGTATGGCGCCGAAACGCGTGCGGCTGAGCTTGGATCCACCCCGTTTTGGCGGAGGTATTTCAAGAGTGGGGGCGTCTTCGTGGAATCACTGCTGAGGTTAGTGTGCAGCCGGACCCGATGGGTCGAGTGGCTGCCGAGGCAGATCGCGATGACATGGCCACCTGTGAAGGTCGAGTCATCTTTCATATAGATGCCGCCTGCTGCGAGAATCTCCATAGCCTCCCCCCCTTTCCGCCGAGTGCCTGCATTCTACAGCAAGAGCCGCGCACCCTCTTGTCGTGTGGTGTAAAGCGCACTCTGCTCCCGTATTTTAGTGGAGCGGTCGAGTACTTTCAATGCTTTGGCATATTGTTTTTCGCACAATTTATAATCAGCATCTATCCATTTCATCATACCATGGTTGAAGCGTATTTCCGTCCCTTCTGTCCCAGGCCTGAATTCAAGCAGCTGATGCAAGTTCACCCAGCAGGGGTTGCGGCGGCGTGAGACCGTTACGGGGAACAATGTAAAACCAATGCGTTCGTCTATGACAATCGGACCGAGCCGATGGATGTCATGGGCGGCTTTCAGATGGGCCCGCCTCGCTTTTAAGTTTGTACCGTGGCAATAGACCAGCAGTTCATCAATCAGATCCTCACTTGGTTTGACCGAGGGCAGTACGCGGTCATGGTAAACCGCTTCGCAGAGAAACTCGGGGTGTTCGACTGGTTCAATGCAGCAGATCCCCGGGTTGAGTAGTGATGGTATCATGGGTCACCTCTTCAATGTGTTGATCTTTAGATTATACACCAAACGGCTTTTATTTAACATATAATTAACAATATTTAATAAAATGTTAATTTAATGAGAAGTTAAGTCGACCTATTCGTGTTTATGCCTCGGGCGGATTGATTCGTTTCATCATATGATTGTTTTATCCGGAAATAACTGATGCATCGATGCGTTATAGGACACTCATATGAATGAACAAATAGAACGGTATGAACCGATGATCCACAGCATCATGAATAAACTGAACATCCAATATGACAAAGATGATTATATGCAGGTCGGCCGGCTTGCCGTCTACTCTGCCTTGACTGCCTTCGATGCCGTAAAAGGCAAAGGGGCGACTGAATCCCAGTTCGTCTATACGCGCATCCAGCAGCGGATGATCGATGAAATCCGCAAAGTATCGCGCTATACTTCACATGTCAGTGCCGACAGTGATGCCGGGATGGACACCGGGGCTGACGATGACATGCCCGACCTCCATTACGACAGCGCCCGCCGGGTCCTCGATGACCGGGAGATGCTGTGGCTGACCTATACATTGAAAGGCTTTACGGTACGTGAAATCGCCTCTGTTGCCGGTTTCAGTACATCGAGTGTCAAAAACTGGAGGGCTTCGGCACGGGTGAAGTTGAGGAAGATATACGGCCCTGAAGATTGAATTTTATGATTTCTGGCAAGATTATCGTATAATGGCAAGAAGCATGTTATCCTTATGCATAAATACCAACAGGAGGCTGACCATGGCTAAAAGCGACAAGACCGAAGTGCCACTCGGCGTGCATGAAACGCTGGAACTGCACGAAATCGTGACGCTCAGAAAAGCATCTCTAATGAAGGCGCACGTATTGGAATCCCTGGTGGATGATCCCAAGCTCAGATCGCTGCTCAGGAAGGAAAAGCAGATATCCGAGAAAGCCATTGAAGAAATAGAAGCACTGTTACCATAGAGGGCCCATGTCCTTTATCTTTTAGGGAGGCTGCAGTAATGGAATTTGATGATATTATGGAACATACCGGCAATAAAAAGGATGAGCTCATCGTACATGAAATGCTCGTCTCATCCAAATCGGCCGTCCGGGCCTATTCGGTCGCGTTGACGGAGACGATTTCCCCGGAAGTGCGCGACGTGCTGAGGCGACAGCTTACACAGGCGATCAACCAACATTCCCGGATTGCGGACTATATGGTCGAAATCGGCGCCTATCACCCGTATGACCTCAAGAAACAGGTCAAGCAGGATAAGAAGAAGGTGAAGAAGACGCGCAAGATCATAGCCAAGAGCAGACAGCCAGAGAACAAGCTGAAGAAGCGGCGGCCTGATGACTCGCAAGAAGCGTCGAACGCCACCGTTTCTAAGCAGGAACCTGAAGCGGTCACGGTACCGGATAATAAGGCGCAGGGTACACCGGACGCCTGACAGATAATGGGATGCCCGAACACTTTCAATATTGCCGCATATCTAGTATAATATCTTACATCATTGGTAGTGGAGGTTTGACGCATGGATGAAGAAACAGAAGTGGTAGCAGCACAAGTAGGGAATATCATAGAATTTCAAGGCATGAAAGGAAGAGTTGAGAAAGTCAACGACAACTCTGTCATCGTCGATATTACGATGGATAAAAATTTCGACGAGCATGAAATGTTTGAAAAGACTGTAGTCAACCATAAAAGGTATACAATCGTCGAAGAATAATCCCCGACCCGTTATGCTGCGAGATGCAGTGTAGCGGGTTTTTTCGTGATGTGGGATGGGAAGTCGTTAATTCCCCTTCGCTGTGCGGACGAGCGAGAGTTAGAGGGTTAATTCGCCTTCGTTGACCAGACGAACGAGAGTTAGACACCCAATTCGCCTTCGTTGCCCAGACGAACGAGAGTTAGATGGCCAATTCCCCTTCGTCGACCAGACGAACGGGAGTTAGACTTCCGACTCCGCACATCCCTTGCCAAAACAAAGAGCAGCGGCCTGCATAATCTGCGGGGGCGCTGCTCTTTTATCGTCTGTGCCGTCTTTCTATAAGTGATAGTGGACCAGATCAAGAAGACGGTGGTCTTCCTGGAGCTGGGATACTTCACGGTCGATGCGGGAGACGGAATGGCTTAAATATTCATATGTGGTGGTGCGTGTCTTGAAGTTGAGCTCTACATGCATCACCTTGCCGGTGTGATGGTGGTGGTATCTCGGGATATGCCGTTCATCCTCCGCAGAATAAGAGTCATGGTGGTTCTCCTCATATGATGCTGCGCCACAGCTGCCGGTAATCAGAAGGCCGACGCCTTCCATATCGTGGATGACCCGGCTGATCGTATCGTCGGCATCGGCGAGGCATACGATTACGTAGTCGGGATTTTCGGTGTCATAGATGTATCTGAGCCAGCGTTTGATCGAGCTGCTGAGATTTGAGATGTGGAGATCCTGCTCACCGTTACTGCGGGACGGATCGTAGGTGCCGGCATAGCCGCCCAGGATGGCGAGCTTCATGCCGTTGGTCCTGTAGATTTCGTACGGCTCCCCAAAAAACGGTTCCTTTGTGGCCGGATGGGTGATGTTGCAGCTCATCCACGGGAACTTCGAAAAGCTCAAAGAACGCCTGAGCCGTGAAATGTTGTCCATGTCCTTATGGTTCAACACGCCGAAGCCATAATCCATATAGTTCATCGCCGTGATGGCAGGGTTGCGCGGGGTGATGTAATCCAGATCGATGCCGATCGTGCCCCCGAGGTCGGCAAGGATGACGTGGTGGTTCTGCTCAAAGAGCAGCCCCCTCTTATACTTGGCCACCTTCGACAACGTCACGCCCGGAGCACTGCCGAGGTTGCGCCCAAGATGCTGGGTCAGTATGAGGCTGACACTGAAAAATTCCTGCATGTCTGGATACTCCTCTCATTTGAAGTTTATCAGCCGATCAAGATGCGTTCTTTCGGATAATGGAAGGACAATTCCTTCTGTTTGCCGCCCATCGAGAACAGGAAGGATATGAAACCGATCCGTCCGATGAACATGAAGATCATGACGACCACTTTACTCCAGTTGGTCAGACCTCCTGTAATGCCGGTCGATAAGCCGGTCGTACCGAATGCACTGGTGACTTCGAATATGATATCGATCAAGTCGAAGCGCCCGCCCTCAAACAGGACTACTGAAATGATGCCACTGAATACCAGGAAGACTGCCAGTATGATGACGGCGAATGCACGGCGCAGGTCCTCACCGTCGACTTCACGGTTGAAGATGCGGATATCCTTGCGTCCCCGGCTGAATGAGATGAGGAACAGGATAAGCAGTGCGAATGTGGTCGTCCTTATGCCACCCCCGGCGGAACTTGGGGAGGCACCGATGAACATCAGGGCGCTCATGACAAGCTGTGTTGCATCGCTGAACAGGCTCGGATCGACGGTCGTCAGCCCACCACTTCGTGTAGTCGCAGAGGCGAACATGCTGTTCATCAACGTTTTGAACCATGAGTCCTGCGAAAAGTAGTTCGATGATTCCATGACGAAGATAAAGAACGTCCCCACGAGGAAGAGCGCCAGATAAGTGAACGTCGTGATTTTGGCGAACAACGTAAAACGGAAATTCCGTTTGCGCGACCGGAGGAAACGACGGACTTCTATCAATACCGGGTAACCGATGGCACCGAGCATAATCTGTATCATCACCGGCACCTGCAGTATGTAATCCTCCTCATAGCTGATCAATGAGTTGCCGAACAGGTCCATACCGCCGTTCGTTGTGGCTGAAACCGACAGGAACAGGCCGTTCATGAGGGAATAGTAGAAATTATTGGACTCCGCCATGAAATAGATGAAATACATCACCGCACCGATCGTTTCAATGATCAGCAGCGTCTTCAGTATCTCAATGACAAGCTTGACTGCCCCCGAGAATTTATACTGGTTGTTGTCAACGGCAATCTGCATGCGCTCCTTCAGGCCGATATGACGGCCGAACAGTACCCAAAGCATGGTACCCATAGCCATGATGCCGACCCCACCAAGGTTCAGGATGATCATGATGACCACGTAGCCGCTCGTATTGAACGTCTCGGCTATCGTAATCGGCGTCAGGCCCGTCACCGACAAGGCGGAGGCTGCGACGAAAATCGTGTCGATCAGCGCCGTATCCTTCTCCCCGCGGTAGAGGAAAGGCAGGCTCAGCACAGAACTTGCCACAAAAAGCGCAATCAGATAGTACAGAAAAATCCCGCGTTGGGGGGTGAGCGAGTCGAGGAAACGCTCCAACGATTTGAACATTGCAATCCCTTCTTTCAAAACCGTGCGGTTCTCATAAATACATCTTATTATCACGTACCGGATCAAGCTGTGTCAAGGTGACTTTCATACTGCTTGACAGTACCCTATCCGAAACATTCCTACTCATATAAAAAAGCACCGGTCACCCGGTGCCCCACACTATTCCAGGGTGACGGTCGTTTCCTGCAGATTACCGTTGCGGTAATAGCCAACCGTCATTTCCTCTCCCTGTTCCTTTTCGTAATACAGATACTTCCTGAGTTCTATCATGTTCGCAATTTCATTGCCGTCGAACGATACGATGACATCGAACTGCTTGAGGCCGCCCGCATCTGCCGGACTGCCATCCTCGACATTGCTGATGATTACACCCGACTCGACATCATCAGGCAGGTTCATCTCATTGACCAGCACTTCAGCCGGTACCGTATAGAGGTCCTGCAGCAGGACGCCGAGGAACGGCCGGGAGATTTCACCCTGTTCTTCAAGCTGGGTGGCAATCTCCTGCACTTCGTTGACAGGGATCGCAAATCCGATTCCCTCTACAGTCGGCATGCTGATTTTCATCGAATTGATGCCGATCAAGTTACCTGACTGGTCGACCAGTGCGCCGCCCGAGTTACCTGGGTTGATGGCCGCATCGGTCTGCAAAACGTTCGCTTCCCAGTCATAGTTGCCGTCGTTGTCTATATCGACGGGCACACTGCGATCGAGGCCTGAGATGATACCTTGTGACACTGAACCTGAAAATGCCTGGCCAAGGGGCGAACCGATGGCGATTGCCGTTTCACCCACCTGGAGGTCTGAACTGTCGCCAAACTCGATGGCATTTTCGATTTCACCGCGGTCCATACGTAATACCGCGAGGTCCGTCCACAGGTCAGTACCGACAATTTCAGCCGATTTCTGGGTACCGTTCTCAAGCGTCACTTCGAGCTCTTGGGCGCCGTCGACCACATGGTTGTTCGTGACGACGTACGCATCTTCCTCCGTCAGCTTATAGATGACTCCGGAACCAGTCCCAGCCTCTTCGGGTTCGCTGTCAGTCTGCTGCTCGAGTCCGGGTAGGATTTCATCGATCTTCTGGAGGTTGACTATCGACACCACGGACTTGCGCGCCTTCTGGATAGCGGCTGTTGTACCTGAGACCTCTGCGTCACCGCTATCGTCTCCTCCTTGTTGATCGCCTTCCTCTCCCTGCTCATCCTGACCATTTCCCGAGACGCCTTCAGCAGCTTCATCCTGGTTCGTGTCGTCAGTGAATGCACTGAATAGAGCAAGCGCAATCAAGGCACCGATCAATCCGGCGATAAGCGGCAGGAGGATAGTGCTCAAACAGCCACCCCGTCTGCCTTTACGGCCACCTCCACCGCCTCCCCGGCGTTCTTCTGGCGCAGCGCTTCCGGCGGGTCCAGGCTCAGGCGCCATATGCATGGTGTCACCCATGTTCTCCGGACCATTCTTGGCATCGGCACTTATGCCGTCTGCCGCATGATCGCGTGAATCAGGGTCGGTGTATGCTTCTTCAGACCCAGCGTCTTCTCCTCGTTCTTGTCGTGCACTGTTGGTTTTCGCATAGCCGCCTGAAGGTGCCATATGCATGGTGTCCCCCATATTCTCACGGCGACCCTGCATATCTTCTGTGCTACCGTCACTACCATAATCGTGCGGATTAGGTCCTTTGTATTCCACTGTGTCTTTATGGTCTTCTGTCTGACCCTCTGCTTGTCCTGTCTGCTTCTCTTCATCACGTCCACCGCCGGCGTTGAATGTTCTGCGCTTACGGCGATACCGGTCTTTCGGAATGATATGCTTCCTAGACTTGTCCAAAGGCGACCCCTCCTCATGAGTATTGCTTCAATTATAGAACGTTTATCTGTTTGTTTCCACTGATTCACCATCTTGATTAACCCTATCGCCGCTGAGGAACCAGCCTGCAGCGATGACGACCACCATGACGCTCCAGAAGATCAGTTTCCAAGTGACTGAATGTGGAAAGGCTTCTGGTATGATGCCCAACGCGTCGTGTGCGAGCGTCAGAACCGATAGTTTAACGCCGACCCAGCCGACGATGATGAATGCTGCGATTTCAAGTCCTGGCTTTTTGTTGAGCAGTTCGACGAACCAGTTGGCGAAGAACCGCATGATGATGACACCGATCAGGCCGCCGACAAGCATTACGGTATATTGTCCGGCATTGACGCCAAAGAAGTCACCGCCCACTTCTGGGAGCGCGAGTGCGATTGCTGCTGCTGCCAAAATGGAGTCTATGGCGAAGGCGACGTCAGCGACTTCCACCTTAAATACCGTCAGCCAGAAGCCTGCTTTCTTCTTCGGTTTTTTGCCTTCAGCCGCCGCTTCATGTGCTGCTTCGTCCTCTCCCCCACGCCAGATGGCATAGAGGTGTGAGATGGACACATAGAACAGATAGATGGCACCGAGCGCCTGCATCCACCACCACTGGACGAGCCAGACGAGCAGCAGGATGGCGACCATCCTGAAAATGAAGGCGCCGAGCAATCCATAGAACAATGCCTTCTTGCGTTCCTTGAATCCGAGGTGCTTGACCATGACGGCGAGCACTACCGCATTATCAGCTGCGAGCAGCCCTTCAAGGACGATGAGAACGATCAGCACCCATGAATACTCTAAAATTACTGCAAAATCCATTAGTTTCCCTCCTTTTCCGAGTGAACGAAAAAAGACCCTGGCTGCAGATCTCCG
Source organism: Salinicoccus jeotgali (assembly GCF_039538805.1). GTDB lineage: Bacteria > Bacillota > Bacilli > Staphylococcales > Salinicoccaceae > Salinicoccus > Salinicoccus jeotgali. The sequence goes on along the minus strand of NZ_BAABCK010000061.1, from coordinate 6,425 downwards.
TAGAGATGCGGCCAAGGTCTCACGATACAATACAAAGTATTGCTCGATGCACCGGGAATTTCTCCGTCATGACGATGCATCGATGGGTCGCCCCATTCGTTACTCCCCTTTTCCGATTGGAAAGGTATGTTCTTTTAGTTACTTATTGAATATAGCCGATTCCGTGCCTGATGTAAAGCGTAAACCCTACATCAGCGAATAGAGTCTGATTTCCGGGAATTTATCGCTGAACCAGCGCATGGCGAATTCGTTCTCGAACAGGAACACCTGGTTATCATAGCGGTCGAGCACAAGGTTCGAACGGGATGAATGCATGGCATCGGTGATGTCTTCTTCATTTTCAACCCATCTGGCAATCTTCTTGCCGATCGGTTCCATGATGACGTCTGTATTGTACTCATTTTTCATGCGGTGCTCGAACACCTCGAACTGCAGCTGTCCGACCGCGCCGAGTATCGGCTGGTTCGTATGCATCGTCTTGTAGTACTGGATTGCACCTTCCTGCACAAGCTGCTCGATTCCTTTGTAGAAGTGCTTTTGCTTCATGACGTTCTTTGCCGATACCTTCATGAAGAGTTCAGGCGTAAACTGTGGCAGGTCTTCGAAATCGACCTTCTGGCCGGCGTATAGCGTATCTCCGATCTGGAACGTCCCTGTATCATAGAGGCCGATGATGTCGCCCGGATAGGCTTCATTGACCGTTTCGGTATCATCCGCCATGAACATCGTAGCGCGCGCGACTTTCACCTTGCGCCCGGTCCGTGCCAATTTAGCTTCCATGCCACGCGTGAATTTCCCTGAGACGACCCGCATGAATGCAAGGCGGTCGCGGTGGCGGGGGTCCATATTGGCTTGAATCTTGAAGATGAAACCGCTGAAGTCTTCATTCTTCGGTGATACAAGCGACTCTTCCTTAGTCTGGCGTGGCGTCGGCATCGGTGCATAGTCGACGTACGTATCAAGGAACTCCTCGATGCCGAACGTCGACAGCGCGGAACCGAAGAATACCGGCGTCAGATCACCGCGGGCAATCTTTTCGTCGTCGAAGTCATCGCCCGCTTCTTCAACAAGCATAAACTCCTCGATCGCCGTCTGGAACGCTTCATCTGCTTCGATGGCGTGCCCGCCGACCGGTGCATAGTCTTCATCCAGCTGGATCTTGTCATCTTCCCGGTAAGGGTTGATCGAACGGTCTTTGCGGTTGATGATGCCGAAGAAGGACGGCCCCATGCCGACCGGCCACGTCATCGGATAAGTTTCGATGTCGAGCGTCGATTCGATCTCTTCAAGCAGTTCAAACGGCTCCTTGCCGACTCGGTCGAGTTTGTTGATGAACGTGAAGATCGGAATGCCGCGCATCTTACAGACTTTGAACAGCTTCAATGTCTGGGGTTCGATGCCTTTCGCTGCATCGATGACCATGACGGCCGAGTCGACCGCCATCAGTGTACGATACGTATCCTCCGAGAAATCTTCGTGGCCTGGGGTATCCAATATGTTGATCTTATAGCCGTCGAAGTCGAACTGCATGACGGAACTGGTGACACTGATGCCCCGCTCCTGCTCGACCTTCATCCAGTCGGAGGTGGCGAATTTGCCGCTTTTTTTACCTTTGACGGTACCTGCACTGCGGATGGCACCGCCAAACAGGAGCAGCTTCTCGGTGAGCGTCGTCTTACCAGCATCCGGGTGCGAGATGATGGCGAATGTCTTCCTTTTTTCTATTTCTTGAGTAAAATCCATAATTGTCTCCTTACTTTCGCGAAATTGCGTGTACAATGTCCCTGGCGACTGCTTCAGCCTGATTTTCGTCCATCATGCTGAACAGATGCAGGACAAGTGTTTCGATCTGTTCTTCACTAGTCAATGACTGCGGGTATTCGATGCTGAAGTGGATGTCCGGGAGGCTGATGATGAATGTTCCGCGCGAGTGGGCCTCCTGGATGAAGACAGGCATGCTTTGCCCCTCAATCGATGATGTCGTCTGAAACATACTCATCCCTCCTGTATTTGCGGTAGGCACAGTCCAGCGCGATCAGATCGTCGCGGTGGGGAACCTTCACGTAATCTTCCATGATCTGGTATGGCTCACGGCCTTTACAGGCAAGCACCACCGTGTCCCCGGGTTCCGCAAGCGCTATTGCATACTCGATGCCTTCAGTTCGGTCCAGGAAGGTATGGTAATTGTCGTGCTCCGCCCCTTCAGCGAGTGCTGCGACCAGCATGGCAGGGTCATCGTTGGCGGGATTGTCGGGTGTGAATATCGCCACGTCCGCCCGCGTCGATATATGGCCCATCTCTTTGGCTTTCGACAGATCGCGTTCGCCGGTCATGCCGACCAGGAAGATCAATCTGCCGGTGACGAACGGTTCGATTGTATCGATGATTTTATTGAGAGCATCTGGCGTGTGGGCGAAATCGATGATGATGTCGATCGGCAGCGTGCGGTCGAGTACCTCGAGCCGCCCTTCTACAGGAGCCATATCCTTGACTGCGCCGATGATGCGCGGCAGCTTATAGCCCTGCAGCCATTCGCTGATGATGGCACACATCAGGTTTTGTATATTGAAATGGCCGATGAAGGGCGATTCGACATGATACTGCCCTTCTGGGGTATTCAATGTAAAGGTGAAACCTTCAAGCGTGCCCGCGATGTCGGACGGGTAGAAGTCTGCCGAGTCGGTCATTCCATAGGTGATGACCTCATGCGGCGTCATCGCGCGGTAGCGCGCCGACCAGGGGTCGTCCTCATTGAGGATGGCGTATTTCGGGTCTCTGACGTTCTGGCCCATCTGGGAGAACAGCAATCCCTTCGTATAGCCGTATTCATCCATTGTATTATGAAAATCGAGGTGATCTTGGGTCAGGTTGGTGAAGATTGCGATGTCGTAGTCGATGCCGAACGTCCGACCGAGGCCCAGGGCATGCGACGATACTTCCATCGTGAAGACTTCGGAATCCCGCTCGCTTGCTTCCCTGATCCTTTTATGGAGCCGGGTCGTCTCAGGCGTCGTATTGGTGCTGGCATAGCGGTCATCGTTCACAACGAAACCGTTGGTCCCGAGGTATGCGCTGTTCTTGCCGAGTGCACGGCTTAGATTATGGATCATCGTAGCCACGGTGGTTTTACCGTTCGTCCCCGTCACCCCTATCATCGTCTGGGTTTCATGTGGGAAGCTGTAGATGTATTCCGAGAATAGGGAAGCCACTTTGACGGGATCTCTGACGACGAGGAGCCCGACATTTTCTGGCAAATCGGTATAACGGTCTGTTACGATGAAGCGGCACCCTGATTCCACAGCCTGCGGAATGAAATCGAAGCCATCGACCTGATGGCCCCGCACCGCTACGAATATGGCATTTCCATCCACTTCACGGGAATCCATGGAGATGTGCGCCACCGTTTCTGGAAATTCCCCGTATATTTTTTTAATTTTCAGTAGGGAAATCAATGTCTTCGAATTCATTTTTCCTGCCACCTTTCAACTTTTATATTATACAATAGAAGAATGCTCTTTAATAGTGGGAATTGACAGAAGGGCAAACCGTTCCGTATCATCTGAACAATGATGACAACCATAAAATACAACGTCTTCATGCCCGTAGAGGAGATGACGGCGTTATAAAAGGTGACGTAATGACAACCAATACTAAAAAGAAACGATTCTGGAAACTCGCTTTCATACTGTGCCTGACGGAAGTCGTCCGGGGCATGTTCATACTCAGCTACCTACCGGCCCTGCCGACGATCGGCATCATTTCACTCAGCCTGTCGTCCATCGTCATCACGATGCATTATGTATTCGATGCCGTGACCAACATCTGGCTTGGTTTTATCATGCGTAAAATCGGTGCCTGGTGGACGATGTTTTTGAGTTATATGGTCGGCGTCGGGGCCATGGCGCTCGTCATGTTCGACCAAAGCTTCTATTCACTCCTGATCGCAGCATGTCTGCTCGGCATCAGTGTCTGTCCGATCTGGATCATCGCATTGTCGAATGTGCAGGATGAAAATCGCGGCCGGGAAATGGGCCTCATCTTCTTTTCCTGGCTCTCTGGCCTCGGTGCTGGCATGGTCATCATGAACTTCCTGATCGGCATATTCGATGCTGCTGCGGTCGTTGCGATGGTAATCGTCTTCGCCCTGAACTTCATCATCTTCCTGATCCTGCCGGGCGACTATAAAGTGGAAACTCATGGAGAGGCCACCGCGAGCCGCCGCAAGCGCCGGCTGCCACTTGGTGAGACGTGGGAAATCCTGCGCCACCATATGAAAAACATGCCCGGCATCATGCTCCAGGGGCTCGGTGTCGGCATGCTGCTGCCGGTTCTGCCGACATACATCACCTCGTTGCTTGAATTGAACTATTTTGAATACACGTTCTTTATCCTGATCGTGTTCGGTCTCGTCGGATTTTCAATGACAGTGTTGAGCCGGGCACTCGATGCCCATACAGAGCGATTCACCCGCACGGTCATCGTCAGCGGTTTCTTCATCTATGCAACGGGCGTCATCTGGTTCAGCACACTTGAAACGGTGTGGCTGATCTTCATCATCGCAAGCTTCATCGGGCTTTCCTACGGCATCATGCTACCTGCATGGAATAAGTATCTCGCCGGCAGCATCGGTGCAGGCAGTAAGGAAGAGTCCTGGGGTGTAATCAGTTCCATCCAAGGAATCGGCGCAATGATCGGCCCGGTCCTTGGTGGCCTGACTGCGGATATATTCGGCACGGTGACTGCTACACTTACGGCCAGCGGATTGATTTTCATCATCCTCTTCCTGTACTACGGTGTCCTTTTCTTCACGAATTGGCGCACGGCCCGCCAATAGTGTCAAAATGACCCTTGCCAACTTCCAACCCGCATGATAATATGAATGGTGTTTGGCGGATCTAATCCGACCATTCCACCCAGCCGGTATAGTTTAATGGCAAAATACCGCCATGGTAAGGCAGAGCTGCGAGTTCGATTCTCGCTACCGGCATTTATGACTTCCCATCCATTTTAGGATCGGGAAGTTTTTTTATGCAATCACTGGTTATATATGTGCCTTCATTGTAGAATCAATATAAAGGACAAGGGGGATTTATATATGTTGAAGATGATGATGCTCCTGATGCTCAGCCTCCCTTTCGGTGATGCTGACCATGAGGCGCATGCTGTATATGATAAAACGCTCGAACAAATACCCGGAGACGCGATACATACCGTGGTCGAGACCCATTTCGACCTTGAGACATCCTTCAACTTCGCTGCAGTAGGTGATGTGCTGATACATGATCATCTCTATGAAGATGTCGAGACCGAATCAGGATACGATTTCATTTCACGGGTCGATGAGGTTGCGCCTTATCTGCAGGATAAAGATCTCGTATTCATGAACCAGGAGACCCCGATCGGCGGTGAGGAGTTGCGATTGAGTGGCTATCCGATGTTCAACGCGCCGCTTGAGGCTGCCGATCTGCTTGAACATCTGAATGCAGACATCGTCTCACTGGCCAACAACCATACGCTCGACCGCAGCACTGAAGGGGTCGAACGCACAACTGATATTTTGAAGGAAAAAGGAATAGAATATGTCGGGGCGAATATCAGTCCAGAAGACCGGAAGCGCCAGCGCATCATCGATGTTGAAGGGGTGTCAGTCGGCTTCCTCGCCTACACTTACGGCACGAACGGCATCCCGGTTCCTGAAGGGGAGGACCACCTCGTCAACCTGATTGATATGCCGACGATTTTATCCGATATGGAAGACTTGCGGGATGAGGTCGACATGCTGGTTGTCAGTATGCACCAGGGGAATGAGTATGAAGAGTTCCCGAGGGATGAACATGTCCAGCAGTTTGAACAGATCGCCGATGCCGGGGCCGACATTATACTGGGGCACCATCCCCACGTGCTGCAACCCGTCGATATCTACGAGCGCGAGGACGGTGAGGAGACTGTGATCGCCTACTCGCTCGGCAATTTCTTCAGCGCCCAGCAGAGCTTAGAGACGAAGCTCGGTGGAATAATCGGCTTTGACATCACGTATAGTGGAGGCGATGAAGATATATCCGTCGATGCGGTGAAATTCATGCCTACTTATATGCACAGCAATGAGTTTGATGACTTTGAACTCGTTCCGCTCACCGACGCCGCCGAGTACGGCCTCAATGACGCAGGCGGCGTCTATCAGGATGTCAGCGATCATATGAAATACTATACCGACGAAGTCGAAGTCGTCGAATATTTGGAATAGACATATTGAACCACTTCCATCATGCGGTTTTCGCCGTTTGTGGGAGTGGTTTTATTCTTACGATTAGTCAATAGATTACAAGCATATATTCCATATTTTTCATCCCTATCCAGCGGGGCGCCCCGCTGGATAGGGATGTCGGCATGCCAAATAGGCCCTGCTTTTTCAGTTTTTTCGGAGC
>NZ_BAABCK010000060.1:0-23509 GCF_039538805.1 Salinicoccus jeotgali | reverse complement strand
TACCCTCAATTCCTGAATCATTTTCAGCTTTTCTTCAAATGAATAATATTTGTCAGTCATAAAAGAACCCCCTCCAGGTTTACAGATGTTTTATTTCATCTGTAAACCTGGAGGGGGTCAAATCAAACCTATGAAGGCTTTTTTTGATCATGTAGCTATGAATATTCCAGAATTTAGGCATGATGAAGCACTCATCATCGGCGATTCGTTGACATCAGATATCAAAGGAGGCATCAATAGCGGAATAGACACATGCTGGTTCAACCCTTACAACCATACGAACCCGCATTCTTATGCCCCTGATTATATAGTTAGACGGTTGGATGAACTTACAGAAATACTGAATTACTGAAGGGGATGTTTCCTGTGAAACAATATGATGCGCCCTAAAACTTGGCGAATTGAGCACAAAAAAGGACGACACATTCATGTCGCCCCCTTACTATGGATTTCATATCAGCCACTGGCGTTCTTACCTAACTTCTTCAGTAAATCAATCAACTGAGCCTTCTCTTCTGCATCCAGTCCCCCGGACACCTGCTCAAGACGCTTCGCATGCTCCGGAAAAGTGTGTTTCATCAATTCTTGACCATTTTCCGTCAGGCTGGCATAAGTGATGCGCCGATCGCCACTGTATTGCTCTTTCATAACGTATCCTTCTCGTACAAGATTATTCACGACATACGTAATTGAACTTGAGGAAATCAATACTTTTTCCCCAATATGCTGAATTTGTTGGGGACCTTTACTATACAACAGTTCAAGTACCGCAAAAGCTGTAGGTTTCAAACCATGCTTCCGCATATCCCTGAAAGCTTCAGTCTGCAAGGCATGGAAAGCGTGGTGGAGTATAACGTATAATTTCAAGGATAGTGCTTGGTCGTTGGATTCATCCATGATTCATTTCTCCATTCAAGTTTATATTATCTTCATAACGTTTATTGTACTACAAAACATTTTGGGGATTGAAAATATGTTACACTGCTTACATATGCATTACGCATGTATATAGTGTAACAATTTAATGACGAGGAGGAAAATAAAATGTCGAACAAACCAAAACTCACTGGATGGAGGGCGATCGATTGGAAAATATTTCTACCTTCCATTTTACTAATCATTGCAATAAGCATACCCTTCTCATTCTATGAGTCACAATCTTTAAAAATACTCAACGGTATTTTTAATCAGATTATAGCATCGTTCGGATGGGGCTACATCTGGTATGCCACCATTCTTTTCGGACTTGGCCTTTATCTCTCTTTTTCAAAATACGGAAAAGTCGTACTGGGGGACCCTGGTGAGAAGCCGCGGTTTTCATTATTATCCTACGCTTCAATACTGATTGCAATGGGACTCGGTTCCACCATAATGAGAACTGGTATGATACAGTGGGCCGAAGTTGCAAACAATCCCCCTTTCGGTATAGAAGCTGGTTCCAATGAAGCCCTATTATGGGGTAACGCCTATGCAATGTACATGTGGAGCTTCCAGATCTTCTCCATATTTGTCATGACTGCTCCTGCAGTCGCTTATATCATCCACGTAAAGAAACGACCGATGATGCGCATTTCAGAAGCGACACGCGTCATCTTTGGAGATAAATTCACTGATGGCATCGGCGGTATACTTATAGATATACTTTTCCTTGTCAGCATCCTTTCAGGTGCTGCCGTCACGCTAGGGTTGGGCACACCGATCATCACATCCAACCTGGCTGCCCTTCTTGATATGGAAGTGACATTCACCATGACCATGATTGTCACCATCATCTGGGTATCATTGTTCTCGCTCAGTGCATACCTCGGCATCGAGAAAGGCATCAAGCGGTTGAGCGTGGCGAACATGTACCTTGCAGGGTTGCTTGCAGTATTCATATTGATCATCGGTCCGGGCGTTTTCATCTTTGATTATTTTACAGACACGGTTGGCCATCTACTGAATAATTATTTCGCCTATTCCTTTTTTACAGATTCATTAGCCGTGGAACAATCTGCGCATATGCGTGACCACATGATATTCTGGATTGCATATAGCTCTACTTGGGCGATGCTCCACAGTATCTTTGCCGCCAAAATATCCAAGGGAAGAACGATAAAGGAAATGATCCTGACTTATCTTCTCGCACCGACATTACTTTCTTGGATCGCTACAGGAGTATTGGGAGGCATTGGAGTCTACAGCCAACTGAACGGAGAACTCGATGTATTGGCATTGGCAAGCGAACAGGAAGCGGTGCAAATAATACCTGATATCCTTCAGACATTGCCATTCTCAAGCATAGTGATGGTCGTCTATATCATCATCGCCATGATTTTCCTTACTACGACACTCGACTCTACAACGTTTACAATTGCTGCCTATACAAGCAAGAATGACATGAGTAAACAGGATCCGTCTAAATTCCTAAGGATATTCATTGCCATCGTCATTACAGGATTGGCCCTTGTGCTCATGCAAATCGGAGGCCTCGCTCCTCTTGAAATTGTTTCCGGTATGATGGGATTACCGATCATACTTCTACAGTTCCTGACCGTCTATGCTGTAATAAAGATGATCGACAAGGACGAAGCTTGGAAATACAATACAAAAGAAGCTGCGAAGAAGAAGAATGTCTCAAGTGATTCATACTAGTAATACTCGCCATGCTTTAATTTAATGATTCGGCGTGCCCTAATTTGGTCATTTCGTAAGACAGAAGCACCCTATGGATTGTTTGCACAATACCCATGGGGTGCTTCTTCATATTGATTATCCGATTTGTGGCTATTGCTTAACCTCTTTACCCAAGAATGATTTAAGCATCCAATTATTTTTTTCTATATCCGTAGTCATGCTAATGAAAGTATCCGCTGTACGGTCATCTCCCGCTTCTTCGGCTACTTTTCTGCCTTCATCAAGCTCCTGGATGATATTATCATAATCCTGGACAAGCTGTCTGACCATCGCATTAGCCTCTATATCATATTCTGCTTCTTTTACAGTTGCCTTCTCAATTGCTTCAGATTGTTTGCCGATAGGCTCCCCACCAATAGCAAGTAGACGCTCTGCAAGCTCATCCACATATTCTGCTGCAGTGTCATACAACTCTTCAAATTTGTCGTGTAATGAGAAGAAGTTGTTTCCTTTAACGTACCAATGATAATTGTGAAGCTTAGTCCATAACACTGTAAAATTGGCGACTTGCAGATTAAGTGCATTTCTTACTTCCTGTTTACGATCTGAATTAGCCATTAATAATCACCTTTCCTGATTGATATCATTATTAAATATACCCTGGTCCACCGTCTATAAACTTCTTACAGTATGCTGTAGTCCAACAGATTGTAGGTTTTATGGTCGACCCTTTCCAATACCTCGTCTTGTTCCAATTTCTTGAATAGCCGGGTCAGTGTCTCAGGCTGCATACTCAAGTAGGACGCCAGATCCTTTTTCGTCATCGATAGCTTCAAACGATCGTTCTCATCCACATCCGTCCGTATGAATTCAATCAACCGCTCTTCACTGCTAAGCAATGAAATATTGGTGGCCTGTTGTTCGACTTCACTCAAGCGTTCAGAAAATCGTTCTATTATTTTGATTCCGATCTCTGGATACTCCTTAAGAAGCGTGTACAATTCTTTCTTTTGAATCTCACATACTTTCGAATCTTCTGCTGCTTCAGCATAGGAGTCATGCATTGTCTCCCCCCCAAAAAGAGCCAGTTCACCGGTAAAGTCTCCCGGCATGAGGACGCGGATCAACTGTTCTTTGCCCTCTTCGTTCAGACGGTATATACGAATCTTTCCGCGATGAAGGACAAACAGAGCGTTTTCGGGGTCTCCTGCCATATAAAGATGCTCTTGCCTTTTGTAAGTTTTTGAATTGACCTGGTTGAATACTTCATCCATTTCCTTATCGGTAAGATGGTTGAAAATCGGGACTTTCCTGACACACATCTTATGATTGGCGTGTTGTTCCATTACATAATGCCTCCTAACCCATGCTCTCTTTCATTTGTGCAACTTTCGGGCTGCGCTCCCTCAATTTTCTCAGACGCATTGCATTCAGTATGACAAGCAGTATGCTGACTTCATGTATGAGCATACCAGAGGCGAGATGGATATATCCATAAAGTACTCCGCCAAGCAGCAACGCCACCGTCAGCAACGCAATCGCTGTGTTTTGAAGCATAACTCTATAAGTTGCTTTCGAGATCGTAAATCCATGAGCCAACTGTTCCATCCTTGACCCCATCAACACTACATCTGCTGTCTCCATTGCGATATCCGTACCGCCGTGACCCATGGCGATTCCAACATCTGCAAATGCCAACGCTGGGGCATCATTGATGCCATCACCAACCATCATCACCCGCCTGCCCGCTTCTTTTTCATTCTCTATATACCTCATTTTATCATCGGGCATCAATTCTGCATGATATTCATCCAAACCGAGTATACCGCTTACCTTTTCAGCAGAATATGCGTTGTCACCCGTCAACATGACCAACTTCCCTACCCCTTTATCACGCAAAGTTGTGATTGCTTCAAAAGCATCTCTTCTGATTTGGTCCATGATGGATATGATCCCGACGACTTCACCATTCCTTGCTGCAAATATCGCTGTATTACCCATCTTTTGTTGTTTGATGTAATTTTCTTTAGTTCTCAGCCCTACATTCACCCCATAATCCTCCATCAGTTTGAGGTTGCCGATGACAAAATCATCTCCCCGATATTTCCCGGTGACCCCTCTGCCCTTCCATGCTTCTGCATCAGTTACATCTTCCATGTCCACGCTCAGTGAACGTTTTTTCGCCTCTTTGACGATTGTCTGTCCAAGGTGATGCTCACTGACCATTTCAATATTCGCAACCTGTTCAAGGAGCTTGTCTCGATCCGTATCATCAAATACCATGATATCTGATACTGAAGGGCGTCCTTCAGTTAAAGTACCTGTTTTATCAAATATCACTGTGTCAATTCTTGCAAAGTTATCTATAATTTCGCCACCCTTGATGAGTGCACCATTTTTAGCACCGTTGCCTATACCTGCAACGTAGGCTACAGGAGCTCCGATAATCAATGCACCTGGACAGGCGATGACCAAAAAGGTGATGGCGAGATGCAGGTTTCGTGTAAGCATGAAAACCAACACCGCGAGCACTACGATTGCTGGCGTATAGTACTGGGCAAACTTATTCAGGAACTTTTCCGTGCCACTCTTACTTTCCTGCGCTTCCTCTACCAGCTCAATGATTTTAGAGAATGTTGTATCTTCTCCGACCTTAGTTGCCGTCAGTTCAATATAACCTTCGTCTAGCACACTCCCACTAAACACTTCAGCCGCTTCATTTTTGAACCTCAGATTCGATTCTCCGGTTATGGCAGACTCATTGATGTGTGCCTGGCCACTTGATATGATGCCGTCAACTGGTATTTTACCCCCGGGTCTGACGATTACTCTCTCCCCCTCCTCCACCTCATCGACATCAACTTCGTGCTCCTGTCCGTCCCTTGACACAGTTGCCGTTGCAGGCGCCATATCTACAAGTGCCTGAATTGAATCCCTTGTTTTGTTCAGAGTCCTTTTTTCCAAATATGCGCCAAACAGGAACAAGAATGTTACAATTGCCGCTTCAGTGTATTCCTGTATCAACATCGCCCCAATTACTGCAATGGTGATGAGGAGTTCTATGCTGAAACTTTTCATCCTGAGTGCCATCCATGCTTTGTTGACGATTGGACCGATTGCTGCAATCGTTGCAGCAATGAATGTCATATTCATTATTTCGGCATACCCCGCCACCCTGAATATTATTCCCACTATGATCAATGCTCCAGAAACATACATCATTTGGTTCAAATGCTTATTTAGCCACCTCGTCATAATTGCCACCTCTTCTGTTTTATTTTTAATTGCCGGCGCCTTGCTTAATTCTTATTATAGACGCTGCCGGCTGATTAAAAATTGATGGTCATCAATATTCGATACAAAAAAAGAACTGCAGGCAAAAGCCTGCAGTTCTTCTACTCTATAAGCCCTACCATTTTCAGGCCGTGGAGGAGACCATCCTCATCCACATCTTTAGTGACATACTTGGCATACGATTTAACTTCGTCGGCCGCATTGCCCATCGCTACACTATGATGGACGGCGCTCAACATTTCCAGATCATTCGGACCATCTCCGAATGCATACTGATTCTCATCAGAAATCCCCAATTGGGTAGTTATTTTTTCGATGCCGAGCGCTTTTGATCCGCCCTTCGGCAAGACATCAATGCTGACCGGATGCCATCTGATGAAGTCGAATGCAACATGCTTTTCTTCATACTGTGCATCCTCACCCTCCGGGCAGAAGAGCAGCGTCTGATAAAGTGTTCGTGTCTCATGATATGTGGGATCATGACCAGGCATCATGCCGAGCTTCAGTGTCGAAATGCCTTCTGTGATATATTCATGTTCAGGCACGTTCGACATCATATCTTCTTCATCCAGATAGACGACCGGATGGTCATTGCCGAGGGCGTCTTCCGTCAGAGCCTCCAACGCTTTTGAGTCGAGGGGGTTTCTATATATGGTCTGACCCTCGAGGACGACATATTGACCATTGAAACTGACATATGTATCGATGCCGAGTGTCTCCCTCAATTCTTTGAACATAAATGGAGCACGCCCTGTTGCGATTGCAACGATATGACCCGCTTTCTTCAATTCCGCGATTGCCTGCTTGGCTGAAGACGGCAGCTTTTTATCATGATCCAACAAAGTTCCGTCAATATCAAAGAAAATAATGCTTTTACCCTTCATCCCTTGCACCTCATCCATTATTTACATTCGAAAGCATAACCATCATACCTTATGAAAAGCCTTTCATGTCAAAGAAAGCCACTTATTGAAGGGGCTACGATAAGGTATCGCCTGTATGGCAACTTTAGATCGGGAGTATTCATTTGACGATCATTACAGGGATTTCTGCACGTTTAGCCACTTTGTGGCTGACACTGCCAAGCACCATCTCCTGGAATCTGCTCAACCCCCTGCTACCTATGACCACAAGCTCATAATCCTCCAATTCAGCTTCTTTAATGATTTCTTTAGCGGGCAGGCCGCGGCGCGTCAAATATTTATGTCCCACATTCTCCCTGTCGAAGAATGCAATGATGGAAGACACTTCATCCTTCTTTTTTTTATTCCATGCGCGTTCATTCGTCGACCTTACTATGTCCCCCTGGTTATCATCAGGGTCCATCACATGGAGGAGGGTGATCCGGGTTTTACCATCTGCAAGATGAAGTGCTTCTTCCGCCGCTCTGCGACTATTCTCGGAGCCATCTATTGCCAATAACACTTCCTTATACATCCACTCATCCTTTCTGGGCTAGAAATATTTGGTCACTGATTAGACAGTGCGACTGTTTACCAGTTTCATCATCACTTTTATCAAGGGCCATAAGCGCTTGATATATGGCGCGCGATTTACATGAAAAGATTTACAAAACCCTTCCCGTCGAAGATGTCGTGCAATTGCAGAAACCTAGATGATTTTACATTTTAATTTCCTTGATTCAATCCGCCCACGTATAATGGAGCAAAAGAGAGGAGTTGAAACCATGGTCACAATTCAAATGATTGACGATGCAGCAAAAAGAATACAAGAGCATATAACTGAAACGCCCCTCATCAGAGCGCGGGCACTTGATGAAGCTTTAGGATGCCGAGTCTATTTAAAGCTGGAAAATATGCAGATTACAGGGTCCTTCAAATTCCGTGGAGCCATGAACAAAATATTGAAGATGTCTTCTAGGGATAAGGAAAAAGGCATCATTACCGCATCATCCGGCAATCATGGGAAGGCGGTGGCATATGCTGCAAAATCACTAGGCATAAAAGCAACTGTGGTTGTTCCCGATACCGCATCGCCATTCAAGGTTCACTCTATCGAACAGTATGGTGCGGACATTATCAAATGCAATGTCTCAGAACGCTTCACCATCAGTGAGGAACTAGCTGAAAAACATGGTTATACACTGCTTCACCCTTATGACGATGCCGATATTATGGCAGGACAGGGAACTGTCGGTTCTGAAATTATAAACGCATCGCCGAACATCGACAAAATAATAGTGCCGACGAGCGGGGGCGGCTTGCTTGGAGGCATCCTTTCAGCTGTCAAACCTGTCATGGAAAACATTAAGGTGTATGGAGCCGAGCCTGCCTCCGTACCACGTTACACCGTAAGCCTGAAAGCAGGTGAGAGAAAAAAGGTCGAAGACCAGCATACCCTTGCAGATGCACTCGTCACTAATCAGCCAGGCATTGAAAATTTCCCGGTCATCCAGAAACATGCCGATGGCATGCTAAATGTCCAGGAGGAAATGCTGCTGTCGGCTACCAGATTGATGCTGATGGAGGGCAAGATCCTTGCAGAACCTTCGGGCTGTATCGGAATTGCCGCCATACTCTCAAAGCAGTTAAAAGTGAATGCTGATGATGATATATGCTTTGTCATCTCTGGTGGTAATGCTGGTGATGCATTGCTCAAACAACTGGAAAGTCTCTGAACCTAAAAAACAAATATAAAGTCAAAACAACTATCTATTTTTAACTTCCTTTGAAATGAGTTTATAGGATTTCCATTTATCTTCGGGCGAATGCGTAATTGTGATGATTATGAATTCATCGACTCCGGTGGATTCCTGAAGCCTTTCAAGCTCATCCACAACATCAGTCGGGTCACCGATAATCATCTTCTGCTTAGCCGCTTCAACTTTTGCGGGGTCTTCCATTGAATCCATATACGCACGTGCCGTTTCAGAAGACGGCACTTTTTCTGTTGCACCCTCCGACTGCATCAATTGCCATACAACCCAGCTGTCGGCGATTTCATGTGCTTCTTCCGAAGTATCCGCACAAACGATTGATATCCCCAACATTGCTTGAGGCCAGTCCTGACCATCCCGTGGTTGGAACTCCTTCTTATACTGTTTCACCACTTCTGATCCGTCTTCATCACTCATGAATTGACCAAAACAATAGGACAGCCCTTTTTCTGCTGCAAAAGTTGCACTCTTGGGGCTGGTGCCAAGCATCCACAAAGATGGTGGAACAGCTGGAAGCGGATTAGCAGGCGGATTAGCAGTGGCATTTTGATTGTGCTCGATCAATTCATCCACCAGCTCCGGCATTTTGAACACTTGGGGTAAAAAGGCGTCCGTCAAGGCTTCAGATGCTTCAGATGGTCCGCCTGGTGCCCGACCGATACCGAGATCTACTCGCCCTTCAAATAGCGTTGCCAGCATATTGAAATTTTCTGCCACTTTGTAAGGTTTATAGTATGGGAGCAATGTGGCTCCTGATCCGATTCTTATTTGTTTCGTGTGGGACCCTACATATCCCAAAAACACTTCCGGCGTACTGGAGGCCAGGCTAGGTAGAGCGTGGTGTTCAGCCACCCAAAATCGATTGAACCCATATTCATCTCCGACTTGGGCCAGTTGGCACGATGCTTCCAAGGCCTCTTTTGCAGATTGGCCTTCAGAAATTGGAGCCTGGTCCAAAATACTCAGTCTCATAACTTGTCTCCCCCTATGCAACCTCTTGTAGCGTGACACGGTATTCTGCAGTTTGTCCTGGCTCATATAGATTATCCAGTGAAGTCGAATAATTTACTATCGTTCCCTTGAAATCCAAAGATTCGGAAGGCAATTTGATATCGAAAGTCCGCTCGTATAACAGCACTGCAATATCATGATAATCTTTGCTGGTGACATTAAAGATTACCGTCAAGCGTCGTTGGCCACCTTCATTTTCCAGTTTATAATCCTTTATCGGTATTTGTGTGTCATTCAAGAACACTTGTTGTGACATGCTATCATCCTTTCCCGTCTAGAATATCATATTCATAGCTGCTGCTAAGATTGATTGCTCACTGTCCCATAATACGGACAGACTGCAATAGAAAGCACGTAATCAATACTTCTGACTACGTGCTTTCTGTTTAATATTAACTCGATGTTGGACTTGAGGCATATTTGGCATATCTCGAGTCCAGCATGTTCGCAAGCACCCTTGTCTCCAGTCCGAATGCCTTCATGACAAGCAGATGAACCTTTGCTTGTGTCAGCGTATAGACATACCATGGCAAGGTTGGCTCATATTCGTGGATGGCGATGAGCACTTCATTCGAGTCCAGAATTCTTCTGAATTCCAGGCGAGCACGCCCGTCCTGCCGCTCCTGAGAAAATTTTCCTCCCTTAATATAATAAAGGATGCGATCTTCATAAGAGCGTTCTTTGGAACGCTCAAGGACAAGGATTGGAGATTTGAAGAAAGGTAAGGTGATTGATGTTTCGGCATCTCTCACCCGGGTCGTAATGAATTTGCCACCGATTCTTGATAGCCAATTAATGTAATAGTCAGCAGCATCGTCAACCGACCACTTGGCGGGAATCCGAATGCGCTGTACGGATTTCACATCATTTTTCTCAAGATCCTGTTTTTTTATCACTTCCGGTCTTGATAATCCGGCAGTATCCATTTCGTCGTCAAGCGCAATACGCACGCTCTCCTTGAATGTCGTCTTGGCGTCTGAAATGCCTTCAACGCGATTTTCATCGTGCATCACCATGCTGTGGGATAGACTTTCCAACAGAGGATAGACCATTTCTTTAGGTTTCTGGGCAATGAGTCTTACCCATAGTTTCGACAAAGTTATAGGAATGATCGGCACATCAACCATCGGCAGTTTTTTTCCCATCACTTCAGCTGTCTCTTCAAATAGCTGCTTATATGTCTTCTCTTCAGGTCCGCCTATATCGATGGATTCATTGTTTTTTGGTTCCCGTCTGACGATTTTGCCTAATCCCTCGATGACCTCCTTCAATGCAACAGGATGCGTACGATTATATGCCCAAGAAGGCAATATCAACGTTGGCAGCCGTTTGACAAGATTATGCAAGATTGGGAAAGATGATCCTTTCGGACCTACTATAAGCCCCGCCCTCAATGTTGTTACAGGGATTCCGTAAGCCCCCAAAATCTCCTCGCACTCAAGGCGGCTCGATAGATGCTCCGATAAATGAGCATCTTCTGGTATGATTCCACTTAGGTAAATGATTCTCTTGACGCCCTTTTGTTTAGCAGCCCACGCAAAATTATCGGCTAGAATCGCATCCATATCCTTAAACTTTCCTTGAGACAACTTTGACGAAGGCTGCATCGAGTGTACGAGATACACCGCAATATCTATATCCTCCATCACTTCTTCAATATCTATCTGCGAATAAAGATCCGCTTCCTTCCAAGTTACATTCTCTTCATTCTTTTTGTTAGATGTGTTTCTCGACACTGCGACTATTTCATTATCTTCTTTAAGACTCTTTAATAGATTGCCGCCTATATATCCTGAAGCTCCGGTCAATAGAATCTTCATCTTAGCACCTCTCCCATATTTATTTTCTGTATCGTTGTCCATACCCTTTTTTTAAAAGTATAGTCTTCAAAAGTAAAGTGCTCATCTGCAAGAGGTTTTAATTTTTAATTATTTTAAATTTGACAACTTGATTGAATTTATAGATAATACTAAAAGCAAACGTTTTCAAATGAGGGTGCATTTGATAAGTTTGTCATATTACACAATTGTAGTGTTGTAATAGTCCTGTAATTAGCAGTATAATTAGAATAATAAAAAAGGAGTGAATTGTATGAAAAGTTTTAAGGCTTTATTGCTTTTCCTGACTTTGACACTCGTCCTTGCCGCATGTAACTTCGGTGGAGACGACAGCGGAAATGGTGGCGGCGAAGAAGGCAGTTCCAGCAGCGAAGGATCAGATGGTAAAACCATCAACCTTTCGATTGCTTCAGACCCACCTTCTTTCCACCCAGCACTCGCGACTGATACGACTTCTGGTGCAATCATGGCAAGTGTTTTTGAAGGCTTGACACGTCTCGATCCTGAAGGTAACCCTGAGCCTGCCATGGCTGAGAATATCGAGGTCAGTGAAGATGAAAAAACGTATACGTATACTTTAAGAGATGCTCAATGGTCCAATGGTGACCCTGTTACAGCAGATGATTTCGAATATGCCTGGAAATGGGCACTTGACCCTGAGAATGCTTCAGACTATGCATATCAACTGTACTACATAGAAGGTGCTGAAGCATACAACTCAGGCGAAGGCTCTGCAGAAGATGTAGCAGTTACAGCAGTTGATGAAAAGACACTTGAAGTAACACTGGTCAACCCGACACCTTACTTTGATGAATTGACGGCCTTCTACACTTACTACCCTGTCAACTCTAAGATGGCAGAAGAAAATCCAGATTGGCACACGGATCCAAATGGTGAGAACTATATTGGAAATGGACCATTCAATCTGGAAAGCTTCACAAGTTCAGATGAAATTGTCCTTCAAAAGAATGAGGATTACTGGGATTCTGAAAATGTAGCGCTTGAAACAGTTAACATCGACATGGTGGAAAGTGAATCCACTGCACTTAAAATGTACGAAGGCGGAGATCTTGACTATCTCGGCTCACCGTTCAACTCAATTGATTTGAATGCTCTTAATAAGTTTAAGGACAATGGTACGTTGAATGTCAGCGACCAAGCCGGTACTTATATGTATGTATTCAATACACAAGATGAAATCATGCAGAACAAAAATATCCGTGAGGCGCTCACAATCGCCATCGATCGTGAAGGGCTCATCAACAACGTCACTAAAGGTGAACAAGAACCTGCAACAGGTCTCGTACCTCTGACAATGGAAGGCTTTGAAGATCCTGAAGAATACTTTGAACCAGGTAACATGGACGATGCAAAAGCAGCTCTTGATGCTGGACTTGAAGAACTCGGTATGGAAGACCCTTCCGAACTCAGCATTGCACTCTCCTACAATACAAGTGAAGCGCACGCTGCTATTGCACAGTTCGTACAACAAGGTTGGAAAGAGAACCTGGGAATCGATGTCACACTCGATAACTCAGAGTGGCAAGTCTATCTTGAAGCACTTGACGCCGGTGAACACCAAGTTGGCCGTTACGGCTGGCTCGCCGACTTCAACGACCCTGTCAACTTCCTTGAAATCTTCAAAACAGAAGAAGGTAACAACAACACAGGCTGGACAGATGAAGAATACATCAACCTTCTAGACCAGGCATCAGAAGAAACAGACGAAGCAGCCCGTACAGAAATGCTACAGGAAGCTGAAAGTGTCTTCATGGAAGACTTCCCGATTGCACCGATATATTTCTACACGAACCTCTCGGTGCATGAAGATAAAGTTAAGAATATGACACCAGACCCACTTGGTAACGTACAATTGAAATACGTAGACATCGAAGAATAGACTTCATAAGATAAGAAATACACTGTCAGGTGAGTATAAATATACTCACCTGTCATTTTTGAGGAAGGAGCGCTAAAGATGGTCAAATATATTGGTCAGCGCCTTATATACATCATCATTGCTTTATTTATAATTATCACAGCAACATTTTTCTTGATGCGCTTGGCTCCAGGAAACCCCTTCGCTTCAGAAAGGACAGTGCCCCCAGCCATCCAGGAAAGTCTGAATGAAAAATATGGTCTCGATGATCCATGGTATGTTCAGTACGGAGAATATCTGGTAAATACAGTTAAAGGCGATTTTGGTACTTCAATGAAATATCGGTATCGTGAAACAAACGATATGATCGCAGAAGGCTTCCCAATTTCAATGACACTTGGACTTGAAGCCATGTTCATTGCAGTCGGTATGGGAGTATTGATCGGTACCATTGCTGCACTATTCCATAACAAGTGGCCAGATTACCTGATGAGCGTAATAGCCGTCATCGGTATATCAGTACCATCCTTTGTAATGGCCTCGATACTACAGTATTACCTTGCCCTAAAAGCCGGATGGTTCCCTATCGCAGGGTGGGAAGGTTTCCTATACAGCATATTGCCGGCCGTGGCTTTAGCTTCCACGCCTATGGCATTTATAGCCAAACTGACACGTTCCAGCATGCTTGAAGAAACGAATAGTGAATATGTCAAAATGGCTAAAGCAAAAGGCATATCAAAATGGGTGGTCGTCTTCAAACACGCCCTAAGAAATGCATTATTGCCTGTCGTTACATATTTGGCTCCGCTCACAGCAGGAATCATTACCGGCAGTTTCGTCATCGAAGAGATTTTTGCAATCCCTGGCATGGGTAAATATTTTGTTACGAGTATCACAAACCGTGACTATACAGTAATAATGGGTACGACGGTCTTCTACTCTATCATCCTGCTTCTTGCTGTATTATTAGTTGATATTCTTTACAGCTTTATCGACCCGCGCATCAAACTGAGAGGAGGAAAATCAGGTGGCAAATAAAGATATTCCGAAACTCAACGATTCAGATTTTGAAGTTGTCGGTACACGTTCCGACGAAACAGAAATACTTGCCAAGAAGTCGATTTCCTTCTGGGGAGAAGTATCCAGAAGATTCATAAGAAATAAGCTGGCGCTAGTAGGATTTGTCACACTTTTCCTCATTATTCTCGGTGCCATATTCGCACCCATGATTTCAGAATTCTCCTATAGACAGCAGAATGGAGATTACAATGTTTCTCCAAACGGCACATATTGGTTTGGAACTGACGATCTTGGACGTGACATATTCACACGTGTATGGATTGGGGCTCGAATCTCAATATTCATCGGTTTCGCAGCCGCGATCATCGACCTTATAATCGGTGTAGCCTGGGGAGCCATCGCTGGCTTGAAAGGCGGACGGACTGACGAAATTATGATGCGTATCGCTGATATCCTAACAGCTATTCCGTATCTTCTTGTTGTCATCATACTCCTTGTTGTCATGCAGCCTGGGCTGATTCCTATGATCATTGCATTGTCTCTGACAGGTTGGGTGAACATGGCTCGTATTACACGCTCGGAGATACTTAAACTGAAGAACCAGGAGTATGTACTTGCCGCCAGGACACTTGGTGCCAAAAATCTCCATTTGATCAGAAGGCACCTACTTCCCAACGCACTTGGCGCCATACTCGTTACGATGACACTTACAATACCGAATGCGATCTTCACAGAAGCATTCCTAAGTTATTTGGGGCTTGGTGTACCTGCGCCACTAGCCAGTTGGGGTACTATGGCCAACGATGGCTATCCGGCATTGGCGAACGCACCTTGGAGACTATTTTTCCCAGCGCTATTTATCAGTTTGACAATCTTTGCATTTAATTCGATTGGCGATGGACTGAGAGACGCTTTGGATCCTAAGTTAAGGAAGTGATATTGATGAATGAACCAGTTCTCCAAATGAAAGACCTGCATGTAGATTTCTCAACTTACGCAGGTACTGTAAATGCAGTTAGAGGAGTAAGCTTCGATGTATATAAGGGAGAGACGCTAGCGATTGTCGGTGAGTCGGGGTCAGGTAAAAGTGTCACAAACCAGGCCATAATGAAGTTGCTCCCACAACCTCCTGCCATCTATTCCAGTGGTGAAATACTTTTTGATGATAAGAATCTGCTTGATCTTTCTGAGAAACAGATGGAAAAAGTAAGAGGGAAAGATATAAGCATGATTTTCCAGGATCCCATGACTTCTTTAAATCCGACTATGAAAATAGGTAAGCAGATTACAGAAGTGATGCTGAAACACCAGAAAATCTCTAAGAACGATGCTAAAAAGCGTGCACTTGAACTGATGAAGATGGTAGGCATTCCAATGCCAGAGAGGCGTCTCAATCAGTATCCACATGAATTCTCGGGTGGTATGAGACAGCGTGTCGTCATTGCGATTGCACTTGCAGCCGATCCAAAACTACTTATCGCAGATGAGCCTACAACTGCTCTTGACGTAACTATCCAAGCTCAAATACTTGATGTGATGAAAGAAATTCAAAAAAATTCCCAGACATCAATCATATTCATCACACACGATCTTGGAGTTGTAGCCAATGTTGCTGATCGTGTAGCAGTAATGTATGCTGGCGAAATAGTTGAAGTGGGAACGGTAGAGGATATCTTCTATAACCCACAACACCCTTATACATGGGGTCTATTGGGATCTATGCCCGACTTGAACGAAGATAGGGAACAAAAATTACGTACTATAGAAGGTTCACCGCCAGACTTGACAGACCCTCCAAAGGGAGATGCGTTTGCACCGAGGAATCCACACGCCATGAAAATAGATTATGAACAAAACCCACCTATGTTCAAAGTAAATGATCAGCATTTCGCTAAAACATGGAGGCTGCATCCTGATGCACCGGAATCAGAAATACCAGACATCATTAAAAACAGATATCTTCAATACACAGGGGGTGACAACTGATGACAGCACCCATACTTGAAGTAAAGAACTTAAAAAAATACTTTGGTGCAAAAAACAATCCGCTTAAAGCTGTAAATGATATTACTTTCCATGTGATGCCGGGTGAGACCCTTGGCCTTGTTGGAGAATCTGGCTGTGGTAAATCGACTACAGGCAGAACAATCATCAAGCTCTATGAGAAGACCGGTGGCGAAGTCATATTCAATGGTAAGCATACAGATCAGTTGTCCACTAAGGAACAAAAGAAATTCAACCAGGAACTGCAAATGATATTCCAAGATCCATATGCTTCCCTCAACCCAAGGATGACTGTCTTTGAAATTCTTGCCGAAGGATATGAAATCCACGGCATATATAAGGACAAGAAAGAACGTCGCATAAAGATATATGAACTGCTCGAATCAGTAGGCTTGAACCGTGAACATGCCAATAGGTATCCTCACGAATTCTCAGGAGGCCAACGTCAAAGGATCGGTATTGCACGTGCCCTCAGCTTTGATCCTAAACTGATAATAGCTGATGAACCGATCTCCGCGCTTGATGTGTCCATTCAAGCTCAAGTCGTCAACATGATGAGAGAAATTCAGGAAGAACGCGGACTTGCTTATCTATTCATTGCCCATGATTTATCGATGGTCAAGTATATATCAGACCGCATCGCTGTAATGTATATGGGGCAACTCCTCGAAGTTGGAGAGGCGTCCGATCTTTATAATAACCCGATCCACCCTTATACGAAATCATTGCTCTCGGCAGTTCCCCAACCTGATCCTCGTACTGAGAAAAAGAGGAAAAGGGTGGACTATGATGCCAGCCAGCATAATTACAGTGAAGATGAAGAAGTGACACTCAGGGACTTCGGCAACGGACATTATGTATTCTGTTCCCAAAAAGAGTTTGATAACTGGAGCTGAAGAAACAGCTTTAGTCACAACAGGGATTTTGAAGATTGTTCGTCTTCTTTCCGAATGAATGGTGAAAATCAGTAACGTCAGGCCCCATGCTTAAATATAAGCATGGGGCCTGGCTTTTTTTACATTTTCCTGACATGAAGTCAGACGGTTACGACAAAAGATTACTTTCCTTACTTATGTTCATCTAGAAATTGCAATATCTGTTCATTGACGAAATCAGGGTACTCTTGATGGACCCAATGCGTAGCGCCATTCACCCATACCACTCTTTGACTATGGGTATACTTAAGGCTCTCCTCTGCTAGCCGCTGCGAAAGAAATTGATCTGAACTGCCCCAGATGATTTTTACAGGCACCTCCACTTTGGATTTCTTGTCGATGCTTTTTATACTATGGGGTATCGCCCGATACCAATTCAACATACTTTTCAACGCGTTATGCCTAGACCAGGCAATATTATAGGCGCCAAGCTCGTTATCGGAAAATGTACCTTTTTTACTCGTCACTTTCAACATTTGTTCCAGGTTACTATAGTCTCTAGAACTCATAATGAATTCTGGAAGACGTGGAAGCTGGAAAAAGAGCATGTAGGCACTCTTCAGTATTTGGGTGGGCTTAGCCATCATGACTTCTGGAAATACGCCTGGATGGGCCATATTGATTGCGGTAAAACACTTTACCCTCTCGGGATTGATACTTGCGAGATGCCATCCCACAGCACCACCCCAGTCGTGTCCGACAATCGCCGCCTCATCCCTGTTGAAGTGATCGATGAGCCCAATTATATCTTCTTTAAGGATATTTATGGCATATGCCCCGACTCCTGCAGGTTTATCACTTTTGTTATATCCGCGCTGGTCAGGGGCGATCACCCGGTAACCCGCCTGGGCCAATACACGTATCTGTCTCCTCCAGCTGTACCAGAACTCAGGGAAGCCATGGAGTAAGACTACCAGTTCACCTTCTTCTGGACCCGCCACAGCCATATGCAGGTCAATATTATTTGTGTGTATATATTGAAAATCGATATCCATTTCACCCCTCCTTACTTTATAATCAACTATTCCGGATTCACTTGGATAGTGCTATTTTGATGTGTGCAAGATGGTGCTCTTCATGCCAGGCAAGCTTTGCCATCTTTGTGGCTACTGTTATCTTCCCATTGGTATCATGTACAAAATAACGATCTAATTGAGTTTTGGTGAGGTCGCGTCCGATTGAAGCAATGCGCGCGTTCATGCCTTCCAACATTTTGATTGAACTTTCCACCGGAAGATTCATATCAGGCAGAGTTGCCCACTCCTCTTGAAGAAAAGCCGGTACTTTAGGCGCGTCATCCGTTAAGGCCAGTTTTAGACGCTGGTACATATTCAACTGGGAATCTGCTATATGGTGGACCAATTGGCGCACATTCCAGGCACCTTCACGATATGTCTTCTCCAGCTGTTCTTCCGTGAGTCCATCCACTTGTTCTCTCAGACGTTTGGTGTACGTTTCAATTTGAGCAACCCACTCGTCAACATTCTCTTTGTTCACGTTATCGGGCACACTCAATTTACCTATTGGAAATTTAACATCCATCTATATTCATCCTTCCTTGTTTTATCAGTTTTGATATTACTCATAAATTTTTTAAGTTAGTATAGTCATCTACTCTATAGCCAAATGTTCAATCTTTTGAAGAAACAGCTCGGAGAATGCCATACGGTCCTCTTTGGATAAAGGTTTAGGACCTTTCGTACGGCCGCCTCCTTTTCGTATCATAGCACCCATATAACGGGTCTCAAGAAGATGGTCGATATTATCATTGGTATACATAAACCCTTTGTGATGAATGACTGTACAACCTTTAGGCAGCAATAACGAAGCTAAGCCATAATCCTGGGTAACAATTATATCTTCACCCTCAGCCAATTTTACAATGCGAAAATCCGCCGCATCCGGCCCCGCTTCGACATAGATGCTCTCAACGTGGGACGGAAGGTCTTTTGGAGAATAGTGGGACAAGCTGGATACCAGCACGACCGGTATAGATTTGCGGGCGACTGATTCAATCACGATATCTTTTACGGGACATGCATCTGCATCAACGAGTACTTTCATGGCGTCACTCTCCTTGGCTCCATTATATCAGAGCGCGTATGCCCAACATGTCTTCTTGCGCTGCCTTCTTCATTGTGATCATCATCCATACTTTTTCTGGTGTTCTTTTTTAAGT
This sequence comes from Salinicoccus jeotgali, assembly GCF_039538805.1. GTDB lineage: Bacteria > Bacillota > Bacilli > Staphylococcales > Salinicoccaceae > Salinicoccus > Salinicoccus jeotgali. The sequence goes on along the minus strand of NZ_BAABCK010000060.1, from coordinate 4,056 downwards.
GCAAGATATTCTTCATCTTCCCGAACCTTTATCCACTTCTTTTCGAAAATTGCAGCCGCTTCCGCCTTTTCAGAATCTATTTCTCTATCCTTTATATTGCCGTCTTCATCATATTTACGTCCACCCTTATAATTTGCATATCGACGCGCACGAGTATATCCCATCTGCAGAAATTTTCGCGACATATCCATCCCGACGAAATCACCTGACTTTTTATAATCCAGATACATAGCGTATATTTTTTCAGAAGAATCTTTTGCGATATCAGGCGTTTTAAAGCGCCAATGGGGCAATATCTCGCTCTTGTAAGGTTCAACCATCAGCACGCCCTGCTCTCCCCTGCCGACCCGATATAATTCAGGCTGTTCCCTGAAGTCGATAGAATCAAAATCCATATCGTAATCAAATGCCATACGTCCTCACCCTTTCTTTTCTACACTATCATCTTTCCCCCATTGATGAAGCTTCAGACATTTTCTGGCTATAAATCAAAAGACATCCTAGCAACTGAAGAAAATATTTCTCCCTCCAGTTGTTTCGGATGCCTTTGATATACTTGACATAGTGCGAATTATTTTAAGGTCGTACTGTTAAACGATATCGTCATTCATCGAATTACGGCTTGAATATGATCTTGATGCTGTCGTCGTCTTTCCTGTCGAAGATATCGTATGCTTTTCCTGCATAATCAAGGTCCATCTTGTGGGTGATGATGTCAGTCGGGTCGAATTCATTATTCTCAATCTTCTCATAAAGTTCAGGCATGAGGTGGATGACAGGAGCCTGACCCATCTTGAGCGATACGTTTCGTGTGAAGAAATCGCCAAGCGGGAAGCCATTGGCTTCTGATGCATAGACGCCAGTAAGTTGTACTGTGCCGAATTTCCTTACAGACTGCGAAGCGGTTACTATCGGGCTGATTGTACCGAACTGATTATCCAACTCTGATCCGAATTCTGTATTCGGTGGTACTGTGCCGTCCATACCGACACAATCGATGACAACATCCGCCCCGCCTTTTGTCTCTTCATGGAGAAGCTTGCCGATTTGTTCATTATCTTTGAAGTTGAATGTTTCAACATTGTTTGTTTTCTTAGCATGCTTGAGCCTGTAATCCACCTGGTCTATAGCTATGACACGTTCAGCACCTTTCATCCATGCAAACTTCTGCGCCATTAGTCCAATTGGCCCTGAACCCAATATGATGACAGTGTCGCCTTTCTTCATGCCGCTGTGCTCCACACTCCAGTAGGCCGTCGGCAGTACGTCAGAGAGCAGCATCACTTGCTCATCTTTCAATTCACTGGATTCGGGGACCTTGAATGAAGTGAAGTCGGCATATGGTACGCGTAAGTACTCTGCCTGGCCCCCCGGGAAATTCCCATTAGGCTCGGCAAAGCCAAATAGTCCTCCCACTTCTCCATGAGGATTCGATTCATCACATTGACTTTCCATCTGGTTCTTACAGAAGAAGCACTCTCCGCAACCGATATTGAACGGAATGACCACACGGTCGCCTTTTTTCAAGTTCTTGACTTCAGAACCCACTTCTTCCACGATACCCATCGGTTCATGTCCAATGACGTAATCTTCTTCTGGGACTACCCCCCCATGGTATAGATGAAGATCTGATCCGCAGATGCCACTTGCAGTGATACGGACGATTATATCTTTGTTATCTTGTATATCCGGTGTCGCCACGTCTTTTGTAACCATTGATTTCTTACCTTGGAATGTTACCGCCTTCATTGTATCCCTTCCTTACCTTTGTTTATATAATGTATGCTGTTATCATATATAGCAATAGCCTTTTTTATTCATCCTTAAACGTATATACAAAAATGGAGGGTTATTTTAACTGCTCGTAAAGAATAAAGAAGTAAATATAAAAATCCCTCCAACCTTAAATGGTTGAAGGGATTGTAAATTAATATTAACGTTTTGAGAACTGAGGGAGGCAGTAAAATCAAGGCTTGCAGGCACCTTTGTGTGCTACTTGTATGATACGTGTATTTATCCACAGGTTTTATAAAGCAGTTAAAAATAAATATGTATCAATAATAAAAGGGAACCGGACGCATCCGATTCCCTTAAGTGTAAGCCGAAGCTGTACACCGCGATTAACTATAGTTATATGATACCATATTCAAAAATATACGTAAAGGATTCTATTTTAAATAAACTTTTTTAGCTCCACGACCTTTTTCCGTAGATCGGATCCCATTATCGATGTGTATACAGGTATTGGAATATTTTCACGTAGCCTTTCTGAAACAAGTGTGAATGAACGCACCAATCGTTTTAATTCTGTCTTTTGAATACCTATTTTCTTCAATAAATACACATGAATAATCAAATAATCGATAATATGCTCAAAAGTAATGCCCGTTATATTTGTTTCATTTTGGATAAATTGAATCAATCTTGATGGAGGATTACTGTTTTTGTATCTGCAATCAAATATAACAGCATTATGTGCTACTGCATTTCTAAGATCCTTCACCAAAAAAATTATATCTTCTACAATTCTGCCGTTTTGATTATGTGATGTGCTATGTACATCTAATTCCTTTGCAACTTCAATCCTTACACCTTGATTAAGGCAATGAATAAAAAAGCCAAATTCCCCCAAATTAATTACTTCAAAAATCGCCCATAACGGAACAGAGTTGTTATTATGAAAATAATGTTGAATCACAGGCTTGTTGCTATTATAGTTATAGCTAATGGCATTATGTACCTTACTCTTAAGGTCTAATCTGCTCTTCATTTTCTTTTTATAATCTTTCCCGCCAACCGAATGTTTCTTATAATCATTTAATAAATTTGAGAATATATAGTCAAAGTCAGCAGAGCCGTAGTCAATAATTTTATTTAAAGTATAGTTTTTAAAAGCCGTCTCTATTTGCATTATATAGGGGTAAAAGAGAGATTTTAGTTTCATATCAAATTCATAAATTGCAATCACTTCATCAAAATGGGTATATGGAATTTTATTTGAAGATTTCTTTATAAACCTGTAGCCCTTATAGCCATGGAAGTACCCCATATTAAGTAATTCTTTTTTATGTTTGCTGCCGCCTACTTCAATATTGTGTTTATCCCTTAATGTACGCATTAGTCCATTTATCGTTTTGCCCTTAACCAAATCATCACCTCACTTCATTTTATGCTCTTTTCCAGCGGCATTTGTCAACAAGGTTGTTGCATTAAGCAGTTTGGCTTCTGTAAATTTTGCGCCATATGATCATAAAACCACAAGACATATTATTTCATTGGTAAATGTGAGAAATCATCATTTTCTCCACAATACACCAACCATATTTCATTTTCCAGCAGTTCATTAAAAAAGCCATCTATATTGTTTTGTTTCGGATTATTTCTTATATACTTCCAATTTAATTCGGTTTCATAACCTTTTTTACCAGATTTATATTTCATTTTTTTGCAATACGAATTAATATCTTTTTTAGCAATAATTCCTCTAACTTGTAAATAGTAAAAGAAATACCTAAATAGCCAAAACCTCTCAGCCATTCTGATATTACCTGCCGGATAATATTCATGTGTTTGAGTTAATAATCTATCTATGGATGCGATTAAGTCGTTCATGCTACAGTTCTTTTTCTTTAAATATATCATCGTAATCAATATTAATGAATAATCATCTATGTTTTCGCTTATTAGGCTTAATAAGTCTTTTTTTACCAATAGCCTTTTGACATCAAACTCGACTACATACAATAATATTTGATATAGCTCTTGATTAAAATGATTATCTGCATAATAGTTGATTTTATTTATGTATTTGTTTTTGTTATTTCTAAAATACTCCTTTACAATTTCAGAAGCATTAGAACTTAAGAATCCTAACTTATTAATACCTTCAAAAAAGTCTAAGAATCTATTTGTTAATTTTGAATCCATTAAGAGAGCGTAAAATATCTTGTGTAAATGAATAAATAGAAAAAGGAAGCCCTTTTCTTGTAGAATTAAGTCACCACAACCAATTCATAGAAAAGAGGCCTCCCCTATGACTCAGTTTACAACAGATAT
>NZ_BAABCK010000059.1:0-23460 GCF_039538805.1 Salinicoccus jeotgali | reverse complement strand
ATTCAAGGGATTGAGTCCGCTGGAATTCAGGGCATTGGCGGCATAGAAAAACGCCTGAGAATCTCCATTCTCAGGCGGGAAACATTTATATTATTTCATCTGTCAACTTGGTAGGGTTCAGATCAATGTGATAAGGCTTTTTTTTGTTGGTATAAATTTTTAGATGAAAGTTTGCACCAACGGAGAAGTGAGGATGATCATCATGAGTAATATCAGGACTAGATAGAAGATGGAGTAGCGGAGATTCATCTTGGCCCATATCTTTTTATCTTCTGAGGCATGCCCCCGAGAAGCGATGAAGATCCAATAGAAAGTCAGTATTGCTGTTGTTACAGAGAAAAGCCAGCCCATAGAATCGATGAGCATAATGGGGAAGGGCAGGAGCATGATGACATATACCATAATCTGTCTGATGGTGGCGTCTACTCCCCGCACTACCGGCAGCATTGGTACGCCAGCGCGTGAGTAATCAGCTAATCTTCTTATGGCGATGGCATAAGTGTGTGGGATCTGCCAGATGAGCAATAGATAGAACAATGCCAGCGGTACAATATGGTAGGCAGGCGCAATTACAGCCCAGCCGATCAAGGGGGTAAAGGCACCAGAGATGCTTCCGACAATCGTGTTCATCGTATATCTGCGTTTCGACCAGAATGTATACAGCACAACATAAAAGAACCAGCCGGCAAATGAATAGATGAAAGCTTCGGCTGTTGTAGCAGACATGATGGCCAAACCGAGTAGAGTAGAAATGATACCCGACCATAGGACTGCCTTTAATCTAAAAGCCCCTGTCACAGTTGGCCTGTTCTGTGTCCGGGTCATTAAGCGGTCTAAATCTGCCTCATACCAATTGTTGAGCATCAACGCTCCCGAAATGACGAGCGTGCTGCCGATCATCATCAGAAAAAATATGCCCAGATGATCTATAAAACGTTCTCCGTTGAAGTATAGCGCGAGCCAATATGCAGTAAAAACAGGGAGCACATTAGCCAAAAGCACCTTACCTTTAAGCAGATATTTCAGATCAGAAAAAAAGGAGACGAGCTGGTATGTATAGCTCCGATCTCTTATTAATGTTTTATCTTCCAAACAAGTTCCCTCGCAAATAATATATTGATGACCTTCCATACCATTATAACAGCAACTATCTTTGGAAGGATGGACATACGCTCTCCATATTACCAAATCCGGTACAAAAAAAGAAAGCATGGCTACATGCTTTCTTCAGTACCATTAGAATAAATAATGGTTGCCATTAATCAGATTATGGATGGAATATCCAAAGTCCATTTGGAGGTGTGGATAATCCTTGAAAGATTCCCAGTCCCCGCCCCAGGTGAACCCGAGGTTTTTAGCAATCTGTGCGACCTCGAACCAATCCGGGTAGCCGTTGCCATTGCCGTCATATTCTAAATCCCAGATGACATCATGACCGACTTCCAGCGCGAAATCGACCGCCAAGCCATAATTGTGGTAGGATTCCCCGGCCTGGGCATTAGTCACTATGTAGCCTGCTGTAGTACGTCCCTGCGCGTAGAGTCTGTCCTGCTCTTCAAATGACCGGAAACCGTCTGTAAAGCGTATGTTGATGCTGCGTGCAGCAGCGTGCTGCCTCAATAGCTCTGCGTGCTCTGCAACTACTGGATGCAAGCCTTGAGGTTGTCTTGTTTCCTGCCACTGTTCAGCAGATGCTGTTGATGGGGCGCTAAGTAAAAATGCAGTGATTGTAAAAAGTGTCGCAATCGCAAATGACAAAGATCTGATGCCTTTTCTCATAAAGGTGTAATTCTCCTTTGTTTAGTTGTTTATCCTTTCTTACGTTAACATAGTGATTGGAGATTTCAATGTATTCTGAGAAATCATATAGAATTGTAATGAAAATGTAATGATAGCTGAAATACTACTATTGGAAAACTTAAATGAGTTCAGATTATATGTAAATTTTTATTTTTACTATAGAGGTGTATAATGACATATAAGATAGAGGAGGGGTTTGATGAAGATAGTAGGCAGAAAGGAAATGGAGGAAACCGAGCGCTACGTCATTGAAAATATAGGGTTACCGGCTAAGGTGTTGATGGAACTTGCCGGGAATCATGTAGCTGAAGAAATAAAGTCGATCTATCCTGATCAAGGCACGTCCATCGTGATACTGCTTGGTGGAGGCAACAATGGCGGCGATGGGTTCGTCATCGCGAGGCGTCTGTTTGATGCGGGATATGAGCCGATGGTATGGCTTCTTGCGAAACCCGAAAAGCTTAAGGGGGACGCCCATCTACAATATAAGGTTTATTTAGCGAGAAAACTGCCTCTACATCACTTGGAAGATGGGGGGGAGCGTTTAGAGGAGGACCTAGAGAAAGCTGAAGTCGTCATCGATGCGATACTTGGTATAGGTGGAGAAGGCCCGGTGCGCGAGCCGTTCAAACATGTCATTGAAGCGGTGAATGGTAAAGTGGATGGAGAAATTATTGCGGTGGATATTCCATCCGGCCTGTCATGCGATACGGGCGAGGCAACAGATGTTGCCATACAGGCAAATATTACATATACGTTCGCTTTTCCAAAACGCGGCTTCTTTCTGCAACAGGGGCCATCCAGTATAGGCAGATGGCATGTGAAAGATATTTCCATCCCTTCTTCCATTGCAGAAACCGTCAAATCCAATCTGCCTGAAGTCGTAACCCTGGCACGCGCGCAAAAGGCACTGCCGACACGTCATCAGTTCGGACATAAGGGGACGTTTGGCCATGTGCTTGTTGCAGGCGGGTCAAAGCCCTATATCGGGGCCCCTTTGCACAGTGCCGAGAGTGCTTTCATGACGGGCGCCGGGCTTGTAACGTTGCTTGTGCCTGAGGATATATATACGGCTGTAGCCAGTCAGAACAAGAATGCGTTGCTCCGCACACTACCTAGTGAAGACGGCCATTTCATCAGCACTGGTATGGAAGATCTCCCGTTCGAAGAGCTGGACGTCCTGGCAGTCGGTCCTGGTCTCGGCCGCTTTACTGGTGGCCAAGAATTTCTACAGCGTCTAATGGAGGGACTCGGAGGACAGCCTCTCGTCATCGATGCCGATGGCCTCTACCATATAAAAGGTCAGCTCGGCAGAGTATCCGAATATGCAGGTGAGGTCATACTGACACCGCATCCTGGAGAGATGGCCATGCTGCTTGGCAAGGAAGTTTCAGAAGTAGAAGCTGATAGGTTGGGCATTGCCCATGAATTTGTCCAAAAATATGGTGTCAATCTGATTCTTAAGGGGCATCGTACCGTCATTGCGACACCTGATGCCCTGCTGGTCAATCAAAACGGTAATGACAGCCTTGCCAAAGGGGGGAGTGGTGATGTGCTGACTGGTATAATCGCTTCTTTCCTTGGACAGGGCGCCAGCCCCCTGGAGGCCATGACAGCAGCCGTCCACCTTCATGCAACAGCCGGTGAATCAGCTGCCATCCGCCTGTCTCATTACAGTGTAACCCCAGAAGACGTGCTGGCTGAAAGCAGATATATCATGAAGGAATGGGAGGTAGGGAAATGAAGGAGAAAGCACTAAAGAGCGGTAACGGTAATCTATTTAAAAATAATGTGCCGACCAGCGGCAAACTGCACCTGACGTCTGAAGCAATTTATCATATTCCTCAGGCAATGAACCTAGACCGTAAAGAGACAAAGATAATGCTTGAGGAAATCGAGCAAGTAAAAGTCATAAATTTTAAAGTGTTGAAGCTGATACCGATCACTAATGGTCTACAGGTCACACTGAGAGATGGTAGAAATATGAGATTCATAGTAAATGGAAGGAAGAGATGGAAGAAACATATAGAGCAAGCACTCACGCATCGTGGATTCAGTGATTCGATAAAATAAAAGGGGGATTCAGATGAAGCAAGGGGACTTCAGTTTCAAAGGGCTTAAAATGGTAGTCAGGGCAATAGCGGTGGTGACCTCAAGCATAGCAACGATCATCTCTACTGCACTGCCGCTTCTGCTGGGCTATGATATCACAGTACTTGGCCTATTTGGTCTATCCCTGCTGCTTGTCACAGGTGCACTCCTCGTACACGGTGTGCTGACGCATGTATTGAATGATCTGATGGACTTCGAATCAGGTACCGATCAGGCCAGTCCTGCCTTGTTGTCCGGTGGCAGCCGCGTCATCCAGGATGGTGTAATGTCTCTTGGGACACTGAGGCGGATGGCGGTTTCAGCAATCATCATTCTTCTATCTGCCGGGCTCCTTTTTATGGTGCTGGGCCAATTCAAGCTTGTCATCTTGACGCTCATCGGCATCTGGGGTGCTGTAACCTATTCAACCAGACCGTTCATCTTTGCCTATCGGCCGTTCCTTGGAGAATGGCTCAGCCTGTTCCCATCTATGCTGCTGCTTGGTCTTGCGGCGCCATGGATCATGTTGGATTCCGTTCCATTATGGGCATGGCAGAATGCTACGATCAATGCTCTTTGGTGCATGGCATGGGTGATGGTGCACCATATCCCTGATTTGAACGCCGACCGGAATTCTGTTCCAAAGAAGCGGACGTCGGTCGTCTGGTCGGTCGAACGCTACGGCCTTTATCGGGCGGGACTTCCGGCCTTGATTTATCTCGTATTGGTTTTTCTTATCGTCATGACAATGATATCAGCCCGACCGATTGGAGCTGTTGGTGCATTATTGATGCTCGGATATGCCATCTATCTGATTTTAAGCATGGATGTAAAAAATGTCGAACAAGTCACGCAACGTGAAAAGATATTACTTCTGCTCGCCATGAGCACTGCGATATGGTTGGGCATATTCTACTGATGGCAGACCAGCTGCCGAGACGAGTCGTTCGTTTCATTGGCATAGGTATAGAAAAAGCAATCGGACCATGATGGTCCGATTGCTTTTCTTCAAGCTGTGGCAGGCTCTCATGCAGCCTCTTTCCTTCCTGTGGAAATATAGATGGCAACGCCTAGTATGATGATGATCCCAGCTACTTGATACCAACCCATGCTTATGTTGAGCCAGAGGACTGAACTCACCACGGCTGAAACAGGTTCCACTATGCCGAGGACTCCCGCTTCCTTTGAAGAAAGGTGTTTCAAGCTGCTGATATAGAGCAAAAAGGCAAGAGTAGTGCCTAAAAGGACGGAGAGCAGGAGGATAATCACCAGGGTAGGTGTCCAATCAAAACTGAAATCGAAATCCCATACGGGATGGATGAAATTCATCGCTATACCGCCGATGAGCATTGATCCCCCGACCAGTTGCAGGGGGTGCAGCCTATAGAGCAGCACTTGGGCATGCAATGTGTAGTAGGCGAGCGCGATGCTGGAGACGACTCCCCAAAATAGTGCTGGGCCTGGTACGATGAGTGCCGTCAAATCTCCATTGGTGGCAATCAGTACTACACCTGTAATCATACCAATAATGATGAAGGCATCTGCTGTTGTCCATTTGGCATACTTTCTGATGATCAGCCACATTATGATATAGATGGGGCCGGTATATTGAAGGACGGTCGCTATAGCAGCGTTACCGTAACCGATTGCCGCCATGAATGAATACTGCACCATGGTCATCCCGAATAGGCTGAAGATGATCAGCATCAACAACGTTCTTCGATCGAGTCTTACGGGTTGATGCTTCCTGGAAAACAACCAGTAGGCACTGAGCAGGATGATGCCGCTTATAATCAATCTGAATGATACATACCACTCTACCGTAACTGGAGTATTCCTGAATATGTAGTCTGCGGCTGTCCCACCGAGTCCCCATAAAGCAGCCCCGATCAGGACGAATATTAAACCTCTTATATGTTTTACTTCTGAATCCATTTATATTTGCCTCCTTTTGCATTATGCAAAGCATAGTCCAACATTTTTCCAATTTCAATAGGAAAAGCATTTTAAATGATATACTGCAGATATATCATAAAATTGGAGGGATAAACATGGCACTTGATCAATGGTTCAGCCAAGCAATTGCAGCTGAAACCTATATTGAAGAGATGCAAAAGCACAAAGAAAATTTGCAGAAGGTATACGATGTCTTCGAAATACCTGATGACGAGTCATTTTTCCTGGAATTGGAGAACCAAAATCTACGGGTGATCGCCATCACCGAAGACTGGTGTGGGGATGCCATGATGAACATACCGATATTGCTTCATTTAGCCGAGAAGAGTCATATGCCGGTTAAAATGATACTGAGGGACTCGAATCTTGAATTGATGGATCAATATTTGACGAATGGGAAGTCACGCTCGATTCCGATATTCATCTTCATCGACGAAAATGGCCGTGAAGTGACACATTGGGGGCCGCGGGCAGAAGCGGTGGAGCAGGAAGTGGCGGAGATGAAAAATCAACTTCCGGATAAAGGCCATCCACAATACGAGGAAGCCTTCCATAGCCTCATCGCCAAGCTTACAGAACGCTTTACTTCGGATGCTGATTTTTGGAATGCCACATACGACAGCATCAAGACACAGCTGAAAAAGAACTTATGATGACAAAAGGGCACACCCGGCGGGTGTGCCCTTTTACATTTATTTTGAGTTGTATGTGAGACCTATGAACTGCATCTTCTGGTTGAATAGCTTCGGATAGGACATATAGCCTACCATGACGGAAGACAGGGAAGCTGTAGTCAGTATCAGGAACAGGACCAGCAACTGATACATGACCGCTTCTATCGGATCGGCCCCACCGATTATGAGCCCACTCATCATGCCAGGCAATTGGACGAGACCCATGGTCTTCTGGGCTTCGATGGTGGGGATCATGCTTGTCTGGATGGCGGATTTCAAACTTTTATCTATAGCTGTCTTAGGTTTCCCGCCCATTGAAAGGATGAGTTCGATCGTTTCATCGCTACGCTCGACCTCATCTTTAAACTTGTTCAGGAACAGTAGGGACAGCACCATACAGTTGCCGATGACCATTCCGCTGATCGGAATGACTTCTTCCGGAGTGAAGGGGATGATGCCGAAGCCGAGCATGATTCCCATCGTCACCAGTTCGACCACGACGAGTGTGATGACGATCATCAAGGTGATGCCTGGTATCCCTTCTCCTTTTTTGATGACGTTCTGGGTTGCGGCTGCAATCATGAGCATGATCATCAGAATGATGAATATGACACTGCCGCTTTCAAACACGAAAGTCAGTATATAGCCGATGATCAGCAGTTGGATGATCGAGCGGACGGTGGCGATGATGATGTCCCTCTGCAACCCGAGTTTAAGAAAAAGCGTAAGAGCTAGGGGAATTGCGATAAAGACTAAGGACAGAGAAAGTTGGGCGAATGTCATAGTTCCTCCCCTTCCACAAATTTTTGTACCAGCGGATTGCTGGATTCGTCGATGAATGAAGCATCGCCAAATTCGATGAGCTCACCTTTACGGAGGAACCACATATCGTCGCTGACACGCCTTGCCTGGTCCAGGTCGTGAGTGATCCATATGACGGTCACATCATGTTTTCGCTGGAGCTTGACGATCATCCGCTCAACCTCTTTCACCATGCGGTAGTCGAGACTTGAAGTGATTTCATCGAGAAGCAGTACTTCCGGCTGGTTGACCAATGTACGGGCAATCGAAATGCGGCTTTTCTCCCCGCCTGATAAGGAGCGGATGTCCTGATCCAGCGGAATATCGCCGAGGTCCACACCATCAAGGAGTTCAGTAGCGTGTGCTTTGTCCAGTGATTCATTGAATATTGCTTTAGGGAGGTTGATGTTATCATACACTGTGCCACCAATCATCGGTGCGCTCTGAAAAGCCATCCCTATCTTCTTCCTGAGTTCTATCATATCCATGTTACGGATGTTTTCCCCTCTGAAGAATATCTCGCCTGAGTCCGGGGACAACAATCCGTTTATATGTTTCAGGCACGTCGTTTTGCCGGCGCCGCTCGGGCCGACGAAAGTAGTGATGCGTCCTTCTTTGAAGTGGCCGGTGATGTCATGCAGAATGTCCTTATAGCTGACATTGCTGAATTCTATTATGCTCATTGGATTGTACTCCTTGTATTATAGAATGATGAACCGTAATCATTATCATGAAGAAACGATTGGACCGCATAGCGGGAGAGATATGACAGCGTTCCATTCCGTTTGTCTGCCACCCAAAATTTAGTTTCTCAGTTCACTTTATGATACTGGACTTCGCCAACTTAGTGAAGCACTGTTGTTATTTATAATTATTATAAATAAATAATAACATGATTTGCTGTGATTATAAATGTCAGTATTGGATTTTTTCACCTTGCGCCTAATATAATTATGCGTAGGGGATATGGTATAATGAGGTAAGGTGATTTTTATGATCTATATCGGTTTGACAGGGTGGGGCGACCATCATAGCCTATATGCCGACCTGACAAATAAAAAAGATAAATTAACGGCTTATGCCTCCCATTTTCCTATTGTTGAACTTGATGCTACATATTATGCCATTCAACGTCATACGACAATTGAGAAGTGGTGCAATGAAACCCCGGAACGCTTCAAATTCATAGTCAAAGCACATCAGTATATGACGGGACACAGTGACTACCGGGATCACTATGATTCCATAAAGGATGTATTCGCAGCCTTTCGTGACATGTTAAGGCCAATGGAGCAGGCTGGCAAGCTCAGTTTTGTCCTCCTGCAGTTCCCACCATGGTTTGACTGCACCAGCAGAAACATTAAATACGTCAAGTATGCCAAAGAACAATTGGCCCCTTATAAAACTGCTGTCGAATTCAGGCACCAATCCTGGTTTACGGAACAATTCAAGGAGGATACATTGGCATTCCTGCATGCCAATAAAGCCATCCATACAATCTGTGATGAACCACAGGCAGGTATCGGCAGCATACCCTTCGTCAACCGGGTGACGGATGAGACAGCTTTCATCCGCCTACATGGCCGTAATGTACATGGGTGGACCCAGAAGGACCGTTCGAGTGAAGAATGGCGGAATGTACGCTACCTATATGATTATAACGGTGCAGAACTGGAGTGGCTGAAAAGGCAGGTAGATATACTGCGCCACAAGACGAGGGATATCCATATCATTTTCAACAACAACTCCGGAGGGCACGCTGCCGGAAACGCCCAACAGTTCATGGCACTGATGGGAATACGCTATGAGGGACTCTCACCCAAGCAGCTGAGACTGTTCTAGTTGATTTGAAGCAAGCATGCCATGATAATGACCAAGGTTCCCCTTCGGGTCCTTGAAGGAGTGATGCTTATGGAATATATCATCCTTATAATGATTGGTCTGATGGCCTCTGCCCTCGGCGCACTAGTAGGCATCGGTGGCGGCGTCATCATAGTGCCGCTGCTCATTTTCTTTGGCATCAATATGGGTATCCTTGATCGGATAACACCACAGAGTGCCGTTGGTACTTCGAGCATCATATTGATCGTCATCGGCTTGTCGGCAATGATCTCCTATGGACGCAGTAATCAGGTGGATAAGAAAAACGGTGGCTTGTTCCTGATCGGCATTATGCCAGGGGCCTTCATCGGGTCCTATGCGAGCCGTTTCTTTACAGTGGACAGCTTCAACTTATACTTTGGCATCTTCCTCATCTTCTTAAGCACCTTGCTTATCGTCAGGGATCGTATCAAGCCAATTTCAATTTTCCAGGATGAGCGTTACATGGAACCTCATGTGGATAATATGGGGGATGTGCACCATTATGGCTTTCCGGCTTATATCGCAATCATTTCAACCTTCATAGTAGGATTCTTCACCGGCCTTTTCGGTATCGGTGGAGGTGCCCTTATGACGCCGTTGATGCTGCTCGTTTTCCGTATGCCGGCAACAATCGCAATCGGGACCAGCATGATGATGGTGTTCTTCTCTGGAAGTGCGGCTGCATTCGGTCATATACTGCAGGGGAACGTCGATGTCTGGTATGCTGCCTTAATCGTGCCTGCTGCCTTCATCGGTGCCAAAATCGGGGTGATGGCGAATCGTCATTTCAACTCGGACTCGCTGGTCGTCGTCCTGCGTACAGTCCTTTTATTGCTTGGTATCTACATGATCCTAAAGACCATCCTATAGAGGTGATTCAATGGAATTGAAACTTTTCCATACTAACGATATACACAGCAACTTATATAACTATAAAAAGATCAGTGACTTTCTGATCAACAAAAAACAACAATATAAAGATCACATGGTCTACGTCGATCTTGGGGACCATACCGATCGGGCCCATCCATATACTGAAGCGACACTCGGCAAAGGGAACGTCGAGCTGCTGAATGAAGCGGGGTGCGAGGTGGCGACGATCGGCAACAACGAAGGCATCACTTTGCAGAAAGAGGAGCTTAAGTCGCTCTATGATGATGCCGCCTTCGATGTCATCTGTGCGAATTTGCGGGAAGTTGGCAGTGCCCAACCTTATTTCAAACCTTACGTCATCAAGGAAATCAAAGGTATAAAATTCGGTTTCATTGCGGCTACCGTTGAATTCACGCCCTTCTATAAGGCGCTCGGATGGGAAGTGTCCGAAGCATTCGACTGGATCCTCCACGCAATCCGGGAAATCAATACTGAAGTCGACTGCATCATCATGATGAGCCACCTGGGCCGTTACGATGATGAATCCCTTGCTATGATGTTCCCTGAAATCGATGTGATATTAAGTTCCCATACTCACCACCACCTGGAAGAAGGGGAATGGGTTGGCGATACGCTGCTCGCAGCTGCCGGACGGTTCGGTGATTACGTCGGGGAAGTTACGCTCGATTTTGAAGCGGGCAAATTGGTGGATAAGCGTGCACGTCTGTATAACACTGACTATCTGACGGGAACGGAAGATAAGTATTATGACAGGGGACGCCAACTGTTGTCGACAGTCGTCAAACATGATGTGGCGCCTATAGAAAGGCGGCTCTATTCGACAGGAAGGTTCATCTCCAGACTTGCGGAAATGGTGCGAATATTTACAGATAGTGATGTCGGCCTTCTGCATACAGGGTTGATCGCAAAGCCGTTTGCCGGTGGAGACCTGACCGAATATGACCTGCATAAAGTGTTGCCTCATGCCATCAATGCAGTACAGATCGAGTTGACTGGACGTGAGCTGAAGGAAGTGTTCAATCAGGCTGCCCAAAATGAATTCAAGGATGAAATAGTGCGGGGGCTTGGCTTCAGAGGGGATATATTCGGCTGCTTCGTCATGGACAACATTGGATATATACAATCTGAGCGGGAATACTACATCAACGGTGAAGTGATACAGGACCGTAAGACCTATAAGCTCGGAACATTGGATATGTATACGTTCGGCAGGATATTCCCCCAATTCCGCTATTCGAAGAAAGTCTATAAGATGCCTGAATTCCTGAGGGACATCGTAAAGATGTATGCCGATAAACTGTAGTTGTAATATGACGTATATGTGCTATAATGTCATGTATTAACTTAATAATCGAAAGTAGAGGTTGCAACGACCAATAGTACCGGAAAGGAGCAGACATGCTTTGATGTTCCGGGAAAGGGGAAGTTGCCGAAGAAACCGCCTGGTAGGGGGGTATTCTGGGATCCGGTTCAATAGGCCGGGTACTATCATTACGATGATGCGCTACGTAATTGTGATGGACGTCACAGTGGCTGATTCTGTAATGCTGCTGTGGCGTCTTTTTCTTTATCATCGTAAAATCACATTCACATTTTTTATTGGAGGTTAAAAATATGCAGAGCATATTGAATTGGGAGTACATATCACTGATTCCCCCGTTACTTACATTACTGCTGGTCTTGTTGACGCGTAAGGTGGGCATCAGTCTGGGGATAGGGATCATAACATCAGCGCTTGTCGTGGCAGGTGCTGAGGTGACTGGGACTTTAGGTGTCATATGGGACGCTTTTCTGCTTATTTTCATAGATGGGGGCAGCATTAATACGTGGAACGCTTTCATACTTATATTCTTAAGCCTCCTTGGTATCATGACTGCCTTCATGAACATGTCCGGTGGTGCGAAAGCCTTCACGGCTTGGGCATTGACGAAAGTGAAATCCAGAAGAGGCGCGACATTTGCTACAGCGCTACTTGGAATCATCGTTTTCATCGATGATTATTTCAGTGCATTGATCGTAGGTCAGGTGGCTAAGCCACTGACTGATAAATATCAGGTTTCACGCGCGAAATTGGCCTATTTCATCGACACGACGGCCTCTCCCGTTTCTGTTGTGTCACCGATCTCCAGTTGGGGGGCAGGTATAATGGGACTTGTGGCGCCCCTGATAGCTGCTGCCGGGATGGTCAGTGTTACGCCATTTGAAGCGTTCATCTATATGATCCCGATGAATTTCTACGTCATCACGGCAATTGCGATGATGTTCATCGTCATCTTCGTGAAGTTCGATATTGGTGCAATGAGGAAGCATGAAACCCGCGCGATACAGGATGGAGAACTGTTCGGCAGTACACGTGAGGTGCCGGGTGAGACGGATGAAGATCTTCCGGTCTATGAGAAAGGGTCGGCCAAGGCACTCATCGTACCGATATTGGGTCTTGCTGCGACAGTCATCTTATTCATGTTCATAACAGGGGTGATTGCAGGCGGGTCATTTGATGTCTTCAGCATATTCGAGAACACTATGGTGACACACTCCCTCGTCCTTGGAGGGATCGTCGGTCTTGTACTTAGCCTGTTCTATTATTTCAGATACACAAGAAAAGATGAACATTTCGGTAAAACTGAAATTTGGTTGGGCATCAAAACAGGTTTCATGGCAATGTTCCCCGCTATTCTAGTCCTCACACTGGCTTGGATGATAGGGGATCTGATCGGTCAGATCGGCACAGGGGAATTGCTTGGTGGAATGGTTGAGAGCTCCAATATGCCCACCAGCGTACTCTTGGCAGTAGTCTTTATAGTGGCATGTCTGATGGCACTGGCCACTGGCACAAGCTGGGGTTCTTTTGGAATACTGATTCCGATTACCGGCGAGATCATGATCTCCCTGAATGAAACAGAGTTGTTGTTGCCGAGCATCGCAGCTGTACTGGCGGGTGCTGTGTTCGGAGACCACTGTTCCCCGATCTCCGACTCGACCATACTGTCCTCGACCGGTGCCGGATGCAACCACATCGTTCATGTGATTACTCAGCTGCCATATGCCATCGGTTCTGCATTGATTGCAACAGTGGGTTACTTGGTGCTCGGATTCACATCCAGTCTACTGCTATCACTCGGAGTTATTGCAGTATTATTGATATTGGTCGTCGCCATATCGAAAATGGTTAATTCACCAATAGAAGAAAGAGGCTCTGAAGCCTAGTGAGTAGGAATCCCCGTCCTCAGTCTGAGGCGGGGATTTCGTCAATCCAGTGAAATATCCTAAACCACCGCATGAAGTCCCTCTGAATATGATAATATGAATTTAATGCTTAAATTATAAGTACTATCCCACTCATTCTGAAAAGTTCAAAGGAGTGGCGATGGCAAAATTTACAAGGGTTTTCAGGCCGGGGCGGGCAAGGTAGGCCGAAATTGACGAAGTATTGAAGGGTGAATCAGATGATTACAATCGATCATATGCATTTTGAACTTATAGAAGATTACCGAGAAGCATTCGATGAAGCTCAATTTGAAGGGAAATACAGTGAGGTCCTTAACAAGTATGACTACATTGTAGGAGATATCGGTTATGAGAAGTTGAGGTTGACCGGCTTTTATCGGGACAGTAAAAAGAAGGTTGAGCCTGATAAGAAATTCAGTGCCATTGAAGACTACATCAATGAATACTGCAATTTCGGCTGCGCCTACTTCGTACTCCGCAAAGTACCGAAGTCCGAGCTGAAGGAACAGACGGAGGAGTCGGAGGAAAGGTAACCGGGAAATAATGTTGAAGCCGCAAACTCCCAAAAAAATGACTCGGATAAAAAGACATTGGCAGGCCACTTGACGCCTGAGGAATGAGAAAGACAACAAGAAAGCCTGCTTCCCTTATGGGATAAGCAGGCTTTCTTAGGCAATGCATCCATTTACACGATGACTTCCGACAGGAAAGACTCGACCTCAGCCGCCTGATCATCATCGTAGTCGAGGATGTAGGCGATATATCCTGGTTCCTCGAGGTCGTCGCTGCCGATTATTCCAAACCGGCTGCTTTGGGTATTCAGTACTAGACTTTTGCCGAAATAGCGTCCTGTCTGGATAATGGCCAGATCATAACGGCCATGTTCACCAACGAAACTGACATATCGCGTCTGGGTATCTTCTACATCATCATAAAGAAAGAAGTCGATCAAAGGGGTGTCCTCCAGTTAAAGTTATTGGGATTATGCTATCATATTAATAAGAGTGTTACAAAATTATCGTGATTGGAAGTGGCTTGGAACATGTATTTTGTAGATAAGGATATACTGAACGAACGTCTCCTGTACGTAGAGGGATTGACTGAGACATTCGAAAAAGTGGAAGGACTGGCGTTGGAACGCACTTGCCATATGCTGATCGAAGCGACGGTCGATGTCGGTAATATGATCATTGATGCTTTTATATTGAGGGATCCCGGCAGTTACCAGGATGTCATGGATATAATGGAAAACGAAGGTGTGATCCCGAAAGAAGATAACGAACGTTTCCGTGCTACGTTCAAATGGCGAAGCGAGCTGACACGCAATTATACGCGGCTCGATCATGACCAGATGAAACGGGATTTCGAAAGCGACCTATCCGCGTACAGTGATTTTAAACAGAATGTCCTGAACTTCTTTGAGAACGAAGGGCAGGCTGTCACAGCATTCAAGGGGGATGACAATGATGTATGAAGGCTACCTTATTGACCTGGATGGCACCATGTATAACGGTGGAACGGTCATAGAAGGGGCAATCGATTTTATAGACAGGCTTAACAAAGCCTCAATCCCTTATGTATTTTTGACCAATAATGCGACGAAGACACAAGAGGAGGCTGCCCAGAAGCTGATAGACATGGGTTTTGATATTCATCCCCGGACGCTATACACTTCAACCATGGCGACTGTCGATTATTTGAGCGCGGCCCACTCGGGGGCTGCGGTCTATGTTGTTGGCTCAGATAGCCTTAAACATTCACTGGAATCAGCCGGATTCAAAATCATCCAATCTGCAGATGAGCATGCCGATTATGTCGTCATGGGTCTAGACATAGAAATCAACTACGGAAAATTATCGGAAGCTGCCTTGTTGATTGCTGCAGGCGCAACATTCATATCCACAAATCCGGACCGCAAATTTCCAACAGAGAGAGGACTTGTACCTGGGAATGGCGCTTTGGCAGCGGTACTCAGCAGCGCTACGGATGTCGAGCCAGTCACTGTGGGTAAACCATCAGGAATTATACTGGAAGCGGCGATAAAAGCACTGGGGCTTCCAAAAGAGCGCGTGCTGCTCGTTGGGGACAATTATGATACAGACATCAAGACAGGACTTGAAGGTGGTGTGGACACCCTTCACGTGGACACAGGGGTGACCTCGAGCGAACAGGTCAGGCAACAGTCTCTGCAGCCGTCCTTCATGATTGAAAATCTCAAGGAATGGAGTGTTGAATAGATGAAGAAGATCGTCATTACAAGAAGGATCAATCCGGCTATGGTCGACAAGCTGAAAAAGGATTTTGAAGTGGTGGTGTGGGATGAGGACAACACACCAATGCCGCGGCAGAAATTTTTGAAGGAGACGAAGGACGCTCACGGTGTCATGACCATGCTGAGCGATAAAGTCGATGAAGAAATGCTTGGTGGCGCCCAGAATTTGAAAGTCGTCGCAAACTTGGCGGTCGGCTATGACAATATCGATCTCGAAGCTGCAAAGTCCCATGGTGTAATCATTACCAATACGCCTGATGTATTGACAGAGACGACAGCAGAGCTTGCCTTCACATTGATGTTGACATCAGCACGCCGCGTGCTGGAGGCGAACCGTGAGCTGATGGCGGGGGATTGGTCAGGATGGAGTCCCTACCATATGGCAGGCACAGATGTTTTCGGCAAAACGGTTGGTATATTCGGTATGGGCTCGATTGGCGCTGCTTTTGCGCGCCGTCTGAGCGGTTTCCGTACCAAGATCATATACCACAACCGTAGCCGTTCGGAAGCAGGCGACGAATTGGGCGCTGAATTGGTCTCCTTCGAAGAACTTATGGCAGAATCCGATTTCGTCCTATGTGCAGCACCGCTCACCGAAGAAACAAAGCATCGCTTCGATAAAGCGGCCTTCGATAAGATGAAGCGCAGCGCATATTTCATCAATATCGGCCGGGGCGCGCATGTAGTGGAGGAAGACCTGGCACAGGCTGTCCGAAATGGTGATATAAAAGGCGCAGCATTAGACGTATTCGAAAATGAGCCGATCAGCGACGCTCATCCGTTTACAGACATTCCGAACATGACGCTCCTGCCCCACATCGGCAGCGCTTCAGTAGATACGAGGAACAACATGATGAACCTATGCGTCAATAACATCATGGAAGTGTTGAATGGCGGAAAACCGATCACTCCGGTAAAATAAAAAGCCTGCGGGCTTTTTATTTTACATATATCGTCAACCAATTTAAATTAAAGGGTGACAATGACTCATTGGAAGTGCTATCATACTCAGAAAGAACAGGAGGGAATCATGCCTACAAAACATCTTGTCTATGTCGCAGTCTTCGCGTCACTCATCGCCATCGGTGCCCAGATCCGTATCCCGCTGGGACCTGTGCCCCTGACTTTCCAAGTTCCGCTAGTCCTGCTCGGAGGGTTGTTGCTCGGCCCGAAATTGGGGGCTTTGAGCGCCTTCGTCTACATGCTCATGGGTCTCTTTGGCCTTCCGGTCTTCGCCGGGGGAGGGGGCATCGGGAGCATATTTTCGCCTACCTTCGGCTTTATAGTGGGCTACATACCCGCCGCATGGTGTGCTGGATTTGGCTGCGTCCATCAAGTTACCGTCCTCAGGAGTTTCAGTTTCACATTTGCAGCCATCATGATAATTTTTTTAAGTGGATTATTTTATTTTATCTTTGCAATGAACATATTCCTCGATACCCCGGTAAATGCAGTAGAAGCCTTCAAATTGGCGGTATTGCCTTTCATACTAAAAGATTTGGCAGTTGGAATGGCAACGATCATATTTGCAAAGACACTGGTGAGGCGCGGGTTGAATATTGCGATATAACAAAACAGGGTGCCGCTTCGGCACCCTGTTTTAGCATCATTTCTGTTCGATTGCCCTTTGGATCGGCTTCAATTGGACATGACCATCCTGGATGATGTCATCGTTGATTGTGACGAGTGGATAGAACAGCTCATCATCGTTTATCCGTTCGATGATGTCAGTATCATAATCCGAAAGATTTTCATCATGATCCATATCTATATAATTGAAGTGGAGGTCATGATCTGGGTATTTGCGGTTCAGCACCGCCTGGAGCCATTCGTAGGTATCCTTCGACCCAGGTGCGTTCACACAGCTGGCACAGATGACATCGCGGCCATAGACGTTGATAGCATATTTCATTGAATAACATCCGCCTTTCTGATGATGGATTTTTCTTTCCAAATCCATTATAATACATATATAAGTTAATTGCGTAAGAAGAATAGGAGTGAATGGAATGACTACAGGACAAGATACAATGTACGAACGAGTAGATGAAGTACTGGATAAATTGCGTCCGTTTCTGCTGAGAGATGGTGGGGACTGCGAACTTGTGGATGTTGAGGACGGCATCGTCAAATTGCGCCTTCTGGGTGCATGCGGCACATGCCCAAGTTCCACAATCACACTCAAGGCAGGCATCGAGCGTGCTCTCCTTGAAGAAGTTCCAGGATTTGTAGAAGTAGAACAAGTCTTTTAAAATAACAACAGCCCCTGCATTCGCGGGGGCTGTTGTTTCATTTAGCTGTTCATGAGCCTAGACCCCGAGCTTATACATCCACAGCACACCGCTTTTCAGCATGCGGGCGATACGTCCGGTGACCGTCCTCTCCCTGAGGTAGGCAAAGCCTTCTTTTGAACCGAGTGAGCCGAGAACCCCCTGCATTTTGATGTCGGGCATTTCCTCTGGCAACGGCTTATTCTTAATGACTGCCTCGATGATTTCGGCAATCTGCTCTGCCTGGCCTTCGGCGACTTGGGCCGAAGGTGCGTGCTTGAGTGCTGCCGAGTCACCCACGACATACGCATCTTCAAAGCCTGGTATCTGGTGATATTGGTTCAATACCACACGCCCCCCCGGGCCGAACTCTACAGGAAGGTTGCGGACGACTTCAACAGGCTGAACCCCAGCAGTCCATATCGACATATCGAGGGCATGGGAGTCATCATTGTTGTAGACTGTATCGGCTGCGACTTCAACGATGTTGGAGTTTGGGATGACTTCGACGTCATTATCGTCAAACCATCTTTTGACGTACGCGCTGAGACGTTCAGGGTACATCGGCAAGATCCGGTCCCCGCGGTCGAAAAGCCGGATTTTAAGATCTTCACGTGCTTCACGGAGTTCGCTTGCTATCTCGATGCCGCTTAGGCCGGCGCCGATGATGCCCACTTTCGAGCCGGGATCCAAGTCGCCGATCTTCTCGTAGGTGGCACGGGACTGCCTGAGGCTTTGGATGCTGTATGTATGTTCAGCAGCCCCCGGCACCCCATGGTATTTATCTTCACAGCCAAGGCCGATGACGAGCATGTCATAATGGATCGTCTCCTTTTCAAGGGTCACAGCCTTGTTTTCGAGATCGATGCCGGTTATTGTATCAAAGAGCACTTTGACGTTCTTGTCGTCAGGAAAGTCCATCCGGACTTTGGTCTCGCTTTTAGTGCCCGCTGCGAGCGCATAGTATTCAGTCTTCATCCCGTGGAAGGGATTCACATCCACCAATGTGATGGTATAGCCGGAAGGGAGCTTAGGAGCTATGCGTTGGATGAAGCGCATATTTCCGTAGCCACCCCCAAGACAAACGATATTCTTCATAGTCAGTACCGCCTTGTTTTTAAATTCTAGTATATCCATTATAATAGTTAAGTATGTAAACTACAATGAATGGAATTAATATATAGTGGAAAGAAGGATAATAATGTTCACTCTCGTCGAATTCTGCTCATCCAACATGCTGAAGGGCACCGAAGACATCTACCAAAAACTCGATGAAGACCCAGGCATAGACGTGCTCGACTACGGATGCCTCAACAACTGCGGCTTATGCAGTAAGGCATTCTTCGTCTTGGTTGATGGCGAGATAGTCAGTGCGATGACAGCAGATAAGCTGCTCGAGAAGATATATAAACGCATAGAGAAGAACAATGAAAAGCTGGAAAAGGAATTTGATGATTTGAGTTGATTGCCCCAGTGCTTTATAATCAACAGTATAATATAATAAAAAATTAAAGAGGTGACGGTATGTCTCATATAACATTGACCGAAAGCGCAGCCTACGAAGTGAAGGATATGCTCGAGCAGAACGATATGGAAGACGGATACCTCAGATTCAAAGTGCAAGGTGGCGGGTGTACAGGCTTGACTTACGGCATGGGCGCGGAAACCGAGCAGACTGATAAAGATGAAGTGTACGAATTCTATGGCGTAAAAGTGCTTGTGGACAAATATGATATCCCAGTAATCGACGGGACGGTAATAGACTTCAAACAGTCGTTGATGGGTGGCGGCTTCACCATTGAAAATCCAAATGCCACACTGTCATGCGGATGCGGTTCCTCCTTCCGTACCAACGAAGTTGCGGGCGAACCGGGAGATTGTTAGAATCTGCACTGAATCACTTGAAATATGTGAAAGAAATCGCTAATATTATATAAGAATAATATTAGCGATTTTAGTTGTGGCAATGTTTATCGGAATAAATAACGAGAGAAAAGGTGACGTTACAATGAGTTTTGAAAGAAAGAAGATTCTTGTGTTGGGTGCAGGCTATGCAGGATTGCAGATGGTTTCAAACTTACAGAAGAAGCTGTCCTTCCAAGATGCCGACATTACGCTGATCAACAAGAATGAATATCACTATGAATCTACTTGGCTACATGAGACGGCTGCCGGCACCATGGAGTGGCAGGACGGCGTCTATCCTATAAATAAGGTGATCGATGCCCAGAAAGTGGTTTTCGTACCTGCTGAAGTGACTGCCATCAATAAAGATGAACAGACCGTCGAAACGACACACGGTAATTTCGATTATGATATTCTCGTGGTCGCACTTGGTTTCGAAAGTGAAACATTCGGCATCGATGGCATGGCAGACCATGCGCATTCCATCGTCAACCCTCAGACTGCGGTCAAGGCCTACCGCGAGATAGAAGAAAACATCGCCAACTATAAGCGTTCCAATGACCAGAAAGATCTCTCCATATTGGTCGGCGGTGCTGGATTCACAGGCATCGAATACTTGGGCGAGCTTGTTGAAAGTGTGCCGGAACTGTGTGAGAAATATGGCGTCGACTACAACAAAGTCAATATCACTTGCGTTGAAGCGGCACCAAAAATGCTGCCGATGTTCCCGGAAAATCTCGTGCAGTATGCAATGAAATTCCTTGAAGACCGCGGCGTCAAATTTATGGTCAATACACCTATCGTCGCTGCCAACGAAGATGGCTTTATAGTTGAAGTGAATGACGAAAAACAGCAGCTTGAAGCGAACAGTGTCATTTGGACTGCAGGTGTCCGCGGCAGTAAGCTCATGGATGAAACCTTCGAAGGCGTAAAACGCGGTCGTCTTGTAGTGGAACCTGACTTGACGGCAAAAGGATACGATAACATCTATGTCATAGGTGACGTTGCAGCTGTAATGAACGGTGAGGGTGAAAATGCCCGTCCTTACCCAACCACCGCCCAGATTGCAATGCAGCTTGGGGAACATACTGCGAAAAATATCGAATTGACATTGAAGGGCGACAAGAAGGAACCATTCGTGTTTTCCGATAAAGGCACCGTATGTTCACTCGGTTCGAACGATGGTATCGGCCTTGTGCTGGGGCGCGAAATAAAAGGTAAGAAAGCAGCCTTCATGAAACGTGTAGTCGATACAAGGGCAGTCTTCAAAATCGGCGGCCCGCTCCTCGCGTATTCGAAAGGCAAAATGTTCTGATAAATCGATAGTGCAGGCATGGGTATTTTATGCCCATGCCTTTTTCAGTTGGAGGTCAAATAAATGTCAATAATACAGCTAGCCATATCCATGCTGTTATTTTTTGTGCTGTTCTACGGCATAAGTTTCATCCTCAATATGATCCTGAAAATGACATGGTTGATGGTGGGGGTCTACCCGATCATTGTATTGCTCATCGTCGATGGAATATCGACGGCCGAGTATCTTACGAATACTGCAGGAGCGTTCAGTACGCTTGGGGAACACCTCGTGAACCTGCAGATTGCAGATATACTGATGCTCGGCAGCGGCCTTGTCGGGACCATACTTGCAGGAATGACGATACGTTATCTGCGCAACGCCGGATATCAGATGTTCTAGGGGGAATAGAATGAAATTTCAATATCGAGATAAATATATCGCTACGGATGAGCCGATCATCATCGGCCTGCCGAAGGATCCGGCAACTCTGTTGAATTTTGAAGAAGTGGACACCTTACTTAATGGCCAGCTTGAAGAGATGGTCGAGAAGGACATCCTGTCCGCAGAGTTCAAGAAAATCACCGCGACAGGTGTACATATTCAGCAGGACTACAGAAAAGTAGTCGCAATCGGCCTGGGCGATCAGGAGGCTTTTGAAGAGACGGGGATGCTGGAAGTGTTCGGGACGCTGTTTCAATATCTGAAGCAGTCTGATATCGCCGAAGGACAGATTTTAATGGACACGTTCGAGGTTAAAGGACAGAATTCGGCAGAAGCGCTTGCAATAATGTCAGAAGCGAGCATATATGAGTTCTATTCCTATAAGACCGATTCAGGCCCGGGCTTTGCGGAAACAGCCCACTTCTCATTGACTGGCACACGCGACATCAAAAATGATGTGGCGTACTACAGCACTGTCGGGGAAAGCATAGCATTGGCACGCAATTTCAGTGAGACGCCGCCAAACATCATGACGCCTGAGCACATGGCAGGGAAGATTGCGGATATCTTCAGTACCCATGAACATGTTACCGGAGAGATTAAAGATGAGCAGGTGCTGGAAGAGGAAGGGTATGGTCTGATTATGACCGTAGGCAAGGCTTCCGAGGCGAAGCCAAGGCTGGTCACGATCGAATATGCGCATCCTGAGGCGAAAAATCATAAGCCGGTTGCATTGGTCGGCAAGGGTATCACGTTCGATACTGGAGGCTACTCGATCAAATCCAAGACGGGAATGCCTGAAATGAAGTACGATATGAGCGGCGCTGCGAATGTCATCGGCATGATCCATGCGATTTCGAAAATGAAGCTTCCGGTCCACGTCATTGCCGTTGTGGCACTGGCTGAAAATATGGTTGATGGCAATGCGATGCGCCCTGATGATGTCTACACTTCCTACAGCGGCCAGACGGTTGAAGTGAAGAATACGGATGCAGAAGGCCGGCTCGTGCTGGGCGACGCAGTATTCCATGCTTCACAGTATTCTCCATCAATCATTATGGATTTCGCCACATTGACAGGCGCGGTGGTGGCAGCGCTCGGTACTGAACGGACGGGGATATTTACAAATAAATCGAATGAATTCCTAAAACCTCTGATAGAGGTGTCGGAACAGACCGGTGAAGCAGTATGGCAATTGCCGATTTCTGACGTGGAAGAGCGCAATGTCCGCGCATCAGCTGTCGCTGATCTGACCAACCATGTTGAGAAGCCGGGACGCGCTTCATTCGCAGCATGCTTCATCAAACAGTTCGCGAACGGCACACCTTGGATCCATTTCGACATAGCAGGGACAGGCACTGCAGATTCACCGACCGCGTTCGGTCCGAAAGGGGCCACTGGGGTCATGATACGTACCATCGTTAAACTTTTTGAATCGGGGGAAATACATGAATAGCGGATTGATAGAGCTCTTGTCGATAGAAACAGTGCATGAGGAACCTGGTTTGATGGTCATGGAGATGCCGGTTACCGAAAAGGTCTTCCAACCTTTCGGCTACTTGCACGGCGGCGCCAGTGTCGTCCTTGCAGAAACCGCAGCGAGTATGGGAGCCACCTCCCTTGTCGGGGATGATGAAATCACGTTTGGTATGGAGATCAACGCCAATCATATGAAAACCAAACAATCGGGCACGCTCACGGCGAAAGCCAAATGCCGTCATCAAGGCCGGACGACCCAAATATGGGAAATTGAAATCACTGATGAGGTGGAAGAGATTGTCTGTCTATCAAGGTGTACGATGGCAGTCAAAAAGAAAAGATAAAAAAAACGATGGATAAATTAGACTGACCTAGCAGTATGAGACACATATAAAACACCTTCATTAGGCTACCTTCCTCCAAAATGAATTGGAGGAAGGTAGCCTAATTTTTCTTGTATTCTTTCTTCGTTATAGTACTTTAAGTATT
>NZ_BAABCK010000058.1:0-23331 GCF_039538805.1 Salinicoccus jeotgali | reverse complement strand
CGAAAAAACTGAAAAAGCAGGGCCTATTTGGCATGCCGACATCCCTATCCAGCGGGGCGCCCCGCTGGATAGGGATGAAAAATATGGAATATATGCTTGTAATCTATTGACTAATCGTAAGAAAAACGCCCGTAGGCGTAATTATTCTATAAGGCATGGCCTGAGCCACCGTCTATATTGACAGCGTCCCCACTGATGTAGGACGCAAGATCGGAGCAAAGGAATGTAATGACATTCGCTGCTTCCTCGGTCTCTCCTATTCTGCCTAGTGGAATATTATGGCGATCGAGTTTTGAATATTCCTCCCAAGTCAGTTCAGGTGCTTCATTTTGCCATTTCTTTTCTATTTGCGCACTCCTTATGAGGCCAATGCACACTGTATTGACCCGAATGCCATATTTTCCGAGGTCTTTACTCATTGCCTTTGTCATAGCCATCCCCGCGGCACGCGAAACAGTCGTCGGCAATGAAGATGGTGGTGGTGTTTTACCAAGGACAGCCGTCAGATTGAGGATTGCTCCACCCTGCTCCTTCAGATGAGGGAGAGCAGCTTTAGACATTCTCACAGCTGCCAGCAGTTTCAAGTCTAAATCATCTTCCCAGTCTGAGATTGCCACTTCTTCAAATGGTTTCGCAAATGACCCTCCTGCATTATTGACCAATACATCCAACCGTCCATAGCGTTTGACTGTTTCTTCGATGATCCGTTCTGCTGAGTCATTTTCTTTCACATCGGCAACAATGTAATCCACTTCTCCAAATTGTGAAATCTCCTTTTTAGCTTCCTGAAGTCGATCCTCACCTCGAGCAACAAGCATGACTTTTGCTCCAAGTCGAGCCATCTGTTCGGCAGTTTTTCGTCCTATTCCCTGACTACTCCCTGTGATTATAGCGACTTTGCCTTCATAGCCAAAATTCATTCTGCTTTCCCCTCCATTTATTTGCTTAAGTCAACATTGTGATAGATGTTAGACACATCTTCCAGTTCATCCAGTGCTTCGATCAATGTCTCAAATTGTTCCTTTGAAGTTTCTTCCAATGATACTTCGTTTTGTGCAATCATCGTCTGTTCTGCCACTTCATAATCTTCAACCCCCATGCCATCTAGTGATTCCTTCAAATCATGGAAAGCTTGGGGTGGTCCATATACAACCGTGAAGCCGTTCTCTTCCCGCACGTCCTCTACATCGAGATCCCTCTCCATCATCTCCATCATTATGCTTTCCGGGTCGAACCCTTCAAAGACGAAGACCGATTTCGCTTCGAACATATAACTGACTGCACCACTTACCCCCATGTTCCCACCATTTTTTCCAAATGCTGCACGGACATCGGAAGCTGTACGGTTCACATTATTTGTAAGCGCATCGACTATGATCATTGTACCTTCTGGTCCAAAGCCTTCATAGCGGAGTTCATCAAATGCTTCTTCATCATTGCCTTTTGCCTTATCAATCGCCTTATCTACGATGTGCTTTGGTACGGAGTATGTTTTGGCACGATCGAGGACAGCTTTCAGCGCTTGGTTACTCTCAGGATCAGGTTCACCTTTTTTTGCAGCCACATATATTTCTCGCCCGAATTTAGCATTGACGCGGCTGGTATCCTTATCTTTCTGAGCTTTTTTCTCTTTGATGTTATTCCATTTACGCCCCATACTTCATCTTCCTTCATTAAAAATTTTATATTCTATATCTCATTCTATACCATTTATTTTCTATTGTTAATATACCGGTACAGCCTAAGAAGCCTTTTTATGATGATGAGCAGGTTGATGAACAGATTGAATCCCATTTCCCTTGGGCTGTATTTACCGTTCTTCATCCTGTTGAAATCGTAGATTGTGTAGAGTAGATATAACACCAGCCCCACGATCGTGAGCGACAACGTCAAGTAGGGTAAATCAATAAAGAAGTTAACCAGTGTTGTCCCTATTACAACCAGCAATGCGATAAATAAATACTTTCCCCAATGCGTAACATCCCTAAGAAAAAAGTAACCTATAATACCAAAGAAGATGAATACAATTATCCCCAACAAGATGATCCGGTAGAATGTACCGTTTCCAAAGTCATTGATGAAATTTTCAAATACCCCATATGACACAAGTCCTATAAGAACTGCATACAAGTGGCTTATGACTGGCCCACTGCGGTTGAAACCTCGGACGAATAACGAGATCATCAAGATTCCAAAAACGACCGCTGATGCCGTTGGTCGCCATTCCTCCGGCAAATACTGTCCAAAGTACGCACCAATTCCAAAAATTACCCAATAATAGAGAAAATACAGCCAGACCATTCGATTATCTTGTTTTCTTGCCATACTGTCATCCCTCCAAACCAACACGATTCATATACCCTTTAATGGTGAAATTACCCTTTTATTATTACGGGAATATTCTGAATATATTAATGTTATTGAGTTTATATTACAGTTATATTACATTCGACTATTCATTCTGTTAATTTGTTAATATATGATTTGTAATAACGGACAGCGGAGTATGAAGAATAATTACATAACATACAATCACTACATACCTCAGGAGGTCAACACATTCATGAAAAAAGTCATCACAGCCCTTACAGCTACAGCTGCACTATCTACATACGGTCTCGCAGATCAGGTCGAAGCATCGTCCTATACAGTACAAGGCGGAGATACGCTTTGGAAGATCGCCAACCAGAATAATGTGTCAGTGGGTCAACTCAAATCTTGGAATAGCTTATCTTCAGACATGATCTACATTAACCAAAAGCTCACTGTAGAGAGTAGCTCAAGCAACTCTTCAAGTTCAAGTTCAAACTCTTCATCAAGTTCATCAACAAGTACAACCACTTCATCCAGCGGATCATACACTGTAAAGCCTGGCGATACGCTTAGCAAGATTGCATCTGCACATGGCATGAATTACCGTACATTGATGAAAAATAATAATATTTCTTCACATATCATTTATCCGGGTCAGAAACTGAGTGTAGATGGAAGTTCGAAATCTTCTAGCAACTCCAGCAACTCGAGCAGTTCCAACACTTCCAACTCCAACTCAACATCAAGCTCAGACTCGAGTACAAGGTCTACCGGTACATACACTGTAAAATCTGGTGATACGCTAAGTAAAATCGCCAATAAACATGGTACTACATACAGAAAAATCATGAACTTGAACAATTTGTCTTCAACTGTCATCTATGTTGGACAAAAGTTGAGTGTCAGCGGAAGCTCAAGCTCTGTAAGTGAGCCGGATTCCAATGACAACACATCAGTCACTGATAAAGTGTCAGCGCCTGCTCCTTCAGGCACCTCATACGGTACGAACTACTATTACTGGGGCGATTGCACATGGTATGTCTTTGAACGCCGCAAACAGCTCGGAAAACCTGTTGGAAACAATTGGGGGAATGCCTATGACTGGGACAACGGGGCAAGAAGCGAAGGATATAGCGTCAACAATTCTCCTTCAGTCGGCGCGATCATGCAAACAGAAGCATGGACAAACTATGCATGGAGCTTTGGCCATGTGGCCGTAGTGGAACGCATCAATGCAGACGGTTCCGTACTCGTATCCGAAATGAACTTCGGTAGTGGCAAAGGCGTCAAAAACTTCAGGACGATCAGTTCATCACAAGTATCCAGCCATACCTTCATACATTAATAAAAAATGGGACGATCGACTAATCTGAGGTGCTACCTCCTAAGTTTACAGATGAAAGAAAAAATCTGTAGCTTAGGAGGTTTTTTAATGGCCAGACATCGCAGTTTCAAAGAAAAGATGGCAATTATAGAGCATTATTTAACACATGGTGATATGAAGACGACCAGCAGACGATTTGAGGTTAGTAAAACAACCATTCATCGATGGGTGTTAACGCATCAAGAGAAAGGGCCTGAGTCACTGGCAGTCAGAAGACGGCATCATACCTATTCAACCGATTTCAAAGAAAGAGTCATCCTTGAGTATTTAGAGCAGGGCATTGGGTATCTCCCACTCGCAAGGAAATACGATATTGCTTCTGATACTACAGTCAAACAATGGGTCATCGAGTATACTGAAGGTAAAAGATTAAAATCGACCTTTGGGGGTGCGCGCTCTATGACGAAAAGCAGAAAGCCGACATATGAAGAACGATTGGAAATCGCACAGTATCACGCAACCCATGATGTCAGTATCCGTGAGCTCTCAGAACGATTCGATGTCTCCTATCAACAAGCGTATCAATATGTGAAGAAGTACGAGAGAGCGGGGCAATATGGCCTCGAAGACCGACGGGGCCGCCCTAAACCGGAAGCAGCGTTGACTGAAGTCGACAAACTGAAGCGTGAGCTGGAAATCGAACGGAATAAGCTTAAAAAAGTGGAAGTGGAGAATGCATTCTTAAAAAAGTTGGAAGAACTCGAGAGGAGACGCAAGTAAGCCGGGTTCGGGGTCAACGGATTCATGAAGCGATCACAGAACTGCACAGCGCAGGCTACTCCATCTCTGAACTGTGCGCAGTCGCAAACATCAGCCGCCAAGCGTATTATCAGTACCAAAAGCGCCAAAAAACGAAGAATGAAATTGAAAACGAAACAATTGCCGCATGCATCGCGGACTTCTACATCAAGTACCAGGGGGTGCCGGGGTATCGCATGATGCGTCACCTTGTGAACCGTCATTTGAACACGGCCTACAGTCGTAACCGTATCCTGCGCATCATGCGGCTGATGGGCATTCAGTCCGTCACACGGAAGAAGAAGATGGTCCGCACCATGAAATCCGGCGACTTCACGGCAAAGAATGGCCTGGGCCGACAGTTCATCTCGGAATTTAAGAACGAAAAGTGGTTGACCGATGTGACCGAGTTCAAGTTGAAGACTGGCCGGCGGGTCTTCATGTGTGCGATTCTCGATCTGTTTGATAACAGTATCGTCGCTTACCGATTCGGTCTCAGTAATAATAACCGGCTGGTGTTTGATACACTCAAGGCAGCGCTCGCAGCCAATCCAGGCGCCTCCCCCATGATCCACAGTGATCGCGGCTTCCAGTTCACATCATATGGTTTCAGAAAGATTTTAAAGGCGCATGGCATGACGCAAAGCATGTCCCGTGTTGGCAAGTGCATTGATAACGGGCCGATGGAGTCGTTCTTTGGCAAACTGAAATCGGAACGGTACAATCTGGTGCGGAAAGATACTGGATATGGGACGTATCAGCAACTCATAGATGATCTGGATGTCTACATCCATTTTTACAATCACGAACGCCCGCAAGAGGTACTCTACGGCCTTACGCCTGTCGAATTACGCAAGATTGCCGCATAAAAAAACTGAGATTCTAATCGATTAGAATCTCAGCAAAAATTATTTTATTCATCTGTAAACTTTAGTGGTACCAGATCAATCGATCGTCCCATTTTTTTATCATTCCACACTAGGACGATTATGTGATCCAGGCGCCTGGTTATTTATGATCATCTCCACTTGATATATGCGGTTAATCAATGTGTATAGAGGTGCCTGTATAATTTGATAAATGCCCCAAGAGAGCTTGGGTTCAAAATCATGTAGTGCCATAAGGAAATCTTCTCCGCCCGGCAATGCTCTGAATTCAAACCTAGGCGTTTTATTCATCAATCTTTTCGATAGGCTGCCACCCTTTATCCTATAAATTTCCAAACCGTTATAGCTGCCTTGTGCATCATATTCGATTACCAGGATAGGCCGCGCCTTTTTCGGAAGTTGCATGTTAATCGTGCGTCCTTCATAACTGATATTGATGAGTCCATAAAGAATGTTATCAAGCCAATCAAAATAATATTGCCCAACATCTTTGATGTTCCAGCCGCGGGGCATACGCGCCCGTTGTACACTCCTCACACTGTTGTAATCAGTTGTTTTATAGGAGAGGGTCTTGCCGTATCTTTTAATTGGAGTTCGGGTGACCTGCACTTTTGTGCCAAAGGCACCCAAAACTTCAACGATATAAGGGCTACTCACCTCATCTGCTATGAATATTATCTGTTTGACTTCATGCAGTTGCGCGGCTCTGGCGATATTGTCGGCTATCAAAATATAAAAGTCTTCGAAGCGTCCTTGTGTCTGCCGGTTCAACCGCATTATAGGATCTTCGAAAAAGAGCACCGTATCGATTCCCTTCAGTGCTTCTTCCACTTCAGGTAAGATAAACAGATCTTTTTTCAAAAAAGTGATATCCATCTCATTGTTTATTTGATTCGGACTTGAAAACGCAAAAAGATTGAATTCTCCTTTCAATTCTTCATAAAGGTTTTTTCCTATTCTGCCATTGATGCCCATCAGTAAAACATTTTTCACATGACCACACCCTTTGCCCTTATGATTCTTTAGCTGGAGATATTAAATGCCACTTTTTTTATGTGCATACTGAATGCCACTCAGCAATATGATGAGTATCATTCCAATGAAAAGGAAAGGAGTTGTAAAATACGTGGCAAAGATTCCCGATAAATAGGCACCTGCTACAGACCCCAGGGAAAAGAATGAATAGAATATGCCATTGGCTTTCCCCCGCTCATATATTTCCGTATTCTGTCCGATTATCTTATTCATCGAAGGGAAAATCAGGCTAAAGCCAATACCATAGAGGATCATCACAAGATAGATCATCAAAGCTGTAGGGACAACATGAAGAACCATCATGGAAAAGCCTACGATTAGAACCCCAAATGATACAAGTGCCACCGGGCTATAGTTTGTGTATATCCTATTGAGCGGACTCGCAAAAATAATAATGGCCGTGATGCCAAATACACTAAGCATCGCGCCTGTTGATTGGTCCGATAATCCAACCTCAGCAACTTTAAGCGGCAGGCCGAACGCTAGTGAGCCATTTGAAACCATTAAGGTAAATGCAGAGATATAAGCCACTATCAGAGATGGCCTAATGATGATTTCACCGAAGTTCGTAGTATAGTGCTCTTCACGACTCTTCACTGTTGTGCTCTCATTAACAGTTAGTAGAATCAGCAGAATACCAAATACGAATATACCCGACATGACAAGATATACCATCTGGTAGCTGGCTTGGCTGGATATGATGCCACCGAGTGCCGGCCCGAGTACTGCAGCAACCCCTATGGATACTCCAGTCAGCGCCATTGATTTACCAATTGCTGATCTTCGGGAGATATCGGCTACAAGGCTGAATGCAGCGGGTGTCAGTAAACCACTCGAAAAACCATGTATAACCCGTATGACAATGAGAAGTCCTACAGTCGGCACTACGGTATACAATAACAGAATGAAGATCTGCAAGCCCATTCCGAGAAGTAGCATATTCTTTCTCCCGAATTTATCCGAGAAAAATCCGCCAAATATATTGCCCACTATATTAAACAAAGAATATATCGCTACAATGATACCTGCCGTATATTCATCAGCACCAAGTGATAATGCGAATGGGGTGATGATCGGCAGCTGAATGAACAGATCCAAAAAGCAAATGACGATGATGAAATACAAAAACTTATTCATAGAGTGCATCCTTTATCCATATAATCATAACTACCATTATAAACATATTTTCAGTCGCTTGGGGGTTCTATGACTCGTAAATGTTACAGATCATCCAATTCTGGCCGTACAAGCGATATAAGCCGGTAAACTTTTAATTTTACTCTCTTTTTAACTACAGAAAAGCCCTCCAAATTCTCGACTTTTTCAAGTAGATCATTTGAAGGGCGATCATTCATGTGGAATTTTTTTCCGCTATTTATTCAATTTTCTTTCGTAGGCATCGACAATGGCACTAACCGCTCCGTCACCTGTAATATTCGCTGCTGTACCGAAGCTGTCTTGCGCCATATACAGTGCAATCATGAAGGCAACAGCCGCTTCTGTAAAGCCAAGGTTGGTGACCAGTACCCCACTTGCTGCCATAATCGCGCCACCAGGCACACCAGGTGCCGCAATCATGATCACTCCAAGGAGCATTATTGTACCGAGCATTGCGAGAAAACCTGGCAGCTGATATTCAGGCAATACTGACATGACTGCAATTGAACAGCTAACTATTGTTATCGTACTGCCGGAGAGATGAATATTTGCACAAAGCGGGATAACAAAGTCTGCTATCCTTCCCCGCACACCATTCTCTTTAGTCTGCTGCAAGGTAACTGGTATCGTCGCTGCACTGCTCATAGTACCGAGCGCAGTGAAATATGCAGGCATCATCGTTTTAATCATCCTGAAAGGATTCTTGCCGAGTAGTGCACCGGCGATTGTATATTGGATAGTGATCCATATCCAGTGAAGAGCGACTGCCACAAGCAGTACAAGTCCAAATACAGATAATGTGTTGAATACCGTCCCCTGTGAAGCCATTTCTGCAAACACACCAGCAATATAAAACGGTAGAATTGGGATGACAACTTTCTGGATCAGAAACTCAACGATATTCTTGCCTTCCTCAAACCATTTCTCCATCACTTCTGAGCGCGTGAGAGTAATGACTATACCGAAGGCGAAAGCCAACACAAGCGCTGTAAGTATATCCATCAATGGTGCTATTTCGAATGTAAAGAAGGGCTCGAGTCCGGTTGCTTCTTCTGGAACACTGCCGCCATTAGTGATGCGCGGCATCACCATCATTGCCACCATATAGGCAAGAAGTCCTGCACCAAGTGTCGATATGTATGCTGTACCCAAGGTGACCCCGACAACTTTTCCGGATCCTATTCCTATCTTTGAAATTCCATTTGCGATAAAAAAGAGTATGATCAATGGGATCATGAAGAATATGAAGCTCCCAAGGATAGACTTTATCGTGATGAACAACCTGACCAGGAATTCAAGAAAAGCTCCAAAACCACCTGCTTCACCCACCCCATAGTATAGGGCGCCAACACCGATACCGACAACGATGCCGGTTACCAGCTTCAATAACAATTTCACTATAACTCCTCCTA
Organism: Salinicoccus jeotgali; assembly: GCF_039538805.1. GTDB lineage: Bacteria > Bacillota > Bacilli > Staphylococcales > Salinicoccaceae > Salinicoccus > Salinicoccus jeotgali. Next base: position 14,404 of record NZ_BAABCK010000058.1, on the reverse strand, counting down.
TTCAATTGTTGTTCCCCACTATATACTACACCATCTAAGCAAGTTAAAAAAACAATATAATGCATCCACTAATGCTAAAATGTTTTTTCATAGGCTATATACCAGTCCTCTATATTATCATCGAGATGGAGCTTACCTCTGTAATGATAGCCATTACGCTCAAATTGTTTCTGCATCCGTTCATTTTCTAGTGAAGTGTCTGTATGAATGCCTTTGATACCTTGTTGCTCTAGTACCTCTGCTATCGCCTCCATCATCTTCCTCGCGATACCCTGTCCCTGCACTCCGGGATCAACTGCCATACGATGCATTGCTTTCGCTTGTGAAGCTTCCACTTCCCAGGATATTTCTTCATAAGGTTTAGGGTGCTCATCATCCACCACCACAAACCCGGCTATCTCTTCGTCCGATTCATAGACATACAAAGTTCCTGACTCTATATCTCTGTTGAACCGCTGGGCATTGGGGTACTCCGAGCTCCACTGGGTATTCCCTGCAGCAACCATCAGGGGGACCACCGCTTCTTTGATCTCCATAACCCGAGTCAAATCTTTTTTTTCTGCTTGTCTGATCATATTATACCTCCTAATTTTTCCATAATTCATCATTTTCAATTTTTGATATCCACATAGCTCTATTATAGTGTATAATATCTGTAGAATGAATATAGAGGGGTTTTTTAATATGTTTAAATTCGATAAGTACACCGTGCCCTACCATATCACCAATATGATTTTCTACATATTCACACTTGCAGTCATTACTTTAATCTACATCTTTGTATTCTATCCGCCGCTAGAGGATGTTGCTACACAGGAGTTTTTCTCGAATTTCGGCTTACGTGAATTTGGAGGCACTCTATTTTTCCTATTGCTCATCATCACACCCTTGCTAGTGCTTTACGGGGCGATATATCATTTGTACAAAATCATTACATTCAACAAGACCAATCAAACTGTATCTGAATAAAGAAAGCGCCCATCAGGGCGCTTTTTATTCTTATCGATTATCTATTTTTTCTGGGTACATATCGTGGTGCATCATGCGGTAGTCAGCCATCTCTTCATACTTGGTTCCTGCACGGCCATAGTTACAGTATGGATCGATCGAGATCCCTCCCCGCGGGGTGAACTTGCCCCACACTTCTATATATTTCGGATTCATAAGTTCAACAAGATCATCCATAATCAGATTCATGCTGCTCTCGTGGAAGCCGCCGTGGTTCCTGTAACTGAACAGGTACAATTTCAATGATTTGCTTTCAACCATTCTCACATCTGGTATATAACTGATATAGACAGTCGCAAAGTCAGGTTGATTCGTGATGGGACAAAGCGTGGTGAATTCAGGACAATTGAATTTTACAAAGTAGTCCCGGTCGGGATACTTGTTATCGAACGTCTCCAAAAGTTTAGGGTTATAATCAAAGTCGTATTTCACTTCCTGATTCCCCAAGAGGCTCAAATCTTTAGTGTTTTCATTATGCATTGTAATACTCCTTTTTGCATGCAGCCATCTGCTGTATGCCTCAGTTTTTTATAGAGGGTAGCGCTAAGAACCTCTCCATTTCGTTATACACCCTGCTTATTGCTCCAAAGTAATGTGTGCAGCTGTGGAAGTACTTTGGCATCATTCATCCTCTGGTCTTTCATAGTCATATCTACTAGATTGTTATAACGCTCGAGCAATTTGCTGGTATGATCTGCAACATTATCTCCAAGGAATGGGTTGCCTACTTGCAGGTAGAATGCAACGTCAGGATATTTCTCGTGAATATGTGCAGCATACTCAAAATCTTGTTCATCAAAGACCACCACTTTGAAATTATAGCAGGCGCCTCCAGCATTCAACCCAGCCATTACCTTCTCCAATTTTTCGTAATCTGTAACCATGCCGGAACTTGGTGGTTTTGGGCTGATGGTGACATCGTCAATATCTTTCATCCACTCCTGGAAAACGGTACCTTGTGTTTCTACAGCCATCTGAATATTTCTTTCTTTGGCAAGTTCCACAAAGCCGGCCATGTTTTTCAGCAGAGCGGGGTTCCCACCGGAAATAGTAACGTGGCTATAATTGTTTGGCGCAAGGCCATCTAGTTCTTCTAAAATTTCTTCTCCTGTCATCATTCGAATACGATCATTTTGAGACCCGTCCCAAGTAAATGCCGAATCGCACCAGCTGCAGCTGTAGTCACACCCTGCTGTTCTGACGAACATGGTCTTCTGTCCGATTACAGCACCTTCCCCTTGGAATGTCGGGCCAAAAATTTCCAGTACTGGGACTTTCATCATCGCATCTCCTTTTTAGGGCGGTATACGACATAACTTGTTGGTGTCTCCCTCAGAATAACTTGTAGACACACCGGATTGTTATTCAATCCGGATATATATTCCGTCACCATTTCATATATCGTTTTAGCCACCGTTTCTGAAGTTGGGGGTACATCCCTAAAACGCTCATGGTCATTAAGGAGCGTGTGATCAAATGCACCACTTATCAGTGATTTGAGCTCCCCGAAATTAACCAGAAAGCCCAGATCATCCAGTTCGTTTCCTGCAATTGTAATATTCACATGATACGTATGGCCATGCACATTACTGCATTTCCCTGCCCGCTCATCAGGAATATAGTGGGCAGCAGAAAAATTGAAGTCTTTATTTAGTTCAAATGTATAGTCATGCATCGGAGTATTGTAGTTCATCATCTCAATCCCTTTCGTTCAAGTAGGCATTTAACCCTTCATTTCTAAGCCTGCAGGCTGGGCATTCTCCGCATCCATCGCCGATGACCCCTTCGTAGCAAGTCAATGTCTTTTCCCGTACATATTCCAACTTGCCATAGTCATCTGCCATAGCCCATGTTTCCTTCTTATCGAGCCACATGAGCGGTGTTTCTATGACGAAGTTGCTATCCATGGCCAGGTTCGCCGTTACATTCATCGATTTTACAAAAATATCCCGGCAGTCAGGGTAGCCGCTGTAATCTGTTTCACAAACACCCGTGATGACTGTACCGGCGCCTATCTGATAACCTAGCGCCGTCGCGAAGGATAAAAACAGCATGTTCCTGGCTGGAACGAACGTATTCGGCATCTCTTCGTCTGCTTCTTTCGTAATCTCCATATCATGTGCCGTCAAGGCATTAGGACTCAACTGGCCAAGCAATGACATATCCAATATATGATGTTTAAGCCCTTGTTCCTCCGCTATACTTTTTGCCACTTCGATCTCTTTGCTGTGACGTTGCCCATAATTGAAAGTGACTAACTCTACTTCATCGTAATGGGCCATTGCATGAAACATGCAAGTTGTACTGTCCTGACCTCCCGAGAAAACAACAAGTGCCTTTTTCCTATTCATAGCCATCTACCTCTCATCACTAAATATCCAATTATATGATTTTATCAATTTTTATAAGCAATTTCCACTATCCAATCTATCGAATCATGTCCAAGATGTTAATTCTCTGCTCCTATCATACTGCCACTTTCATGAATATCCATTTTTATAAGGGAGACTTTAAAATCAGGCGGGTTATTGGTATAATGAAGTATTGCATGAACAGTTCATGCAACTATCAGGTATATCCTGCAAATATAATTGATAGGTGGAAAAGACAATGAAATATCAAGTATTACTGTATTACTATTATGTTGACATCGAGGACCCGGAAGCATTCGCTTCAGAACATCTTGAACTATGTAGAAGCATGGATCTTAAAGGCCGCATACTTGTAGCCCAAGAAGGCATCAACGGTACTGTGTCCGGCACAGTGGAGGATACTGAAAAGTATATGGCATATATGAAGGAGCACCCACTCTTTGAAAGAATCACCTTCAAAATTGATGAGGAAGAAGGTCATGCCTTCAAGAAAATGCATGTACGCCCGAGACCTGAGCTCGTCAATCTGAGTCTGGAAGATGATATCAATCCACGTGAGATGACGGGTGAATATGTGGCACCTGCAGAGTTTCTTGAGCAGATGCAGGATGAGGACACAATCGTGCTCGACGCCAGGAATACCTACGAATATGATGTTGGTCATTTCCGCGGCGCCATACGTCCGGAAGTTGAAACATTCCGCGACTTACCTGACTGGGTAAGAGAAAACCGTGATATGCTTGAAGGCAAACGCATACTGACATATTGCACCGGGGGCATACGCTGCGAGAAATTCTCTGGATGGTTGAAACGTGAGGGTTTTGAAGATGTCGGTCAACTCCATGGAGGCATCGCTACCTACGGAAAAGATCCTGTCGCAAAAGGTCAAAACTGGGACGGTATGATGTATGTCTTCGATGAAAGATTGACAGTTCCAGTCAACCAGGTGGAGCATAACATCGTGGGGCGCGACCATTTCGACGGCACGCCTTGTGAGCGCTATATCAACTGTGCCAATCCGGATTGCAACGACCAGATTCTTGCATCGGAAGAAAACGAGGCGAAACATCTCGGTGGCTGTTCATTGGAATGCAGTAAGCACTCAAGAAATAGATATATTATAGAAAATGACCTTTCACCCGAGTATGTTGAAGCACAAATCAAGAAGCTTGAAGAAGAAGCCTATGCCAAATAGATAAATGAAAAGTGCCCTTCATCCTATACCAGGATGGAGGGCACTGTTTCTATAATCTTACTATGACGCGTCCTCTCACTTTTCCATTTAAAATATCTCGCAACGTATCAGGCAACTCTTCAAGCGTCACCTCATGCGCGATATGTGTGCCAAGAGCTGCTGGCTTCATGTCACCAGCCAACCTTTCCCACACTTCTAAACGTTTTTCCATCGGGTACTTCACCGAATCGATGCCTAGCCAGTTTATTCCCCGGGAAATAAATGGGAGTACTGTAGTCTCAACCTCGACACCTCCTGCAAGCCCACATGTCGCAACAGAACCACCATAGTCCAAACTGCTTAATATATACTGGAGCGTTTTGCCCCCCACTGGGTCGATGGCCGCCCTCCATCTTCTTTTACGTGTAGATTTTCCGTCTGTATCAGTCACCTCATCCCTATGGATGACCTTCCGGGCACCGAGAGACTTCAAATATTCCGCTTCTTCTGTACGCCCTGTACTTGCAACTACGTCATATCCTTTGCCTGCAAGCATATTGATGGCGATACTACCGACACCACCACTGGCACCATCCACCAGTACTTCACCATCTCCTGGTTCAAGCCCGTTATCTTCAAGCCTCTGGATCGATAATGCTGCAGTAAAACCGGCAGTCCCGATTTCCATTGCTTCTTTTTTAGTCAATCCTTCAGGAAGCGGCACCACCCAATCAGCGGGTATGCGTGCAACTTCACTGAATCCACCACTGTGGCGTGTGCCGATATAATAGCTTGTCGCAATCACTTCGTCCCCTTCTTTGAATCGATCATCCTCTGAAGAGATAACGGTGCCTGCGAGATCTATGCCGGGTATGATCGGGAAGGTTTCAGCTATAGCGCCTGTCACACCCACCATACCATCTTTATAGTTGACGCTTGAATAGGCTACCCGGATGACTACTTCTCCTTCTGATAAATCTTCCATGCCTAACTCTTTAATGTTCATTTCCATTTTATCGTCTTGTTTATCTGCAACAAGTGCCTTGAATCTTTCCATATGTAATCCTCCTTATTGGACGGTGTAGTTTTTTTAAGTTCCAATACATATATACCCGTTTACTTCGGCGTCATGTATAGTTATTTCATCAGCCCGTCTTTTTTTATGATCCTTTTCACTTTAGCTTCATTTCCATAGTGTCGCCTTGTCATTTTTCTTGCTTCTGTCTGACTCCTTGCTCCAACTTCTTCGACAAATGTCTGCTGGCCCATCTCTATAGTGACGATAAAACATTTCGTTCCACAGCGCATACTTATCTCCTCCACGTAAGTCTATCTGCTTGTACATATCATATATACATAATATTATATTGGAATGTGAACATAGACTGAAGCAATTTGTTCCAATACATAATCAGGAGGCTGACCATGACGAACGACGCCAATTATGAATACCTTTCTGAAAACCCGGATGTTAAAACGCTCCCGATAATGCTGTCGCTCATCATAGGTGCTTTTTTTGCCATACTAAATGAAACGCTGCTTAACATCGCGTTTACGACCCTTATGGAAGAATTCAATATCACTCTACCCACTGTCCAATGGATGGCTACAGGCTTCATGCTCGTCATGGGTGTGGTGATCCCAATCTCTGCACTGGTGATACAGTGGTTCTCCACCCGCCAACTGTTCTTGGGGACTATGATCATATTCACCGTAGGAACGCTGATAGCAGCTTCTGCACCTGTATTTAGCATCCTTCTACTTGGACGATTTATTCAGGCAATAGGTACCGGGATGTTGATCCCGATACTCTTCAATGTATTCCTGCTCATCTATCCGCCCCATCGCAGAGGGAAAATTATGGGAATCATCGGTCTCGTAATCATGTTTGCACCCGCAATCGGTCCGACGCTATCAGGCATCATTGTAGAATACCTTGGTTGGAGATTCTTGTTCATCTCCGTTATACCCTTCACTTTATTCTCAATAGCATTTGCTTATTTCTTCTTGATTAATGTTTCAGAAGTCACAAAGCCTAAAATTGATTTGCTTTCCATCCTTTTCTCTACAGTCGGGTTCGGAGCGACGATCTATGGCTTCAGTTCCGCTGGACAGAGTGAAGCCGGATTTTTGAACCCTGAAGTGGTCGGGACCATATTGATCGGTTTTCTCGGAATCGCCCTCTTCGCATGGCGCCAGTTCAAATTGGATGATCCGATCATGGATCTGAGAGTCTTCAAATATCCCATGTTCCGTCAAGCTGCTTTCATGTTCCTGATCATCATCATGACGATGTTTGCGTCAGAAATTATACTTCCGATCTACATGCAGGGCCCGCTTGCGCTAAGTGCAGCGACTGCAGGAGTGTTACTGCTGCCAGGCAGCCTGTTGAATGGTGCCCTATCCCCATTCATGGGTAGTCTGTTCGATAAGTTCGGCCCCCGGCCGTTGATGATACCTGCATCCATCATACTCGCTGTGACAATGTTCACGATGAGTCGACTGGATGTGGACAGTTCAATCTGGACGATCATCGTCAGTTTCATTCTGCTGATGGTGTCGGTTTCTGCAATCATGATGCCAGTCGAGACAAATGGTCTGAACCAATTGCCTAAGGATTTATACCCTCATGGTACAGCTGTCATCTCAACATTGCAGCCGCTGGCCGGCGCCATTGGAGTATCTGTATTCATCAGTATATTGAATGCCAGACAAGCTGCCTACCTCAATGCTTCAGAACGACCTGATGACCCTGAGATTATTGACCAGGCGATGGTTGCCGGAGTAGAACTCGTTTATTTCATCGCCTTCCTTTTCTCACTTGTCGCCGTATTCCTTGCACTCCGCGTCTACCGGGGATCCCCTGATGATTTTGATCATATATGACTCTATAAAAATAAGCGCCTTTACAGGCGCTTATTTTTACGATTCGATTTCTTTGACCCTACCTACAGTCCCATCTTCAAGCTTTACTTTAATACCATGGTGGTGGTTTGGAGAATTGGTCAAAATCCTCGCTACTTTTCCCTCAGTCAATTGTCCAGACTTCTGATGATGTTTCTGCACCACTTTAACTGTGCTGCCTATATTGATATCTACTCTATTTGTTCCATCCATATTATAATGCTCCTTTTCTATTGTTTCGTCTGTCCTCTATTATACTCATATTTCTACAGGAGCTAGTCAGTGATTACTGCTTCTGCATTTTTATACCCCTACATACGTTCTTGATGAGCTCAGCTATTATTGCACAGTTCATCACCATATTCCCTTCAAACCCATGAAATAATCTTACTTTGCGTTGGTACGTAGAGAATACATTAAATTTTTCTGTGATTGTCGGGAAAATAATACCAAATTGTATTATAATATTCATCTGACTGCATTTTAGGAGGGAACAGCAATGACTGGAAAAACACACTTAGTCGGGGGCATCGCAGCAAGTCTTGCAGTATCTTATGGCATCAGCGAGAACCCTTTCATCATAGCCACAGCAGGTATAGTGGGCGCGTTATTGCCGGACATATGCCATAGCGGGAGTAAGATTGGCCGCCAGTTCCCATTCCTATCAAAACTCATCAATCTGCTGTTCGGGCATCGGACTGTCACACATAGCCTGCTATTCCTTGTTCTGATATCACTCATCACTGATCAGATTTTCTCGGGCGATCTTATAAAATACGGTCTTCTTGCTGGAATGATCAGCCATTACCTTCTTGATATGGCCACCCATAATGGCATTCGTTTGTTCTTCCCGTTGCCAATCATAATCCGCTTTCCCATCACTGTAAAGACAGGTGGGCGGATCGAGAAGTTTTTCCTCAGTATACTCACCCTCGTGTGCTGGTACTACATATTTAAATATATAGCATGGTTTTATCTATAGGTTGTTCCATTCTACTTGAGCCATCCCTTATCATGTGCTTTCGATATTGCTTCAATACGATTTTTTGTACCCATCTTATCCAATATGATTGATATATAGTTTCTGACCGTCCCATTCGAGAGATATAATTCCTTAGCGATCACTTTGGTGCTTTTTCCTTCTCTGAGACGTTGGATGATCTCCTTTTCTCTGTCAGTCAACGGATTGGAAGCTTCGAAAGCTATATCAATAAGTTCAGGAGAATATACCTTTTTCCCTTTCATAATCTGCCTTATTGATTGTGCCAGAGTCTCACTGGAGCTGTCCTTCAACAAGTAGCCGCTTACCTCCGCCTTCTTAGCCCTTTCAAAGTAGCCTGGCCGGGCAAACGTAGTAAGTATAATGACTTTACAATCTGCTTCCTGAAGCTGTTCTGCAGCATCGAGTCCTGTCATGACAGGCATTTCAATGTCCATCAAACAGATATCCGGCCTTTCCCGTTCAACTAGGCCCAATATTTCCTTGCCGTTTTCTGCTTGCCCCACTACTTCTACATCATCTTCCAAATCCAGTAATGCGCTAAGCGCACCCCTCAATAGATTTTGATCTTCAGCAATTACAATCCGGATCACGCTTGTTCCTCCTCAATCTGTTTCAATATCTTCGGTACCGTAATATTGATTTCAAATCCATCCATGTTATTGATTATCTGGAGATCACCGTTTACAAAGCCCAAACGTTCACGCATACCACTGATCCCGTGGCCTGCTTCGAAATTTTCTTCTTTACCCTCCCCATTGTCCATGACTTTGAGGAAAATATCTTTGTTGGTCTCAATGATCTCTATTGCACAAAAGTGCGCGCGGCTATGTTTGACAACGTTTGTGACCGCTTCTTTCAGGCACATGCTCAGCACATTCTCCACCAGTAAGGGAATGTGATCAAGTTCTCCATCAATATTGATGTCATAACTGATCTGCGCAGCATCCATGAGTTCTTTGACGTGGGTGACCTCTTCCGACAGTGCGACATTCTTCATATTGCTGATCATCTCACGCACTTCCTTCAATGCTTGCCTGGATGCCACTTGAATATCTGCCAACTCCTCCTTGGCAGCTTCCTGGTCCCTTGCCATTAACTTATGGGCCAGTTCACTCTTCAATCCGATCATGGATAATTTTTGACCAAGTGTATCATGGAGGTCTCGGGCAATTCTATGACGTTCTTCGACGATTGCTAGTTCAGCTATCTTGAGATTTGCATCTTCCAACTGAGACTCCAACTCTTCTTGTTTGAGCCTATTATATTGATTGATAGGAATGAGTGTGACTGCAAGCACTGTCATAATCAAGAATGGCAGATGGCTGAAAAGAAGGCTATAGTTATAGAAAAAACCTGTCACTATGGCTCCTGCTGTCGTTACGAGATGAATGACATACATTGAGACGAAGCCCGCCTTACTTTTTATATTGCCTACAAAAAACGCGATAAAAAGTGCGAAATATACATATCCATATAAAATCGTCATGACAATATTGATGAGTATTTCTATACTGAGCCCAATGTATACAAGCGGACCCTTGGTGTTGAATGTCAGCCAATATATCGTAAAGAAAAGCAATGTCATGACAATACCAAACACTATTTCCGCCAATAAGTTCGAACGGAATATAAAATAAAATGGGAGTATGCACAAAATAATCCATATATATAGACTGAGCCCTGTATTTCTTGGAAATATATGATACCAGTCACGCATGCTGATCCCCCTCATTTTATTCAAGTGTAACAGTTTTATCGGCATTATATATTAAAAAATCCCCCATGGTGGGGGATTGGTTTCTACTGGAGGCTCGTGCGGTTCTGCTTTAATCTCTCTTCGATTTCGCGGAAGCCGACAAAAGTCTTATTTTTTTCATCATACAGGCGGAACCGGATCGATTCAAGGCTGGACTTCAATGTGATGGTTGTCGCCTGGTGTAGAGGCGGTGTACTTTCATGTGCTTGCTCGAGATGATAGTTCGGCACCCTAGGAGCGAGGTGATGGACGTGGTGATAGCCGATGCTGCCCGTCATCCACTCCAACCAACGTGGCAGTTTATAATACGAGCTGCCATCGACTGCTGCTTTAACATAATCCCATTCGGATTCATTTTCAAAGTATGAATCTTCAAACTGGTGTTGGACATAGAAGAGCCAAATGCCCAGTGCACCTGCAAAATAGATGATTGGAAGTTGGACAAGCAGAAGGACGTGCCAGCCCAAAGTAAAACCAATCAACGTGTAAATGGCCAATAGGGAAACATTGATGAGATACGTGTTCATACGCTCTTTCTTCTTTGCTCCCTTACGGTTGAAGCGGTTCGCATAGAGGAACAGTGATAATGGGCCAAGCCCGAACATGACAAGCGGATTACGGTAGAGGCGATACTTGAGACGCTCACTTTTGCTTGCTTCCTTATATTCTTCAACGGTCATGACCCAGATATCACCAATACCACGCTTATCAAGGTTCCCACTGGTTGCATGGTGAATGGAATGTTCACGTTTCCATTTTTCATAAGCAAAATGTGTGATTACACCGGTGAACGTGCCCAATATACTGTTCCATTTCTTACTCTTAAAGAAAGATTGGTGTGCACAATCATGGAATATGATAAATGTTCTGATCATAAATCCAGCTGTTCCCAAGCTGAATAGAAGGCTGAGCCAGAAAGAAATGCTTAATGATTGATAGGCTAGGAACCACAATACAAAAAATGGCACGATTGTATTGAGGATCTGGATTATACTAGTCTTTGTCTGTGATTTTGCATAAGGCATAACCGCTTTTCTGAGTTGAGCTTGTTTTTCTTTAGTCATCCGTATACCTTCTTTCCCATTATTCTAGTTAAATTCATTTTATAATGGGAACAACCATATAAATAGAATCAGGTGTCAGCAAAAATATATGACATTTGTCATTGTTTTATAACTTTCTTCATTGGGAAGCTTTTTTGCGGAAGCATATAAAAATGGAGCATAACAATTTTTGCTATGCTCCATCTCCCTTAGATCCATGCATGACCTTATTCCTCTAGTGCTCTACACAATATATTTTCATCATGTGGGTTGTCCGTACTTTCAACTTGTATCGTAACATGTCCTATCCCTTCATCTATCAGCCTTTTTTCCAGATCATCAAGCAGTAACTGGCTCTCCGCTATAGTTTTTTTTCCATCTACTATCACGTGACAGGATAGGGCATGCTGGCCGCTTGTGATACTCCACACATGAAGATCATGGAGATTTAAGACCCTATCATCTTCTCTCAGGATTTTAATGATGTCAACGACATCTATATCAACCGGTGTGCCCTCCATCAGTACATGTATCGATGATCTCGTTACTTTCCAGCCACTGAAGAGAATCAGCACTGCGACAATCACACTTGCCAAGGGGTCTGCAACCCCCCATCCGAAGAACATGATCAGGAGTGCAGCTATGATTGCTCCGATTGAACCGAGGAGGTCTCCCATCACATGCATGAATGCGGCTCTGATATTAAGGTTCCCCTCAGTATCACCGCCCCTCATCATCAACCAAGCTACGACCAAATTGACCAATAAGCCAATGATGGCGACTATGAGCATACCCGTTGAAGCTACTTCCGGCGGATCTGTAAAACGCTGGTAGGCTTCAAAGAATATATATAAAGAAACGAGGATAAGTGTTACCCCATTGAAAATGGCTGCAAGTATTTCAAAACGCTTGTAGCCATAGGTTTTACTGTAATCTGCCGATTTACTGCCAAATCTGAATGCCAGCACTGCTACACCTAAGGAAATGGCATCACTCAGCATATGACCTGCGTCAGATAGCAGGGCAAGACTATTTGTCAAAAACCCTCCAATTGCTTCTACAATCATAAATCCTGCAATGATGAAGAAGCTAATCTGGAGCACTTTTTTATTGGCGTTATGGGTATGATCGTGCGCCATCAGCGCGCCTCCTTTAAAAAGAGCCCATGGATATCTAATCCATGGCCCCTCCAATTAACTAGTTATCATCCGTTTTGTATTGCATATAGACTGCTTGAGTCACCAGAAAATCTTCCATTCCATGCTTGCCGTCCGCACCTCCAAGGCCCGACTGACGCATTCCTGCATGATAACCCTGCACCGCTTCAAAGTTTTCACGGTTAACAAAAGTTTCGCCAAATTTCATTTCGTTGACTACACGCATAGCCTCATTCAAATCCTCTGTATAGACTGAAGACGAAAGGCCATATACTGTATCATTGGCTTTTTCAATCGCTTCATCCAGTGTATTGAACGTAGAGATGGGAATCACTGGACCGAATATTTCATCGCTCATTATATTTGACTGGTGGGTGACGTTAGTCAATATGGTCGGTTTATAAAAGAACCCTTCATCCGTCTCTGCAGGCTCGCCTCCTGTGACCACTTCAGCCCCGCTTTTGATTGCTTCCTGCACCATTTCATCTACAGTTTCGAGGCGCTCCTGGTTAACCAAAGGTCCAACTGAGATTTCTTTGTCTGTACGCGGATCACCGATTTTCTTAGATTCGAATATTTTTCTTAGTTTTTCAGTCAACTCAGCGGCTACACTTTCATGTACATAAGCCCTCTCTGCGTTTGTACATGCCTGGCCATTGTTCGCAAGTCGTGATGCTGCTATATTTTCTGCTGCAAGGTCTAAATCTGCATTTTTCGTCACGATTGCTGGTGCCTTTCCACCTAACTCTAAATTGACTTTTGTGATATTCTGCGCAGCAGCTTCCATCACTTTTGCACCACCTGGAATGCTTCCTGTCATGGTCACCATATGGACCTTCTCGTGAGTAGCCAATGCATTGCCTATTTCAGAGCCGACGCCTGTCACAACATTATATACACCACTTGGTATATCTTCCATTTCATGTACAAGCTTTGTAAATTCCATTGTTGTATTAGGTGTATGCTGACTTGGTTTCACTACGATTGTACAACCGGTTACAAGAGCAGTAGCGACTTTTCTTGCCAAAATGAAAATCGGGAAGTTCCATGGTATGATGCCCGCCACGACGCCTATCGGCTTTTTATAGATGAAGATGTTCTCATTGGGGCGGTCACTTGGAACGATTTCCCCTTCAATCCTTCTCGCCCATTCAGACATATATCGGAAATAGTCTATGGCAAGGTCTACTTCTCCGCTTGCCAACTCATAATCTTTACCTTGCTCTTCTTGAAGAATATCGATAAATCTGTCCCTGTTTTTTTCGATCTCATCGCCTAGCCTGCGTACAATTTTACCGCGTTCAATGTTTGGAGTCATTTCCCACTGTTTCTGGGCATTGAATGCCGCTTCTACAGCTTTATCCACATCTTTTTCAGTACCTTTTGGTGTTTTAGAAATCTTTTCTTCTGTTGCCGGATTAATGATGTCGAGCCATTCATTACCGGATGATTCGACGTATTGTCCGTTAATATACAATTTATGTTCCTGCACAACAACGCCTCCTAGAAATGTTTATAACCATCTTCCCTTAACTGGAATGTCTTAAACTTTTCTAATAGTTGGCATGTCTATCGTCAATAGTCATTGATGGTCTGCTGTTTATTGAATTCTTCTTCGTCATCTCCTGTACCACATGCGGTCAACAGCATGAGTGTCATGCCGGCGGCCATCAATAGCTTGATTGCTTTCATGAAACTAACCTCCTCATCTGAACTCCATTTGTCCTCACTCATCTTTCTCCAGTTCAATGGCTACAGACAAACTTCTAAAACCATTCTAACAGTGGGACCGGACTGTGTCTAAACGTCGAATGTTTTGATTCGATTGATAAAAGCTCGATATATGAAAAAAGACTTCCGGGATCTGATCTGAACCCTACCAAGTTGACAGATGAAATAATATAAATGTTTCCCGCCTGAGAATGGAGATTCTCAGGCGTTTTTCTATGCCGCCAATGCCCTGAATTCCAGCGGACTCAATCCCTTG
>NZ_BAABCK010000057.1:0-12362 GCF_039538805.1 Salinicoccus jeotgali | reverse complement strand
CGATCTGTAGTTTAAACTCTGGGGTAAAGGTTCTTCTTGTTCTTGTCATAAAAAAATCGCCTACTTTTTTGATTTAACAATAGCCTCCCTCATAGGAGTTGTCCAATCAAGTGTAGACGATCCAGTAGTATGTCTAATAAATAAAGGTTCCTTCATTTTTAGACCCGTTAAATAGCGACAACGTTCTTTTAATTCCTCTATTTCTTCATTCATTTTGCCTGTTGAAGAAGGAAAATTCCCCCAAAGTCCGACTTCTCTAAGTAAGTCGTTTTTCATAACACCTGAAATTAAATGAAAATACAATGTGTTAAAGTATTTCCTATCTCCAGATTTTAACAATCTTTGAAAACCTTCAAGAATTTCAACTTCTGTAGTGTCTTTGTTATAGGTGTTTGCGGAGGTTAATGCAAGTAATTTAGTATTTTCATCTATATCTAATTCAAAATACCATTTATTTTGATTAGCAATGATCTTAATTGCTTCTAAAAGTTGTAATGGGCTTTCAAGTGTAATACTATATTTAGCTGGTAAGCCACCTTTTTTAACACTCCATCCAGGGTTAATAATCAAAACTTTTTTCGGCGCTGTTAAATAAAGGTCTTCATCACTGCTACCTATGAAAATGATGTTCTTTGCATCATCTTTATCTACAGTAGTCTTGAAATCATTTCTAAATAAACAGGTAATTTCGAAGTTGAATTTCTCTTTAAATATGGATTTCATTCTTTCTAAACTATGATAGCTATGGGACAACATTACAATTGTATGGCCTTCATTATTTAATTGGCTTAAGAATTCATTTATTTCAGCATACATAATAAAATCTTCATCAAAAACTGTTAACCTTGTAAGTACTATAATTTTAGACAAAAGAATTAACCCCTTTATAAACTTTTATTATTCTATAGGTAAATTATGAATTCCGGTATAAATTTTTGCACTATCGCTAGAAAGTATTTTCCTTACTCCTGTAGAATTATTGTTAAAACAGAAGATTGGCTTTTTTTGTTTGTAAGCAAATCGAGCAGTGTGCATTGTTCCACTTTTTTCTGAACACTCAGCTATTATAACTGCATTACTTAAACCTGATACTATTCTATTTCTATTAATATAATTGGTTTTCTTAAAATCATTCTTATAATATTCACTTATTAATAAACCACCTGTATTAATTATTTTTTGAGCGAAGTGCTGGTGACTTTTAGGGGTTACTTCGTTAATAGGACTTGGAAGTACTGCCACTGCTATACCCTCATTATCTAAAGTAGTTTTGTGAGCTTGTATGTCTGTTCCCAAAGCTAGTCCACTTACTATGATAATTTTAGATTTCACCATTTCTGTAACTGTCAGTTCTATTTCATTCAGAGTATTCTCCGTGGGTTTCCTAGTACCAACTATCGAGCATGAGTAATAATCTTCAAGTAATTCAAGTTGTCCTTTATAAAAGAGAAAAAACGGGGGATGTGGGATAGACTTTAACTTACTCGGATAACTGTTCTCATAAAAATAAATGTATTTTATGTTTTCTTTTGCAAACTCTTGCAGTTTTTCCTCGATATGCATGGTACTTTCTTTGAGATTCTTTGAAGTGATTAGTTCAATTTCTTTATTTGAGAAAATCCCCAAAGAAAATTGCAACTCCAAATATTCTCCTTTTAATAATTCGTTTAATTGAGCTTCACTCGCTTCTTTATGTAACATACTAAGTGTCCACAAAGAGAAACCTAAATCGTAGAGTATAAAAAAAATCTTTTTAATATTCATATTCCATCCTTTATACCTATGACATTTTATTATAAAATATAACTTTTTCTTCCTAAGCCTTTATCATACCAAAAAAATTCGACAAATGTTTTTTATTAAATAATCTTAAATCTAAACCCTTCTTAATAGATCAACATAAACTTTCTTAAACATATAAAAATAATTTAAGAAAGTTTTTCATTTATAATTAGAAAATAATTTCTGATTATAAAATTTGTAGATGTGTTTTCTCTCTTAAATTTTTGATTGATTAGAGTAGACCCTAATTAGACAGTGTGGCGTTGTCTCCACTGCTAGGTTCTAAATGTATGACTAGGGTGTATTTTAATTACACCTTCGATTGAAAATTAAACTGGAAACCTAAAATGTCACATAAAACACCCCCAAAGTGAGTTCTCCAACAAAGAGACTCATTTGGGGGTATTATGAATAATATACGTTTATATTCCAGCAAAAGAAATACAAATTATAGGCCAAGTTCGGTAAATCCAGGATGGTCATCGGGTCGTCTACCAAGCGGCCAATAAAATTTTCGTTCTGATTCGCTGATCGGCAGATCGTTGATGGATGCAAAGCGTTGCTTCATCAAGCCATCTGAAGAAAACTCCCAATTCTCATTTCCGTATGATCGGAACCAATTCCCGTTATCGTCATGCCACTCATATGCAAACCGTACTGCAAGGCGGTCTTCGGTAAATGACCAAAGTTCCTTAATCAATCGATAGTCGAGCTCCTTAGCCCATTTTCTTTCGAGAAACTCTACGATTTCTGAACGGCCAGTTGGGAATTCGGCGCGGTTCCGCCAGCGGCTATCCTCTGTGTAAGACAAGGATACTTTATGCGGGTCACGACTGTTCCAACTATCTTCGGCCATACGGACTTTCTGCACGGCAGTTTCTTGCGTGAATGGAGGGACAAGTTTACTCATTATATCTCCTCATTTCTGAACTGTTTACTTCAGCATATACAGATTTTTCTATATATTCAAGTAATATAAAGTTAGTAATAACTTTAAGTTAGCCATTAAGTTTACACATATTCTAAAGGAGCAGCTTGCTTCGTTTACTGTTGCCTGTAGATCTCCTCAATTTCTTCAAATTTCTTCATCATGCTATAGCTGTCCACTTGATGGTTTTTGATATCCTCATACATCAATATCTTCCCCGCCAAGAAAATGGCATCGATGTCGAGGATATGTTCAAAATTTTCCAATGGATTCTGGTTGAGTAATATGTAGCCATCGTCTTCCCCTACAATCTTTTTGGCTTCAATTGTCGCCTTCCTCAATATTTCAAAATCAGCCAAGCTAAAGTCCTTAAATTCATTCAGCTCTTCAATCATACTAAGCCCGGGATACACCCACGTACCTGCAGGTGCATCGGTGCCGATATATACTTCCCCGCCCCTTTCAAGATACTTACCTGTAACCCGCTTCACTTGTTCATACTCCCATTTTTGGCGTTTCTTGAACGCTTCACTAAGCTGCGCATCAATGGTTTCGAACTGAGTATTTATAGATAATTGCTCATCCGCTTCAACCAGCTTCATCTGCTTGGATGACACCAATTCAGGCGGGTTGAATGTACACCCTTCTGCCAAGTGCCGGTACAGTGTCAATGTGGGCACCAACTTCACTTCATGTTCAAGAAGGTACGACAATAAATTATTCAGCCTATCAGTATCTATTGGCTTGCTCGTAATCGTATCAAACGCTTCGTCTGAAAGTTGGCTGTGATAGCCGGGAAAAAGGTGTTGGACGATGCTCGATGCATGTTCGAGCCACTTTACCCCATACTCTGTTGCCTTCATTGCATCGATGACCTTGGAATGCAGCAGATCAGCCGCAACCTCGAGTCCAAGTGTGCCTCCCCTTTTCACTACAGCACCCAAGACATCTTCCTGGATATGGCCATACACTTTGATGAACTTCGCATCTTGGTTATACAGCTCCTCGACAGCCTCCATTGCTGTATCGATGTCATTGGTGGAGACATTGCCAAAGGAAGTCGGCCCCCACAGCCCAGGTTCACCATCGATGAAGCGATAAGTCGCGTATACATGCGGTGCGATATCATCCATCATCTGGATAAGTTCATAGTTGCCACCGGTATTTCTTACTGAGGTCACACCACTTGCCAAATAATGCTTCGCACTGACTGGTGTAATGTGAGTATGCATATCCACCAGACCAGGCATCAGATATTTTCCTGTACCATCTACTTCCCTCTCCTCATCTGATTGGAATGTCACATCCTTGACTTCAATGCTTCCTTTATCCAGATCGATCCAGTTGACGTGCTTTACTTTAATCATAGACACTGCTCCCCTTTGTTTATGTGGACGCCCTAGTTTTGTGTATTATTTACATGGTTACAGGCGTGATGCATTTGGACTATACCACTGTGAGTCTCTGGCTGATTTATATACTATTTTATCTTGCAAGACGGCTTACAGTTTCAATTTACTCCCATCAATAGTACCGCAAGGCAAAAAGAAGAAAGCGCGATAATAAATATAGCTTGCTCCAAAATTTACCTCCCCCTTTCTAAATATCTGGTACACTATCAGTATAACAATATATCTAAACATTTAGATATCTAGCAAAGTAGGCCTATTGCCTCACACTATACTTTTCAAAAGAAGAACAAGAGACTTGTCCAAAATGTAAGTGGGAATTATGAAATTGAAAGTACGGTTATATCATATTCATTTTGTTATATTTTCAATTTAAGTGATGACATCTGAGAAAAACTTTAGTAGAAGGGGGTAAGTCATGAAAAAGGTTTTATCCATTTCATTAGGAATCATTAACACAATAACCTTTGCGATTGGATTAGGCTTCTTATTTGGTGATGATCAAAATTCCAAAATAAAATAATTAAAATAGAATGAGAGGGAGTAAGCGAAATGCAAATAGAATTATCTGGATTAGTGGTAAGTATGCTTATTTTGGCAGTCGGATTGGGTTTTATGGGATATTTTATTGGGGATGGCCTCAAAAATATGGGTAAGCCTGATAGCGAACATCCCGCCACCAATTTTATAAAGAAAGAAGATTTGCCAATATACTTCAGTTTAGATAAAGAAGAAATTGATGACTTATTAGATAAGCATCCAAATGCTCCTAAAATAATATTAAACGGCACAACGTATTATCCATATAAACAATTTTTATATTGGCTCTCTTCAGCCGAAATATATAAATCGTCAAACGGGCATCAAATGGATAACGAATGACTCTAGGCTACTATATTAAATCTGCTGAAAGGTAATTAACATGAAAGAAAGACCAAAAATCGACATACCTAAGACTTTGACTGAAAAGACCGCAAATGTCATAGGCTACACTATTTTCATCGGAGCCCTAATCTATGTAATCATCACCTTCCCATCCCTACCTGCAGAAGTACCCGCTCACTTTGGAGCAGATGGTGAGGTGGATAGATATGGATCGAAGTATGAAATAATTGTCCTCATCGTCATACCACTGCTCTTGATACCGGGACTCAAGGCGTTGGAGCGGTTTCCGGAAATGCATAATTATCCAAAACGTATGGACGCCTCTAATGTCAGGGAGTTCTATTTGAACAGCAGAATATTACTCAATTTAACATCAAATGGGACGTTGATTGTATTTGCAGTTCTATATGTCGAAATTACCAACCACGGGCTTACTGGCTCATCTACATTCGGCGTACTTCTGATGCCGTTGATTCTTTTGCTTATACTGGGACCGATAGCTTGGAAATTGGTTGAACGTAGCAGAATAAAATAGTTGATGGTTAAAAGACATCATAATGGTAAAGGAGTCGAGAACTTTTCCCGACTCCTCTATACGTCTGGTAGCCTATTATCCTATATATCAGTCTCCCAGTCCTTCTGCTCTTCTCTACGCATATCTTCTGCCGTGTCTTCCGGGTAGACGACCCTGAATTTATGATGGTCTTTAGGAATGACTTCCACCATCTTATCGATCATCAGCTGTGGATCCATCTGGTGATTCAGACTATCTCCGCTTGCTTCCAGCTTATCTTTTGAAGTGTGATGCTTCTCTTCATCATACCATTTCCAGTTTGCTGCGACTGCACGGTCGTTGAAGCCGGTGCCGAATCTGCCGGGATTGATGGTGGCGACCTGGACATTGAACGCTTCCATCTCCTGCTTCAGCGCTTTCGCTATGGCACCGATGGCATGCTTGGAGGATGAATAGAGTCCTTTATAGGCAGAGCTCATCTTTTCCGCTTTGGACGATACGAAAATGATTTTACCCTGCCGCTTCTCTACAAAATGTTCGGCTGCGATACGAGCGGTTTCAAGGGTACCAAATACATTGATTTCGTATAATCGTCTGATGTTCTCCATCGGCATCTCCCATATCGGTCCCCCTTCATTGATTGCCGCATTGGCTACGAAGATATCATAATCATATTTTTTCATGGCTTCGCGATCATATGCGTCTGTGATATCCATTTTGAAGACTTCAAGATCTACACCCGCTTCTTTTCCTACTTCACGCAACCCTTCAACCTGTTCCTCTTTTTCAACAGCGGCAATGACCGTGTGCCCTTCGCGCGCAAGGCCAAGCGCTGTACCCTTTCCTAAACCTGATCCTGCACCTGTAATCAAGATTGTCTTAGCCATCCTAATTGCCTCCTAGTTTCCTATTAATAGTTTTAATTTTCCCTGTCGGCGCCTTCATAAACGCTTGCACCACTCCCCTCGCACAGGTCACACAATGGGTTTATCCCTATAATTATGGACGCCTTTAATTATTTTTCAGCTGCATGGGTATAATGGATATATGCATACAAATATCTTTCTTCAACATTTCTTATTTTCGACCTCCCCGCATTTCAATGGTGCATACTTATCAGTGGATTTGTTCTAAAGGACTATCCTTAAGTTCTACTGCAGTAAAATAGTTGAAAATAGATAATGCCAGTTTAAGATGAATATAAGCGATACCCTTAACAACCGCTTGTTTTCAGCTATAATATCAAGTCTTGATGAAAGGAGTGAGCTGGTGGAAAAAGTTGTCGTGGGTCTCATCACAGCTCCCGGTCTTCCTGAAGAGTTAATAAAAGGGATGCTGAAAGATTTGAGCGAACTATCCAGTAAACATATTGATGACAAAGTGGATTGGCAATTTGATTATCAGACCAATCCGTTAGCTGCCTCCGCCGAGTTCATCAATCAGACATTCGAAAAAGCGGAAGCCATCCGAGAGGATAACCAATGGGACTTGGCAATCGCAATCAGTGACCTCCCCAGTATATCCAGTAATAAGATCGTCGTTTCAGAAGTGAATTATGACCAGACGATATCACTGCTTTCAGTGCCGTCACTTGGCGCCATTAGGGTTAAGAAAAAACTGCAGAATCTACTAATGCATCACATTACATGGCTACACCGCAAAGATTTATCTGAAACCCCTGAGGGCATACGCTTGAGCTTCATCAATCAGATCACTGAAGTGTCGACTTCTGAAGATGAGGTGAGCAATAAGCGGTACATACGGAAATCGACGGTAGCCGGATGGAGTAAACTTGTTGCAGGCATGACTTTAACGAACGAGCCATGGACGGCTTTAAGCAACCTTAAGACTATCGTTGCATTATCATTTGCCACAGGTACATACATCTCCATCTTTTCGATACCTTGGGAATTGAGTCTGGATTATTCCTTGTGGCGGTTCGTGTTGCTGACGTTCATCGCGATCTTTGGTGTGGTTGGATGGTTGATATACGCTCATGATCTATGGGAATTGGTTTCCAGTAAAAACCAGCGGTCATATCGTTATCTATACAACTTCACCACATTGGCCACCTTGTTGTTTATTACAATCGTAAACTACCTGGTCGTCTTTCTGCTGCTTGTAATATCAGTTGTCGTATTTGTTCCGATGGGACTTTTTGAAACCTGGACTAAGATTGAGCCTGATGTGGAATGGATGGATTATTTAAATCTCGTATGGTTTTCTGCCTCTGCAGGAGTTCTGGCAGGTGCCTTGGGCTCCACTGTCGAAGATGAAGGAACGATTCAGAATGTGACGTATTCCTACAGACAAATGTACCGGTATAAGCAAATAGAAGAAGAAAATGAAGAAACTACAAAAGAAGAACAGACCGAAGAGCATGCAGGCACAAAACAAACTCATGATAAGTCAGAGGATGATTGATATGAGCAAGAGATATGTTGGCATCGTCGCAGCGCCTGGTGCGCCAGATGAACTTGCAAGAAAAATAAAGGAAGAATTACCGGAGGTGCTTTCCGAGGAATTTGAAGAAGAACATGAATGGGAAGTTGGCGTCCATGTAGACCCACTTACGAGTTATGCAGAGCTGACGAAGGAGTTGTTTCAGAAAACAGATCAATATTACCAAGATAGGGATTGGGATTATACTATTTTCATCACAGATCTCCCGTTATACCATAACGAGAATATTATCGGCATAGATATAAATGAAGCCACTGAGGTTGGATTGGTGTCATTGCCCGCCTACGGTTGGCCTCCTAACAAACAGAGTGTTCTCGAGACCATCGTGACCCTGATCACTTCGGTCCAGGCAAAAAATGACAAGGAATCCACCGAATCAAATGAAGAGAATCGTAGGAATTTGAAAAGGATATTCAACCGATATTTTAAATTCAATACACTTTATTATGAGAAAAGTCATAACGATGCCACCGATTCCGAGCATTCAATATATCAAATGAAGAATAATTTGCGGGGATATTTCCGACTGATCAGTGGAATGGCTTGGGCGAATAATCCTTTAAACATGATGCGGGTTTTGAGCTCAGTAGTAGCACTTGCTTTTGCGACAGGTTCCTTCAGTATGATCTTTTCTACCATGTGGAGCCTAAGCGATTTGTTCTCTATCTGGAGGATGATTGCTGTTTCAATATTCGCTTTAACCAGTATGCTAGTGTGGATCATTATCTCCCATGGTCTATGGGAAAGGCTGGAAGAAGGTGAGGATAAAAGATTTTTGAAGTTATATAACGGTGCGACAGTCGTAACGCTGGTTATATCATTGGTGTTTTATTTCACTGTGTTGTATCTGATGTTCCTGACCGGTTCCCTTGTGCTGCTACCACCTGACTTTATAATAAGGAATATTGGATTAGAACAGATAGACATCCGCTTTTACCTTAAGCTAGCATGGTTCGCCACATCACTTTCAACAGTTGTAGCTGCAATCGGAGCGGGTGTTCAGGACGAGAATGTAATGAAGGAAAGCACATATGGCTATCGACATCGCCTGCGTTCACAAGAAGCCAGTGAGGAATGATCGGTCAATATATTATGTCGCACTCTCTAGCCTCTAGCTAGCTAATGTTATTACATTTAAAGGACTCATCACACCTGTCATTCAGCAATTTAAACTTAAATGAAAGCTGACATCACGAATTCTTAAAAATCTTGAAAAGGAATGAAAAAATGGGATTCTATATAATGATTTTGTCATTCATACTCGGCGCTTACTTGACTGTCCTAGGTATTTCTCGTAGAACACATAATTCACTATATAAGATTTCATTAGTGTTCGGAATCATCTTTATTATATTTGCTATTTATCTAGCATGGCCAAAGTAGAGTTAATTCTGATATGTTTTTAATAAGCTAATGCTACCTACATTACACTTAGGCGCCTTAAAATTAAGCAATCCCCCTAACCTGAAATATGGTTTAGGGGGGATTGTGTTGTTCGGGCGGTTTTTGAAGCGTATGACCTGAAAAAAACTGTATTTTAATAATATTCTTCTAGAATTTGTTTAGAGTCCTTATAAATCGATTTTGGGAAGTTAAATATTCTAAGTAGCTCTAGCGCATTGGATGTTTGGGCTGGCCCTTTTTTAATTTGATAGTCAAAGAATATATCATCGCCTTCAAGCACTTCAGAAAAGTGGTACATCACCATTTCATCACATAGTGTCTCTGTCAATTCTATATCATGAGTGGCTGCCACCAAAGAAATTCTCCTATGCGTACTCAAAAATCTCAGCAGCACTTCTGCTGCTGCCAAACGTTCTTTCGTATTCGTCCCTTTAAATATCTCATCAATGAAACAATAGAAATGAGCATTACTGCCATTTAGGGCTTCGATTATCCTTTTCAATGATTTGATTTCACTGATAAAATAACTATCCCCTTCCGAGATACTGTCTGAAATATCCATTGAAGACAACACTCTACCAGGCACATATTTAAAGTAGCCACTGGTTGAGGTATTGATGCCATTACTCAGAATGACATTCACAGCCAATGATTTCATAAAAGTGGATTTGCCGGAGGCATTCGATCCGGTGAGCAGGATGTTTTGTCTCAAATCAATTGAATTGCTGATAGGTTCAGTAATCAATGGATGATATACGTCATGTATTACCATACTTTCATCTTGCACTGCATTCGGGGTAACATAATAAGGCAACTGCCTTCGCCACATTGCCACGGAATAGTTCAAGTCAGCTGTAGAAACCAGATGCCAGCACTTTTCATATGTATCCTTATTTTTAACAAGAGTATTAATAATATAATGACAAACATGGTAATCCAGAATAAATGCATGTTTAACACCAGTCAATAATTGAAGAAGTATATTATTCTGATCGGCCTCTTCATTAATCAATAACGTACTGAACAACTGTAAATGCTTGACCCCATCTTCAATGTTGACGGAAGTATTCAGCATATCGTGAAAATGCGGTTTAAGTTGAGTCGCCACACTTATAATATTTAAACCATAGAATAAATCTGAGTATTCATTTTCATACTTCGATTTATGCTGGTATGAAATCACCATGTTCAATAATAATGCACCGATTATAACTAAAATCCCTAAAAGGAAGTTAATGAGCAGCATCCCTATGCCGACTACAGGCAGCACACTTAGAAATGCGTATAGAGGTTGATAACGTACTGAGCCCGATGGCGTATAGTGTGTGAAGTACTTTGAAGTGTCTGAGTTTGGCTGTTTGGATAACTTCGACAGAATCCATGTGATTTTTTCCCGCCAAGGTTGATCGGTGTTCAGCCTCGCAATGAAATTTTCGTCAACATCCTCGCAGGCCCCCACATTTCGCAATGCCGCATAGAGACGTTCTTCCCCCACCGTGGTGAACGTATGATTGATTTCTTTAAAAAGTGAATCCATATCCAAGTCATGCCACGTCACATCATCGACTTCAAACTCCCGACTGACATTGCCATCTGCAATTAGATTTCGATAGAAATGATCAAAATTAATGAACGTCTCATTATATTCCAACCACTTGGCGTTTTGTTCCCAAAGTTGTTTAACTATGACTCGTTTTTTTCTGTTTTCAGTTATGGATATAATTATCGTGACAATGATAATGATTAACACGACACCCACGTAGAAATATAATGACGACATTTCAACACTTCCTCTTACGGAGTATACAATATAGCGTCATATTATACGACACTGTTATTACTGAATATAATAATATATCAATGGTATTGAGGAAGAGTTTCTAGAAAACAAAAGCAATCTGCCAACTTTGAATAGATACAAATAGTGCAATTCGCTAGTTCAATAATTATGCTCTTTTAAATAATTTAAAAATCCCTCTGCAATTTGATTATATCTACTCACAACTTTTTTTTCATCCAATGTTTCCAATTTTCTGTCCTTCATAATCCACTTTCCATCAATCATCACGTGATGAATTGAATCGGCTTTATTGTAAAATAATAAATTATAGAGATAGGTGGAAAAGCTTTCTCTATTCAGCAGTGGTTCTAGATCTACATCATCTTTTTTAATAAAAACTAAATCAGCTTTATAACCATCTTTAATTTTTCCTATGTCATTTTGTAATTTATATGCTTTTGCACCATTAATAGTCATCATTCTAAAAATCTCTTCAACGCTATATTTATCAACATGATTATTTATTTTCAGTAAGTAATATGCCAACCTCATTAACTCCCATACATTAGTATGAGCGTAATCAGTACCTAAGCAAACATTCACACCATTCTCTAGCATGGCATTAACATCTGCAACTCCCGCGCCAGTATCCAAATTTGAAAGAGGACAATGAACAACAGAGCTTTTATGTTTTGCTACCAACTCGATATCCTCTTCTGACATATAAACGCCATGAAAAAGAATTGTTTTATCATCAAGTAAATTCCTTTCACTGTAAAGTTCGATGCTTGATTTACCAAATTTGGATTTAACTATATTAGATCTCCACTCATTCTCTAAACAGTGCGTCATCATAATAGTATTATATTTATCTTTTACCTTTTTCAAATTAAACAATTCATCTTCAGTCATGTCTTCTTCTTCTAATAAATGGGTTCCAAATAGAATGTTCCCCTGTGACTTATTATAATAATCTCCAATTTCTTCATACGTATCAATCATCCCTCGTATGCCTATCTCATTCATTACATCACTTAGTTGCTGGGGGGATTGTGGGTCTGAGTCACTTATGTAAATGGCAGTATTAAAATGTAGGAAATCGGCAATTGAAAATTGTTGGTTTACCTACATTTTTTTGTATGCTTTTCTTATGACATCGAAGGAGGATATTCATGAGAAAAGACGTACGCGAAGGAG
>NZ_BAABCK010000056.1:0-12211 GCF_039538805.1 Salinicoccus jeotgali | reverse complement strand
TACCCTCAATTCCTGAATCATTTTCAGCTTTTCTTCAAATGAATAATATTTGTCAGTCATAAAAGAACCCCCTCCAGGTTTACAGATGTTTTATTTCATCTGTAAACCTGGAGGGGGTCAAATCAATTCCCCGGAAGTCTTTTTTCATGCTTTCCATTTCAAGAAGTTCGCATATTACACGAGTCCATCTCAATTTTTAGACCAATGCGACTCTTACTTCTCCTTCTTCTAACCTTACTTCAACGTTGCCTACCGCTTCCTCTTCCAGTATAAGATCTGTAAGTTGGTCCTCAACCATATCCTGGATGACCCTTCTTAATGGTCTTGCACCAAATCGTTTATCATATCCGAGCCGTGCCAGTTCATATTTCGCTTCATCCGTAATCGTGATTCCGATATCGTTGTCTTCGACGGCTTCCCGAAGTTCTGTCAACATGAGGTCGACTATCAGGAATAGGTCATCTTCAGAGAGTTCATTGAAGTTGATGATTGAATCGAAACGGTTCAGGAACTCAGGTTTAAAGTAGTCACTCAGATTCTCCAGTGTCGATACAGACTCATGTGCATCTGCATTGAATCCCACACTCGCTGTATTGACTCCTGTGCCTGCGTTACTTGTCATGATGATGACTGTATCCTTGAAACTGACCATACGACCGTGCGAATCTGTCAAATGACCATCTTCCATAATCTGCAGGAAAGTGTTCTGTACATCAGGATGTGCTTTTTCTATCTCATCTAAAAGGATGATGCTGTACGGGTTATGCCGCACTTTTTCAGTCAGTTGTCCAGCTTCCTCGTGGCCAACATAACCTGGAGGAGAACCGATGATTTTAGATACTGCATGCTTCTCCATGTACTCACTCATATCAAGGCGTATCATGGACTCTCGGGAACCGAACAGTTCCTCCGCCAATGCTTTAGTCAGTTCTGTCTTGCCGACCCCGGTCGGTCCGACGAAGAGGAAAGAGCCTATCGGACGGTATTTCGATTTCAAACCTGCCCTACTGCGACGTACTGCTTTCGCAACTTTTGCGACAGCTTCTTCCTGTCCAATGACTTTACTCGTCATCCTTTCTTCCAGATCACGCATCTTCTCTTGTTCATCTGTCTGCAACTTCGTTACAGGGATGCCAGTTTTCTCCTCAATTATCAACTGGATATCAGAGACATCAACGTCGATGGTCTTCTCTTCATCCTTAGCTTTCTCAAGCTGTTTCTCAAGTTGGATTTCGACATACTTCAAGTTTGCTGCTTTTTCATAATCTTCTCGTTCTGCCGCCTCGTT
This sequence comes from Salinicoccus jeotgali, assembly GCF_039538805.1. Taxonomy (GTDB): domain Bacteria; phylum Bacillota; class Bacilli; order Staphylococcales; family Salinicoccaceae; genus Salinicoccus; species Salinicoccus jeotgali. The sequence continues at coordinate 10,923 of NZ_BAABCK010000056.1, read as the reverse complement.
TTTTTCTTTCTCAATTTCATCGAGATGCTGTTGTATGGCATGCGCATCGTTTTCTGCATTTGCCAAGTTCAACCGTGAACCGACCTCATCCATCAGATCAATCGCCTTATCCGGCAAAAACCTGTCCTGGATATAGCGGTCAGAAAGTGATACAAAAGCATGAATCGCTTCGTCGGAATAACGTACTTCATGGAAATTTTCATAGCGATCCTTGATACCTTGAAGGATTTGTTCCGCTTCTTCCAATGTTGGTTCTTTCACTATAATCGGTTGTAAGCGACGCTCCAGAGCTGCATCTTTTTCGATCTGACGATATTCTTTTAACGTAGTCGCCCCAATGAGTTGCATTTCCCCACGGGCAAGTGCAGGTTTCAATATGTTTCCTGCATCCATCTGTGAGCTCTCTGCCGTACCCGCTCCAACCAATAGATGGATTTCATCAATAAATACAATGATGTCGTCCCTTTGCTGTATTTCTTCGATCAATTGCTTCATGCGCTCTTCAAATTGCCCACGGATACCCGTATTGGCTACAAGCGAGGCTACATCGAGTATATATATCTCTTTGCCTATCAATTTTGTCGGCACTGCACTTTCAGTAATTTTCAGTGCCAACCCTTCTGCGATGGCCGTCTTACCTACCCCTGGCTCACCAATTAATACCGGATTGTTTTTGTTCCGCCTATTTAATGTCTCGATCACACGCTTGACTTCTTGCTCGCGACCGATGACAGGATCAATTTCTCCTGCTCTGGCTGCTTCTGAAACGTTTTTGCCAAGCTGTTCTATTAGGCTGTCGTTACCTTCTTGACCCTGCTTGACGGTAGTACCTGTATGGCCAGACCCATTTCCTTCATAATATTCATCATTATGTCCTTCACCATTGAAAGGGAATCCAGACTGGAATCCATCAGAGTTCATCATCTGTTGTCTAATATCTCGGAAACATTGGTTGCATAAGTGCATCTGTACCTTTTTATTGTTAAGTTTCATTGCAACATTAACATTTGCATCATTTATTCCACAGTTTTGGCATTTCATGAATCATACCTCCTATATAATTGACTTTGACTAACTTTGACTATATAGATAGTATAAAGCCTTTCAATCATCATTTCAAAGAGTCTGCTTCAAAAATTATTTGAAGCCTTATGCGTTTGACTAACTTTGACTATATAAATATTATACATTGACCTTGTTTGACTTTCAAGTGATTAACCTTAAAAATCTGCATATAATTATAGGTGTCTACCATCGTTGAATCTTTAAAATAAAAACCCCTGCACCGGTACTAAAGCCCGGGTACAGGGGGTTGGAATATTGTTTTTCATTTACTGGCATTTTACAGGTGTATAGTGATGTCTCCATCCTCACGAAGCTTTTCAGCGAGTTTCTGGACCGCTTCACTTTCTTTTTGCGACTTGATCTGGGATTCCAGTTCAGGCTTAAGTTCTTCAAAAGATGGTAGTTCCTCCGCACCTTCCATTTGTTCACGCTGTTCTTTCGCATCATCATAAAGTGACTGTAATTCCTTCTCTGTCGGTTTGACCTCGCCCGTTTCTTCTGCAATCAGCTTATCTACTTTCACCTGAGTTTTAATTTGGGAGGTGATTTCCTCTTTAGACATGCCCTGCTCTTCTACGGCAGCATAGAAATCTTCTTTGGATTCCATGCCATTCTGCTTAACAAGGCCATCAAGCATATCATCCACTTCTTCATCGGAAGCTTTATAGTCACGTTCTTCTGCTTCTTGTACAAGTAACTTCTGACCGACCATTCCATCGGCTATCTGCTTTTTCAGTTCACCCTGGTCTACTTCTTCACCAGCCATCTGCTGCTGGATGGCAAGCTGTTGAAACTGTGCTGTATAAGTTTTTTCAAATTCATCTTTCTTCACTTCTTCTCCATTCACTTCTGCCACGACGTCCGGTACATCATCAAGCTCAGGTTCAGGCATTTCTGGCTGTTCGCCTTCTTGTCCCTTACTTGCTGTTTCTTCTTTCTTCGCATCATCATTCTTATCTTCAGCTGACTCTTCTCCTCCACATGCTGCCAAGGCAAGAATCAATGTGCCTAGAGTTAGAGCCATTAATATTTTTTTCATAATTATTTTAGAACTCCTTCCAATACTTACTGTCCGTCATTTTAACACACCATGAACTTAATTCCATTTCTTAAGGGAGGACATATCTGTTTATTTTTTGAAATGTGAACATTACATGAAGTAAATATAACTTTTTAACTCACCGAAAATATAAAATAATGCCCTTTATAGAAGTTTTTTAATCCATAAGGGCATCATTAAATGTTCTGCTTTCTATTCCACTGTCACTGATTTTGCGAGATTTCTCGGCTTGTCCACATCGTTGCCACGATGTAGCGCAGCATAATAGGCAATAAGCTGATATACCACTACCGAAACAAGGGGGGTCAACATCTCATGCACTTGCGGAATGACATAGGTGTCCTCCTCCTGATCCATTCCTTCCATGGATACCATGCATACTTTAGCCCCTCTTGCTTCAACTTCCTGGGCATTCCCACGGATATTCAAATTGACCCGTTCCTGTGTCGCTAAGGCAAACACCGGTGTATTCTCTTCAATCAATGCGATTGTGCCGTGCTTAAGCTCACCGCCAGCAAAACCTTCTGCTTGAATATAGGATATTTCCTTCAATTTCAAAGCGCCTTCGACACCGACATAATAATCCATAGTGCGGCCGATAAAGAAAGCATTTCTTGTTGTTTCAAGATATTCGTTGACGATCTGTTCGATTTCAGGCGCATCATCGATAACAGCTGTGATGGCTGTTGTAACTTTAGCGAGTTCACGCATCAGATTGATTTCAATGTCTTTGCCGAGTTCTCTTGCGGTTACTTGAGCCAGAATCGAGAGTACTGCAATTTGAGCCGTGTAGGCTTTTGTTGAAGCGACGGCGATTTCAGGGCCCGCATGCAATATAAGTGTTTCATCCGCTTCCCGGGCGAGGGTAGATCCGGGTACATTGGTCACAGTCAGGGATTTATGTCCCTGCTTTTTGACATCAACAAGTACTGCCCGGCTATCTGCTGTCTCACCTGATTGAGAAATGAAGATGAATAGTGGGTTTTCTGATAGAAGTGGCGTATTGTAGACGAATTCTGAAGCCACGTGCACTTCAGTCGGCATCCCCGCCCATTTCTCAAAGTACTCTTTGCCGATCAGACCAGCATGGTAACTTGTTCCGGCGGCTATGATGTATATACGGTCCGAACCTTTGAGTTGGTTTATCACTGCATCATCAATTTTAAGGTTTTCGTCCTGATCCTGATATTCCTGTATAATTTTGCGCATGGCTGCCGGCTGGTCATTGATTTCCTTAAGCATGAAATGATCGTAAGTCCCTTTTTCAACTTCGCTCTCATCGATCTCGGCTATGAAGGATTCTCTTTGAATTTCTTTACCCAAAGCATCCTTAATGATGATTTCATCTTTTTTCAGAAGGACAATCTCCTGATCCATCAATTCAACAAATTCATTTGTTTCCTTAAGCATTGCCATTGCATCAGAAGTGATGACATTAAAACCTTCGCCCTTACCGAGCAGAAGTGGGGATTTGTTCTTAGCTGAATAGATGACTTCCGGCTCCTCTTCATCCAGCAGACCAATGGCATATGATCCATGTAGAAGGTCCAAAGTTTTCGTGAAAGCTTCTTCAGTAGTCATTCCTTCCGCCGCGAACTTGGCGATGATCTCGACGATGATTTCAGAATCAGTGCTTGAAACCAATTCAACATCCGGGATGTAAGTTTCTCTAATCTGCTCATAATTTTCAATGACACCGTTATGAACTAATGTAAAACGTTTATCAGTGCTTTGGTGTGGGTGGGCGTTTTTGACGTTCGGTACACCGTGGGTGGCCCACCTTGTATGACCGATGCCTGCTGTCGAAGCGAAATCCATATCAACCTTTTCAGTCAAATCCTTAATTCTGCCCTTTTCTTTGAAGACTTTTACTTCCTGTTCATTCCTGACACCGATACCTGCGGAATCATAGCCGCGATACTCCATTTTTTCAAGACCGTTAAGCAATATATTCTTAACATCTTTGCTTCCTATATAACCAACAATTCCACACATAAAAAACATCCTTTCCGATTTGGTAGATCCATGCCAATGTTCTGTCCCGCCAGTCACCCGGCAGTTTTATCAATTGGCTTCACGAATACTTTAGTACCCGGGACAGCATCCGCCGATTTTCGATAACTGTCCTCCTCGTCAACAGGAAAACCTGTCCAGGCGCTATTCCGATTTCTTAAATTCTCTTTATTCTCCTTCACTGTCAGTGGTTTCATTCTAATGGAAATGCTTTCCTACCGCAATATAAACATAGATTAATGAATACCGTCTTCTCAAAAAACAGGCTTCCGGATTATTCATCCGGGAGCCTAAAATTTATTCGAGTCCCATTTCCTGTTGAACCACTTCAGCTATAGCATTGGCATAACTGCTTGATAGTTCTTCTGTTTCCGCTTCAGTCATTACCCGGACAAGTGGTTCTGTACCCGAAGCTCTGACAAGGACGCGACCATTGCCATTCATTTCCTTCTCAACTTCTTCAATCTTTTTAGACACTTTTTCATTTTTGACGACATTATATTTGTCTGAAACCCGGATATTCACCAATTCCTGAGGATACGTCTCAACTTGTTTTGCAAGTTGTCCCAGCGTCTTGCCGGAGGATTTGATGATCGCTGCGAGGTGGGCACCTGTCAAAAGCCCGTCGCCTGTTGTATTGTAGTCCATCATGATGATATGGCCGGATTGTTCGCCGCCGAGGCTATACCCTCCTGCTCTCATCTCTTCAACAACATATCTATCTCCGACTTTAGTCTTGTCACTTCTGAGCTTATGGGCTTCCAATGCTTTGTAGAAACCTAGATTACTCATGACTGTCGATACAACCATATCATCTTTCAGCATACCTTCTGATTTCATATGCTGAGCTAGGATGAACATGATCTTATCACCGTCTACAATATTACCCTTTTCATCCACTGCTATTATCCTATCGCCGTCCCCATCGAAAGCGAAACCGAAATCGCACCCTTCTTCTACAACAAGCTCTGCAAGTTTTTCAGGGTGAGTTGACCCGACGCCCGCATTTATATTCTTGCCGTCAGGGTTACAGCCGATGGTCACTGTATCTGCTTCCAAATCACCAAAAAGATAAGGTGCCAGGGAATACGTCGAACCATGTGCACCATCCAGGCCAATCTTCATGCCTTCGAGTTCGACATCTACTGTGGACTTCAGGTAACTTATATATTTTTGTCCACCTTCGTAATAATCCGATTTGCTGCCAAGTTCAGCACCTATCGGTCTTGGTAATGTATCTTTCTCTGTATCCAGAAGTTTTTCTATTTCAGCTTCCTGGTCGTCACTCAGTTTAAATCCATCGGATCCGAAGAATTTGATGCCGTTATCCCCTACAGGATTATGTGAAGCTGAAATCATGATGCCTGCGTCCGCATCCATCTCCTTGGTCAGATAAGCGACGCCTGGAGTCGAGATGACACCAAGTCGCATCACTTCTGCTCCAATTGATAAAAGTCCAGCCACGAGAGCGGATTCAAGCATTTCCCCTGAAATGCGTGTGTCGCGTCCTACCAATACGGTAGGGTTAGTGTTGTCATTTCCCGCTAATATATAGCCGCCAAATCTGCCAAGCTTAAACGCTAATTCGGGAGTAAGTTCAGTGTTTGCAACACCTCTGACTCCATCAGTTCCAAAATATTTACCCATCTCTTTCTCCTTTTTAATCCAAGATTTAACTGTTTTCCTCAACCTGTATTTTTGCTTGAAAAACTGCCGGTTCTGTGCGGTCCACATTTTCCGGCAGATCGATTTTCACATCTTGTGAAGTCGATTGGCTTAAGCCGTCTATATCAACATCTACATTCATTTCATCGATTCCTGATAATATGTCTTCTGAACCGAATACTTCTACCGTTTCATAATTGAGGTCTACATTTTTTAATGAATATCCCTTTTTTACTTGGCCATTCACCTCAAAGCTTACTGGTACTTCCTTGCTTCGTTCATCAACTTTAATTTCAACCCGGACACGTCCTGGATCTAGCTTGACGTCCAGTTTGTTGAATTGGGCATCAAATACGCTGACTTCAGCTTCTTCAACGCGATCTTCAGTGATTTTTGAATTATCACTTAAAGTGGCACGTACATATTGTATACGATTCATCTGACTTTCTCCACCCACGACCGTGATTGTTTCAGGCTCCACCGTAATTGATTTAAGTTCATGATCTGATCCTATACGACTGTCACTGACTTCTGCCTGCACTTCAAATGTTTTCGTTACAAGCTCCTGTATATCTACATTCGCTGATTGTGGGACTATTTCTGCCGTCACATTTTCTGGCAGACCTTCTATTGTAAAGTGTTCTTCATATTCCCCGATATCACGATTCCTCAAATCCAGATAGACAGTCAGATCCCGTGTGGTCTGGAGCCTTTTGATATTCGAAGCATTACCGAATAATTGTACATTGACTTGTTCAGGAGCACCTGACACATAATAATCTTCTTCTTCATAAAGTATTTCTACTGGGACATCCTCAATTATTTCCATATCTGCTGTATCGTTGTCCGCATTCAACAATTCATCAAATACATTATTGACCGACAAGAACATGAACAGTGCCAATGCCAAGGCGACAAATCTGAGCCCCCATTTACTTTCTAGCAAACAAACCGCCTCCTTCCTTCACAGGTGGAAGTATGTTCCAATGTGTCTTCAGCAGGTCATCCAGCTCTTCAAGTGTAATTTCCTTAGTCAGGCTGCTATCGTATGAAACAGAAATGTTTCCTGTCTCTTCTGACACAACCACTGTGAAGGCATCAGTCACTTCCGATATCCCTACCGCGGCACGGTGCCTCGTACCAAGATTCTTAGCTATTTTGTTGCTGTCGGATAATGGAAGATAACTCGCTGCCGTAGCTATCTGGTCCCCTTGGATAATCATTGCCCCGTCATGCAGTGGGGTGTTTGGTATGAATATATTGATCAGCAGTTCTGAACTTATATTTCCATTTATGGGTATGCCTGTTTCTATATAATCCTTCAACCCAGTTTCCCTTTCAAAAACAATCAGTGCCCCGATGCGCCGCTTAGCCATATAACGCACTGATTTCACCATTGCTTCCCTAAGTTTATCGTGTTCCGATGTAGCACTTCCATTGCCATTCTTACGGAACAGGCTGCCCCGCCCAAGCTGCTCCAGGGCACGCCTTAATTCAGGCTGGAAGATTACGATTATTGCCAGGAAACCCCATTCTAAAACTGTATCGAACATCTGAGTGGTCGTGGTAAGATCAAAATAGTTACTTATCGACCGGCCGATGAGAATGAAGAATATACCTTTGATCAGCTGAATTGCTTTTGTACCTTTCATCACTGTCATCAAAAGGTAAATGACATACCATACGATCAGCAGATCGACAATACTTGTAATTATAGTAGCTGTTGTGAAATTCCCTAAAACACTGTCCATCTGCATAATATGTCCCTCACTTAATCATTCATATACTGTCGAATTCTTTTTCCAATTCGTCATGGATTAAAGAAAGTACTCCATCATTTCTCACAGTCGGGATATCAGATTTGATATCATCAAAAAGTGCTGCGGCACTTCCAAAGTCCCCTTTTTTAAAAGTGGCGTAACACATCAATAATTTTGCCTCTGGACTGTTTATGTTCTCCACTCTTTTTTGAAGCAGTTCATAATTACCAGTCATCGCAAAATTCTTTCCTTCAATTATAGCGAGCTCATCTGGTTTGTATTGGATTTGAAGCATCCTGGACTGCTTTTCCACTCTTTTAAGCATCCTGAGTGATGTAAGATATTCTCCGCATCTCTGATAACAATCGGCCACAGCGAACATGATGCGAATCACTCCGAAATTCTGATCGGAAAATCGGAGGATCGTGAATAAAGTATCTTCCAACAAATCTAGGGCGGCCTCCACCCTACTTTCTTCGACCATCAACTCCACTTTGAGGAGAATCGCATCAATGTAGGTTTGATTGAAGGAGACAGATGAGAGAAGTTTTACGGCCTGATCGATATGTACATTAAGATTCTGTCCGTCTCCAATATGCCTATAATACTTAGCATATAATAAATGGATCCTGCCATTATCCGGTGCTGGGACTTCATCCACCTTCTGATATTCTTTATCGATGAAATATTCAAACGAGGTATAGTCGCCCTGATCCACCTTCTGTTCATAATAAGAGATTTCGCGCAGTATTTCTACATCATTATACCGGAAATGGGAAACTTCCTGCATAAAATCATTGACTGAACAGTTCAACCGCTCACTCAGCTTAATCAAAACGTTTGTGGAAGGATGGACACTGCCCTTTTCAATAAGACTTAAATAGGTTCTGGAAATGATTCCCTCAGCCAATTCTTCTTGAGTCAGATTATTATTGTTGCGGATTTCCTTAATACGCTGTCCTATCATAAAGGCGCCCCCTCCACTTACTTAACAATTCCATCATATCAAATTGCCCTTTATGCAACAAATGTTACAAGTGTTATCAGTCAAATAAATGGATGTTTATTCCGTTGACATAACAATTTCACTTAATCATACTATAAACATACATTATAAGGGGTGTTAAATGTGAAAAAACTGCTTGTAATAGATAATCTTGCTCAATTAAAAAGTGTCAGTGATCCATTTCGCATCCAACTCCTCACAATGCTTGGAGAAAAACCAAAGACAGGACAGATGCTTGCTGATGAACTTGAGATTCCTCGTGCAAAAATTCATTACCATTTGAATGAACTGCTCAAAAATGGAATTATCCATGTTGTGAAGACAGAAGAGAAGAATAGTATTGTACAGAAGTTTTATGAACCCATCGCTAAAAAAGTAGTCCCTAATATAGATCTTCTTAAATATAGTTCAGATGAAAAGAAGAAGGATAGCATGTCCTATAACTTAAGAATTAAAGAAGATGATCTTAAATCCTTTAAAAAAGAGCTGAAAAAGTTCGTTAAAGATAGCTCAGTAAAAAAAGATACAAAAAACTCAAAAGACTACAAGGTCCAGATCATGCCCATAGGAGAAGAGTGAATACGGATTAAAAAACCTGTACCGGAATGAAGTGAAGCCCAAAATTGAACGTTTTGGATTCGCCTCAACACGGCTACAGGTTTTTTATCAATTAAAGTTGCTTTTTTCCAAATAGGCTTTCTGCAATCTTCACTGCTTTCTCTGCTGTTTTATTCTTCTCATCAAGTAGAGGGTTCACTTCCACCAAATCCATTGAGGTTATTCTCTCACTCTCATTCAGCATCTCCATAGCGAGCTGTGACTCAGAGAGCGATAATCCTCCATCTACTGGAGTACCCGTGCCCGGTGTTTCCAGTGGATCCAAGGCATCTACATCGACTGATAGGTGAATGCCATCTGTGCGTCCCTCCAAATGGACCAGAGCTTCCTTCATAACATTTTCTATGCCTTTAGCTCTGATGTCACCCATTGTAAATGTCAATATATCATTCTCTTTAATATATAATTTTTCACCTTCATCCAGATCTCTCATACCTATAAGCACTACATTTTGCGGTTTTACCTTTATACCCCGATTGTAGAGATTGACCAAATCCTCGTCTCCCACTCCGCATGATATACCCAATGGCATCCCGTGGATGTTACCAGAAGGTGATGTACGGCTATCATTGAGGTCACCGTGCGCATCGTACCAAATGACTCCCAAATCTTCATAGTGCTTGCTTATGCCTGCTAAAGAACCAATCGATAAAGAATGATCTCCTCCAAGTATCAAAGGAAAATGTCCTGAAGAAACTGTGTTGTCAACTTCAGCCGCAAGCTCAAGGCTGAAATCCATCACCTCTTTATAATTTAATAGATTCGTTTCATTCTTAACAGAATGATTGGAAGCATTAACCCGATACTTGCTTCGTATATCCCCCGCGTCAGTAACAGTGTAACCTAACGAATAGAGCGCTTTATCAAGACCTGCATATCGTATTGCGTCCGGCCCAAGATCTACTCCCAACCTTGGTTGTCCGAATGTTGTCGCTGCACCGATAATATGTATATTCTGATTCATAACTATCCCCTTTTCAGTTAATTCTCACAACATACATAATATACAACATCGGATTTTTATGCAAATATAAATAATATTCCGCATAAAACATAAAAAAAAAAGACACTTTCGATTAGAAAGTGTCTTAATGATGAGCCATAGAGGATTCGAACCTCTGACCCTCTGATTAAAAGTCAGATGCTCTACCAACTGAGCTAATGGCTCATGGCTGGGCTGACAGGATTCGAACCTGTGCATGACGGTACCAAAAACCGTTGCCTTACCGCTTGGCGACAGCCCAATAATGAAATGGAGGAGGGCAGATTCGAACTGCCGAACCCGAAGGAGCGGATTTACAGTCCGCCGCGTTTAGCCACTTCGCTACTCCTCCGTAATGGAGAATGACGGGTTCGAACCGCCGACCCTCTGCTTGTAAGGCAGATGCTCTCCCAGCTGAGCTAATTCTCCTGAAGATAAATGACCCGTACGGGACTCGAACCCGTGTTACCGCCGTGAAAGGGCGGTGTCTTAACCGCTTGACCAACGGGCCAGAATAAATTTTATTTAAAACAAAAAAATGGCTCCACAGGTAGGATTCGAACCTACGACCGATCGGTTAACAGCCGATAGCTCTACCACTGAGCTACTGTGGATCAATCTATAAATTGCCCGGCGGCGTCCTACTCTCACGGGACGTCAGTCCAACTACCATCGGCGCTGGAGAGCTTAACTGCTGTGTTCGGCATGGGAACAGGTGGGGCCTCTCCGCGATTGCCACCGGACAATATGGCAT
>NZ_BAABCK010000055.1:0-10572 GCF_039538805.1 Salinicoccus jeotgali | reverse complement strand
GGATATTGAGTCTGCCATTAATACATGGTGTCAAAAGATGCCTAGAAACCTATTCAAATCCATCACCTTCGATTGTGGCAAGGAGTTCTCCAACTGGCAGTCGATGAGCAATCGAAATGATCTATCCGTATACTTTGCCGATCCGGGCACACCATCACAGCGGGGATTAAACGAACATTCCAACGGCTTGCTCAGAAGGGATGGCCTGCCTAAAGATATGGATTTCAACACGGTCGACCAAGCTTTTATCTCATCGGTTGCCACCAGAAGGAACCATATCCCAAGAAAATCATTGAACTATCGTACACCATTGGAAGTCTTTTTGGGTTACATGGGTGAGAAAGAACTGTCTAGCTTATTTTGACAAACGAAATCATTAAAAAATCATATCCTATTTAAATTTTTTTATTTTCTGTATGGGATGTTGTTGATTGTATTTATTAGAAAGGAAAATTTAGTATAAAAAAGAACACCATCTTTTCGAGATAGTGTCCACAAGTAATTTAAATAGCATTTCTTATTTAATTGTATCGTTTGAAAACATTTTCTATCATATCTCGTTCTTCAATCAAAGGGTCAGAATGAATTAATTTACATCACATTATATTCAATCCAATCAAACACATGTAAATCACTTTTATAAATCTAATTTGCATTAAAATATTTATTATACAGGCGGATTTCTGCTTCAATATCATTAGTTTCTGGGTTTCCATCCTTACCTGAACTAAAATAATTCATCGTTTTTATAGATGAGCGTGTACTATCAATAAAGTCTGTAACCTCTTCTTGAATATTTTCTATCAAATACCAGGCAACTGTCCCACATCTATCGTGTTCAGAAGTAACTAATAATAATACTGCTTCCTCATAGTTTGAAAAGTACTTTTTCTCTTTCTTTTTAGATAACATCTTTTTAAAAAGTGTGGCGAGTTTAGTTGTATCCATTACTGGATACCTATTGATCTCAACTTGTGATACATCACTTAATCCTAGAATCTCTTTGACCAAATTTGTAATTGATTGAGCTTCTTTATCGCCAAATATAGTGACTAATTCGTATAGAATGTCTTTTCCGTTTATAGTGACTAAAAAATCACCAGGTTCATTTGGGATAATCTCTTGAATATTTTCAAGTTCCTCATTAACATCTAAATAAGTTAATAAGTGAAATAGTTCTATGGATTTTTTAATAAAATCTTTATTGCTGCTGAATTCTTGGATATGGTTCTTCATAATGCTCTGAGTCTTTATAGCAATATTTTTTTCACATGTATAGAGACGAATGTTTTCATCTCCAACATATCTATTTTGATTATTATCATTATCCACCTAGTAAAACCCTCCAAATTACTATATTAAGTAACTAAAACATTTGTTATCTAAAATATAGTTCCGATATTTTTTGTATTAATGATTAAGGTCTGTTTTTCTCCAGAAGCTCTAACGCTTCCCTATAGGATTCATTTATATTAGAATAATCATCTTGTTTGATTGCACTTTTTAAATAATCTATCAGAGTTGTTCTATATGGTGTTTTTTCTATTACATCCTTCACTTCAAAAATAGATAGATAACAATTATCCTTCACCATATTACAAACAGAATTATAAAATTTTTCATTAAGTTCAAGTGCTTTATAAACTTCAGCTAAATAGGAATATTCATATCCTCGAAAGTTACGTTTCTTTTTCCTATTTATCCTCTCTAATATTTCAATCTTCTGTATCCAATATTCTCTTCCTAAACTTTTGATTAGCTCTTTGGGGAGGCTATACTTAGCTTCTTGAAAAAAATCTATATAAAGGTCATATTTTAGTTCATCTAATTCATCTTGAATTTTTTTATGACGATTGGAAAGGTTTGCTTCTCTGTCGTCTAATTCTTTTCTTTTTTGTTCATATTCTTTAACATCTAATGTGAGTTTTTGAGATTTGACTACTATTTCATTTAATAAGTCATCCATTTGACGTTTTACAGTTAACATATATTCTTCTTGAATTTCTTCTTTACTTTGAGCACTTTTTTCCCCAAATAATTCTTTCCAAATATCTATATTAAAATTAGAAGTTTTAAGTTTTTCTAAATCCTGCTCAATTAGTTCGATAAACATTTTGAAATCTTCTAAAGAGTAGTTCCCTGCTAAATTATTTTCCTGGAGAATTGGATCATTAATAACTGGCTTTATTTCATAAACAGCACAGTTTTCTTTGTAAGCTTTCACTATATTTTCAAAGGTAGTTAAGAGTAAATTTTCTATATCGTATTTTGAGTCGCCTATATTATCTGCTATTATTTTTTCTAAAAGAATACCTTTTGGAAGTTTTATGTTTCCGCTATTCTTCTTATTTTTCCTCCACCATTTAAAAAGTTTAACAAGAGAAGTATATTTACTTTCATTAGACTTATTGGTAGTGGTTGACCACTTAATATGAGATTTTGGATCAGTTAGCGTCCATTCATTTGTTTTCCTATCTCCTATCCAAAATTGGTCATCATCCTTGACCAAAGGAACTACATCTACATGATAGTTAGCCATGTCAATCCCAACTGATTTAGATTGAAGTCTATTATACTTATATTTTGATTGACTACTCAATATGTCTTTGAGCTCATTTAAAATATACTCTGGTGAACTATCTTTATTATAATTAACAACAATTATAATATCTACATCTTGTTTATCTTCATCTATTGATGGACGTATTGCAATATTCTTCGCAAATGACCCAGAAATAAATGTGTCTACGTGTATATGTTTATATTGTTCGTTGCTTTCTAAAAAACTCCTCAAACTTTTTTGTAAGCTGCTAACATAACGTTTAGTTGATTTACTAGGCTCAATATTGGATAGTAGATCATAAAAATATTGATGATTTCCCAATCACTATATGCCCCTCTCTAGTTTTAACCCCTCTAATGATGAATTAGCATAATTTCTAATATCTAATGCAGGGACTGTTCCGATTTTATAAAGTTCGTCTAAGATAATGAAGAAAAACGATAAAATAACTTCATCGTCATTTGATTTTTTAATATCTAGAAGATTCTCATCATCATCTTTGATAGTTAGAAATGAAAAGCTATTAATTGCACATCCTAAATCAATTGAAGGATACAGTGATAAATAATCTTTTATAGAATTAAATTTTATAGAATTAGAAGATATAATTCCTCCAATAATTTTTGTTAAATCCCGAGCCGCTACATAATTTCCTGCTACTATCATGGGTCTTGAGCTTCTACATAAGTTTTTTACAGACATAATCTTATGATGTGCATATTCAAGTTGATACTTATTAATCTTTTGTTTGACCTCAAATACAGCATATACACTTTCGGCTGTAATATATTTTTCTCCTGTTTCAGTCTCAAAAATAAGTGGTGCATATAAAGCATCATAAATGATAATATCTATTTGTTCACTTATCTTACCAGTTGAATCAAATATAAATCCTTTGTCAATTGAATATTTACTTGGTAAGAAACTTCTAAAGAAGTTAATCCAAGCTGATTCAGAATTATCACCTTTCGAAGTTGGATGAGATATAACAGATTCTAACTTTGCGGTTAATGCTTTTTGTTTGTTATCTAATAAAGCTTTTATGGATGTCATTATAAACTCCTTCCACCAGTCTTGAATTCATTTAACTTGTTAACTAATAACTTTCCAGTTTTTATTTCTATATTAAAGACAGTTTTTTCTCTCTCATTTTCAGTATCTAAGTCGGAGAGTAAATCATCTTCAGATTGATATTCTAACTCGTATAAAAATCCTTGGAGATCTTCTTTAATGAAATTTTCAAAAGCATTCTTTTCAATTTCAGATTTAAATATAAGGATAATTTCTAGGAAGCGTTGACGAGCATGATGTGCTTCGTAAGAGTCACTATCGAACAAAAAATGATGTAAATTATATAAAAGAGTATCTTCAATAAAATATCTATATGATAAGCTTTCCTGTCCATATTGATCTACATTGATAAAGCCACGTTCTGGGATAGGAGAGTGATACCGACCAGAGTCTAGAATAGCAGTTTGACTCTCAGATAAAATGGTATTGTAGTACCTACACTCATAATGAGAATAAGACATATGTGAATTCATCTGATTATAAGCATAAAAAGATGGAGAAAGTTTATCATATTGTTCTCTTTGTTCTTCATTCTCTACTATCGTAAATTCAGGTGCTTCGTCAAAATAATATCCTGTTTGATTTGTTCTCCATTTATTTTTTTGTAAGAGTATCGCTTTAAGTCTATCGATTGGTGTTGGAAGAAGTCCAAGTCTAATTTTCCATAATAATTCAGTATGAGATGAATCAGCTGTTGAATTAATTGGAGTATTTCTATCTTCAATTCTTGAGTAAATACTCCCCGCATGTACAATTGTGTTGTCTTCTTTGAATTGTTCTTCTAAATAAAAAGGAACTTTATCTGATTCTTTAATAACCAGTACATCTATTTCATGATTTTCGATAAAAATTGTTCTTAGAACCACATAGGGAATAATACCGCCGGCAAATTTTTTCCCTCGTAAAAACGACGTGAAATGTTCTTGATTTTTCCTTTTAATATCTTCTTCAATACCGGTAATAACACCATTATCATTTATACCAAAGATTAAATAGGCATCTCTGTTTTCAAGATTATTTGCTAGACAAATAATATCATGAAGTAGTTTTGCTTTATTATGGTGGTATTCTCTTTTAAAATCCCAATATGTTCCTTCACGTTTTTCATCTATTAAATTTTGAACTACACTATCAAGCATAATCTTTCTCCTTATTGTTCTGGATATATTATAACATTTAAGTGTAATATTTTGTAAGAAGAGGAGTTTATGAGAAGTGTTCAAGCAACTTATTGATTGAATACTTTTATCTCTTCAAGTGTGTTAATGATGAAGGTAAAACTATTCAAAAATTAGATTAAATTATAAAAGCCGAAATGGCTTCTCATTTCAGCTTAGTGATTTATTAAAATCTGTGGCACAGTCGTGGCACACTTGACACATTGGAATCTTTTGTCATCCATATGTTTCAAAAAGGGGTGACGATGTCTGAAATCTCCCACCTGATTGAACGGATGTATGGGCATCACTATACGCCCCAGACCATTTCAAATATGACCCAGGCGGTCACAGAAGAAGTGGAGGCATTTCGCCAGCGTTCGTTATCCGAGCGGTATGTGTGCGTGTACCTGGATGCGACATTCCTGCCCGTCAAACGGGAGACAGTGACCAAAGAGGCTGTCTATATCGCTGTGGGCATCCGGGAGGATGGCTCCAAGGAAGTGCTGGCCTATACTGTCGCGCCGACGGAATCTGCGTATGTATGGAAAGAATTGATTGGAGATATCCATGCACGGGGCGTGACGGAAGTCCTGCTCTTCATTTCTGACGGGCTTCCAGGTATCAAAGACAGTATTCATTCGGTGTTTCCAAAAGCGAAATACCAGACATGTTTCATTCACGTTGGACGCAACATTTCCCACAAGGTCCGTGTGTCGGACCGGAAGGCAATCTGTGAGGACCTGAAGTCCCTGTATCGCGCCACGGATAAGGCCGAAGCTGAGCAGGCTTTGGACGCGTTTATCGAGAAGTGGAAGAAATCTTACGCCAAAGTCACGCAATCGTTGAAAGCCAATCCGGATCTGTTCACTTTTTATGATTTCCCTGAAGCAATCAGGAGAAGCATTTACTCCACAAATCTGATTGAGTCATTCAATAAGCAGATCAAACGGTACAGTAAGCGCAAAGAGCAGTTCCCGAACGAGGACTCCCTTGACCGTTTCCTGGTCACTCAATTTGAAGCATATAACCAACGGTTCGCGACACGGTGCCATATTGGTTTTGACCAGGCCCGTGCAGAATTAGCTGAAATGTTCAGCGGGTAATGCACACTACAAGAAAAGGCATGCCTTCATTTACACATAATTATGAACTGTAACCTATTATGTAGACAGTTTAAAAAAAGACCTATGCAGTGAGTAGATGGCCCCGGTATTGAATCGGGGTCATCTTTTTTAATCCCCATTGATAGCGTTCATTATTATACCTCGTAATATAGTCCTCCACCTTATGCTTTAATTCTTCAAATGTCTCACACGCTTTATGATCAACGATATCTTTAAAGTGACCAAAGAAGGATTCCATTGGCGCGTTATCCCAGCAGTTTCCCCGACGGGACATCGATTGCCGAGCAAATATACTGAAGTGATCTCACGGATTTGATATTCGATTGCTTGATTAAGGTCTCCCTTTATCATATAAATTAGACAAAAAGTAAAGCCACCTCAATATTAATGATGTGACCTTATATCTCCATTTATTAAACATTCTTACTTATATAACTAATGGTAACAGCATTGATAAAAATGAGTAGAGATAATGCTATTATAAATATAAGTCCTAATAACTCTCTAGAAGCATTTAAAAAAACAATTATTATAACTACAAGTGCAAAAGTAAGAAATAGAAAACTCATTGTGACATGTGAGGCTTTAGCTAGGACAGCTTGCCCTCTTTCATCTGTTCCTTCTGACTTCGCAAAACTTATATATTTACCTATCCCAAATCCAGCAATTATCATGGAAATTACAATTAATATATTAATCATTAATCTTCATCCTTCCTCTCATATTTAAAAATATCTTCAATTTTTTTATCAAATAATAAGGATATCTCAAAAGCTAGCTTTAAAGATGGATTATATTTATTTGACTCTAATGAATGTATCGTTTGTCTAGTTACATTAAGTTGGTCTGCAACGTATTTTTGCGTCCAACGTTTTTCTGCTCTTAGGATATATAGATTATTTATCATCTCCTTCTCCTTCTTCATAAAATCATCCCTTTCTAACGAAAAGTAAAAAATATATTACATAAGTAAAACATACTTTACTTAAGACGTGATGTCAAATTTTAATTTAAATATCATTTCAATTTTTAATGATTATCTAATATAAGCAAAACTAATTCCAGCATCGAAAAGCCAATTTTGATGCGTTGAGGCTAAATACTTTTCTCCTTCTTCTAAAATCTATGTAAATTAAATTCACTATTAAGTGAAAGAACGAAAAAAGGATTAGATGCTGCAAGAGCAAGAGGAAGATCCGGAGGTAGACCAAAAACACCAGAAGGTAAGGAAAAGGTTTTGCTATCCTTATATGATAGTAAGAGTTATACAATCAATGAGATCATTAAAATAACAGGATTGTCTAAAGGCACAATCTACCGGATTATTAATGACAGAAAACATAGTGAAGATGACCTAAAATCCCTGTAAATAAAAGGAGATACAATATGGATAAAGATAAATCAATAAAGGAAGTTGAAAGGACACTCTGCAGGGGAAGCAATTTTAAAATAGAATCAGAAGACTTTAATAAATGTATTGATCATGTCATACAACTTGTTAAAGATTCCTTTATGCTATTCCAAATGAAATCATTTTCTACATCATTATTCTTATCAATTGCTGTTATTGAAGAAGTAGGAAAAATTCACGTGGGTCTTTTTACTACAAGACAAACTGAAGTAAAGAAAGACCCCCTGAGGGATCACAAGAGGAAGCAAATAATGGGTTCGAACTATACCATCAGTATGGGTGAAAGACTAGTAAATGCTATTGGAATGAAAAGACTAGAAGAAATATATAGCATGTCATACAGTGGGCAGTTGAAAGATCTGAGAGAGAAATCGATATACTGTGATTATGAAGACGGTGGTCTTATGATTCCACATGAATGTATTGATAAACAATTTTCAAAAGACATCCTCTTATTTGCAATTGAATCTTTTGACGATAATTTAGTAGGATATACTAAATACTCTATAGAGAGATCAAAAATTACTGACGAAATATTTGAGAGTCTATTAATTGATTGACTCTGTTAAAGTTAGTTATTGATATTTTTAAAAAAGAAAAATTTTTCTATAATGTTTTTAGGAGTCTTAAGGGTGGTGAAGACTATGAAATCAGCAGAAATTAATGAGAAAAACCAACCACCACCATATTATGATGCAGCTACAATACACAATATCTCTCTAGCTACATTGCACGATGGAATTGCCACAATATTAACAACAGAGAAGTTAATAAGCAATTTTATAGAATAACCTCTTTAAATAAAGAGTGCTTTGGTTAAAGAAGCTATTATTAAAATGAAATGTATTTCTATATAACTGAAAGTTCATTGACTATAGTAAAATCAATATTTAATAGAGTCACTTGGTTAAAGAAGAAAAGGTTTTGCTCTCCTTGTTATGATAGTAAAGGTTATATAACCAATAGAATCCTTAAAATAACCAGGTTGTATAAAGGTACTATCTACTCAATCTTAAACAAAGTGTTATTAAGTCGTTCGTAAAATTGTACTTTTATAAACGTTTAACATTCTGGATGCGAAAGTTGAATTAATAAAGAAAAGAATTTACAACAAACCAGAGGCTAGAATAAATATGGTCATTCCATGTGTAATCGTAGCTGCTATAACACCATGATTTTTACGCACAACAGCACAAATAATACCTTCATATAAAGTAAATAGTATAACCGCTATACCTAAATCAGTCACTGTCACAGCAAGGAAAATATGTCCCATCGCAAAAATCAGCCCTGAAAGAAGTACAGCATGCCAAGAGCTGAGCTGTGTCTCAAGATACCCCTGAAGATATCCTCTAAATAATACTTCTTCCGTAAAGTTGCCAAATAATGAAAATATCAAAAGCGGCAGAAGCAATTCTAAAGAAACAGCACCACCTAATTCTTCAGCGGATGTGCCCATATACATAAAGTAAAAAGGAATAATTACAACTACTCCACCGATGAAACCAACTACAAGTGATGTTATTTTATACCTTCCGAACCATAATATATACTGCCTCAAAGATTTATTAAAATATAGAATTCCAACTGTTAATACTAATGAAGTCAATGCCAGTGCTATTAAAATAAATCCATCATCAATAAATCGCAGCCATATAGTACCTTCATCAATACCAAATGTCCATAATCCCATGGGTGTCATTGCATCACGCATTAGTATAAAACCAAAAATCAGCAAAAATATTTTAGTAAGTACTGCATTTTTCGGGAAGAGTAAAAAGATAAGCGTGATAAGAACTAATCCTGGAAATATTCTTAAACTATACTCAAATAATAACGCCATGATTAGTCCTCCTTAGTCATTGATCAGGCTGTAGCGAACGCATTATTTGTTCGATAACCTGCTGTCTGTATTTTTTAATATCTGAGTCCTGCATTTTCCGGCCCCTTCCCGGGTTCAATAGGTTAGGATGACGAAACAGAGGAAAGAAACAAAAAATCTGAACAATAGAAAGTGACATAAACATTCTCGGATCTGTATCAGAATGGAAAATTTCTTTTTGAATCCCCCTTTCAATTGTTTCAATCAAAAATTGTTTTGTTTCATTTTCAAAGTCAATTGTAATTAGATTAAGTGTCTCCCATTTTGAAACCATTTCCCACAGCATTAAAGAGATGTATTCAGGATGAGAGTAACAATAGTTAAAATAGTCCTCAGCAGCATTTTGTATAATATCCCATTCGGTATCTCCATGAGGATGCTGCATTTTTTGAAACATTTGCTGCATTTGATTTGCCAACACACTTTCGTATAGTCCACCTTTGCTGCTGAAATAATGGTATATCATACCTTTGTTGACCTGACTGACTTTTGCAATTTCATCTACTCTGGTTCCGGCAAATCCTTTTGAAGCAAATAGAGTTGCAGCTTCTTTCAATATTAATTCTTGTGTCTTCTTAGGATTTCTCTTCAAGTTTAAACCTCCAATACTAACTAACTAGTTAGTTAGTATATTATCATAAGATACTAATTTTTAGAATAAGAATTGTCAGTCTGTTCTCTGAATCTGAGAATATAATTTATGTGTGTTTTTAAAACTAAGTTTGACCGTTTATAAAAGGTTGTGTCGATTATGATATTATTTTGCACTAAAGTTAAAAATCTTAGCTTATCTTTTCAAGAAGATGGCTAATTTTCTATGTTGAGTATGCAAAATAACGCTCAAAATTAGTGCAATTTACCTCTTAAAGTGACAAGTTGATTTTACTATAGATTTTAAGTACAAAACCCGTACAATTATCTTTGTACAATATCTTAAAAACTTATTGGGTTTTTGTACTATATGTTATTTTTGGCGATAAATTGCATATACTTTAAGTTTTATTTTGCATAATCAACTTTAAAACCCAGCTTTCTTCGTGAAAAGATTAGCTGGGCTTCTTAACTATAGTGCAAATTATCGCCTAAATCAGTGCAAAATAACATCAAAAGTGACAAAACCAGTGAAATCAATATCCTAATATTGTCTATTTAGGGTCTACTCTAATCAATCAAAAATTTAAGAGAGAAAAACACATCTACAAAGTGTTTAACCAGAATATTATTTTTCTAATTATAACTGAATAACGTTCGTAAAAGTATATGCAAAATATTGAACGTTCGTAAACTATTTTTATATGTTTAAGAACGTTTATTTTAATCTATTTCAAATGTTTTTAAACCGTTCTTAAAAGTGTACTTTT
>NZ_BAABCK010000054.1:0-10528 GCF_039538805.1 Salinicoccus jeotgali | reverse complement strand
GGTTACTTACATTATAAAGGGTGCCTTTTGTTTTGTCTTTCATTTATATACATAGGAATCCCCCGGGTTAAAATTTTCATTTTAACCCGGGGGATTCTGCTTGGATCGGGACTTATGTCCCAGCCCCGTTTCATTTTTTTATTCTCATACAAATGTTGTGTAGATAATCTATGTGCATTCACTTTATTGGCATTTCTTAGATTTTGATATTCCGGGCTTAATCCGCCCTAAGGATTTTGGAGCACATCAGTTCGTTGACCCGTTCATCCAACAGGTTCAATTCTTCGTCTGAGGCACCTGGCCGCAATGTGATTCCGGCCAGTATATCACCATGGTCATAACGATAGAACTTAGGTGCTGAGGCAGTTCCCGTAATGTTTTGCTTGGCAGGCGCGCTTTCATCATACTGTTCTGTTTCTCCAGTACTGTCATGGGAGGGATCCTTCGGGGAGGGTGCATTGTCGCCCTCTCCCATCTCACTTTGTACAGCCTCCCTCTCTTCTACAGCAGGGATCCCGTCAACTTCAGATTCTTCTTGTTCCGAGGTTCTGGATGCTGGTATATCAGTTGACTCTAATGTATTTTCCGTTGCATCGCCAGGCGGTTCTGGAGCAGCCGTTTCATCTGAAGATGATTTTGGCTCTTCTATCATATCTTCAGCATCTTCCACTATTGAATCGGCAATGGGAGGGGCTTCTCCCGTGGAAGGCTCAGATATGTCTGGAGTGTCTTTCTGTGTTTCTTCAGTCTCTTCTTCTGATGCGGGGACAGGGCCCGCTTCTTTGTTGCCGTTCGCTGCCTGCTTATGGATTGCTTCCTCCTGGCTCTGTTCCGGACCAGTCTGTACCAGCAACCCTTCTTCAGGCTCTATCGCAGGTGTTTCTGGCGTTTGTAGTGCCCCTTCCTGCTCAGGGGTATCTTTTATCATATCTTCCTGCCCGCGTGCCTCCTCTGAAGACGGTGCTTCATGGCCTCCATCTGCATCTCCTTCTACTTGTTCTGCCTCCATGACAGTATTTATATTAATGGCAAATAGAGTGGATATCATCAAAAGTGATGAAATACCGAGCCGTATTGTTCTATATATCAATTTAATGCCTCCAAACCGCCTCTATGTTCTCTGAACGATTAATGTCATAAACCGAGTATATTAGAAGAATGCATCGACAGCTATAAAAATGGAAGTTTGTTACACAACCTTAATAATGGCTGATTTATTTTAAAGATTATTGCAGATATGTTGCAGTCAGATGTCCTTCCCCCATCTCAATTTTCCTACAATAAAAGCCCCTCAATGAGGGGCTAGTGTGTGATATCATATGTCTTCATAATCGTTTCATAAGCTTTCGAACCCAATTGACGGCACGTATAGAAGAATAGCACATCACATATCGCGAGCTGTGCGATGCGGCTCGTCATATTCATATACTGAATATTGTTCTCTTCCTCGGTAATTTCTATTGCCACATCTGAATTGCGCTTAGCGATCGAGGCGTGGTTCTGGGTCAATATGACGGTCTTGATGCCCAACTTTTTGGCGAGTTTGACCACTTCTACCACTTCCCTGGTCTTACCGGATAAAGTGATGAGGAATAGTACATCATCTTCAGTTGCATTGGATAACCGGGTCATGCAGAAGTATTTATCCGTGGTGAAGAAAGCATTGATATTTATGCGGTGGAGATTCTGTTCGAACTCGGTACCGACACTCGCCGCCTCCCCTACTCCGAATATGAAGGTGTTGCGGGATTTCGCAAATAGTTCCGCCGCTTGCTTGATCGCATCGCGGTCCACTATCTTTTCGGTATTATAGAGTGCCTGGATGGTGTTCTTGAAGACCTTATCGAAAATCTCGCGATGGGTGTCCTCTTCCAGATCGATCACTCTTGAAATATTCTCTTTCTCAAGGGTATGTAACTCTTTGGCTAGTTCCACTTTCAATTCCTTGATACCTGCAAGTCCTATACGCTTTGAGAATCTGACGATGGCAGCATCACTCGTACTGCTGCTTTTAGCGATATCTTTGACTGGCATATTGATGACTTTGGCTGGATTTTCCAGCATAAAATTAGCAATGCGCTGCTCCACAGGTGTCATGTATTCAAACCGCTTACGAATCTGACTTAATACCGAAAACATAGTTTTTCCCCTCTCGCCTACCTTGTTACTTCCAATGATAACAAAATAATCAAAATATTATAAGAAGAAATGAAACTTTTTATCTTCCAATAATAAAATTTGTTTCATGCTGCAGGGCGAAGCGTTAATTATCATTGGTTGGCTTTATATCATATCTTGCCATCCTGACATGACACCCTCCTATTTCAGTCGAGAATTCTACGCCTGTAGATTCATTTGAAGGGAATATTCTCGCACTCATCACCGCTTCTCCGTGGTTGGCAAACACTTCTATGCTGGAGATGTCCATAAAGATATCTAGCTGCGATAATGGGGCCTCGAGCTGGACTTTCCGGGTTGTCCCATCAACGTTGCCAGGCAATTTGCCGCTGAAGGTCCTGTCCAGTGTCAAAACCTGCGATTCGCTGTCATAGATCAAACTTGTATGTTCGCGCCTGCTCACCCTCAAATCGATGTGGATGCGGTTTGCATTATTCTCTAGTATATCGAGGACCAATTCATAACTGTGGCCATAGAAGTCTTTAATCTTTCTTGGATAATGATCAAAATAACCTTCAGCGGTCAGTTCGTTCGTCCTATAGTTACACAGCCCATCAAAAGGCTTCTGTATCAGGTGCGAACCACGGACACTCACTTCCCTCGGTATTGTCAGACAATGATCCCATTCACCATTTGTTGGATAGTCCGTTTCTTCTGTCCCCATCCAACCGACTATCAGCCGTTTCCCTTCAGACATCACGGTTTTAGGAGCATAGAAGTCGAAACCGTGGTCCAGTTCATGGAACGCCCCATGTGTCATATGTAATTCATTAAAATCAATATCCCCTACAAGGTAGCCCGATTGATAGATGTTCCAATAGCTGTTCTGATACTTATCCAGACCTTTCACATTGAAGAGTAATACATCTTTGCCATCCAACTTGAAGTATTCAGGGTGGGTCCACATGAAACCGAACTGATCAAGCTCCGTAGCCAGAGGTCCATCATATTGGAAAGAGGATGGGCTGTCGCCGCTGAAGACTAGTATGCGTCCAAACTCATCCTCGGTGCCAGTCCCGAGCATCATGCGATATTTATCTTCGTGAAATACATACGGCGCGTTCATTACCGGCAGATAGCCTTGAGGTGTTCCTTTTATGATGGCCTCGGTCGTCTTGAATTCTTTTTGGGCATCCAATATGGAGTGATACTGAATGCACCTCCGCGATTTTAGGCCGGTGTAGAAAAGGTGTAGTCCATCTTGATTGTCGGTAACGAGCGCAGACCCTGGTGAATCACCGTCTGACAACATCTTTATGACGCCCTGGTCATCGAATGCCACCATATCCTTCGATGTAAGATGATACAGACATTTCGTTCGCTGACCATATACGGGCGTCCATTCATAGAACAATTGATATCCTTCAGCATCCGCCACAAGGCCTGCAAGGCCATCCAAGCTCCCTAGAGGGGGTTGCACATGATAATGCTGTCGCCATTCATCTGATACTTTTTTTGGGGTGTGTGCCTCAAGCTGCCCATCAGCCGATGGATGGCTGAACATCCTTCCATCTGAATCCAATGCCATCTCAAAAAACCTCCCAAATCTTAGTCCAACGATTCTTCAATTGCTTTTTGCTCTGCCTTTAAATGTCTGCGGTAACCAATTTTAGAAATATAGATACTGATTTCATACAAAACGATCATCGGGATCGTCAACATGATATGGGTCATCAAGTCAGGTGGCGCAATCAAAGCTGCTACGACCAACAAGATGAAATAGGCATACTTTCTGTTCTTCTTCAAAAACATTGGAGTCAGCAACCCCAGCTGAGTCAGGAAAAGTACCAGTATCGGCATTTGGAAGATCAGGCCGAATGGCAGGACTGTCCTGAACAGGAAACCAAAATATTGATTGATGCCGATTGTTGTCTCTATCCCCATATCCTCCGACAGTTCAAAGGTGAATTGTATAATATATGGTACAAGTATGAAGTAGCTGAAGGCCATTCCAAGCAGCATGAGCAGCATGACGATTGGAATGTATGATAGTGTCAGCTTCCTCTCATTGCTGTAGAGACCCGGAGAGACAAATGCCCATATCTGATACAGTATTACCGGGAGTACGATTACAAAACCGATGATCATGATGACCATCAGATATATTTTGAGCGGATCGGTCACTTGGAATGCGTGCATCTGTATGGATTCGGTCCATGGTGCTTCCTGAACCTGATATATTAACGGTTTGGAAAGGAAAAAGCCGACCAGCATTGCGCCTGCAAAAAAATATATGACAATCATAAGCCGTCTGCGCAATTCATCAAGATGCTCAGTGATTTCCTTCTTTTCCAATTCATTCATCGATTTTCCACCTCTTTAAAAAAAGGCGGCTTCCGCCACCTCAAGACCTTTATACTTCAGATTCGATTTTCTTCTGGTTTTTCTTCTTCTCTTCTTCGTCGTCATCGTCATCATCATCTGTAGCAAGGCCCTTTGTTGCATCTTTGAATTCCTTCAATGTGGAACCCATGGCTTTTCCGAATTGGGGCAGTTTCTTAGGTCCGAATATGATGAGCGCTACAACCGCAATTACAATCATACTCGTTGGCGTTACTACCATCAGTGTAGTCGGTATGAACATTTCGAGCACAGTATCCCTCCTAGATATGTTTCATATAAAAGAACAGTGCCTGCAATTCGACACTCAAATCTATATTGTGTACATAGATTCCATCGCTTACATCCAGCCTCATCGGTGTGAAATTAAGAATGCCTTTGATTCCGGCCGCTTCAAGACGCTCAGCCATCTCCTGGCTGACTTCTGCAGGCAGTGTAAGGATTGCCACATCTATGCCATGATCTTTAGCCATTTTTTCAATTTCATCCGAGTGGTGGACCATTGTATCATTGATTGTTGTTCCGACAATGCTGCTGTTGTTGTCAAATGCAGCAACTACGTTCATTCTATCATTTATGTTGCTGAATTTATAGTTCAATAATGCACTACCCAAGTTACCTGCACCGATGATGGCGACATTTCTCTTTTGATTACCTTGGATATGTTCCATAAAGAATTTCAACAGGCTTTTGACGTTATATCCGTAACCTTTTCGGCCAAGTTCACCAAAATAGGAGAAATCCCGCCGAATTGTTGCTGAATCTATATCCAGTGCTTCACTGATCTCCCGTGAAGAAACCCGATCCACCCCTGATTTTTCGGAGTTTTTGAAGAATCTGTAGTACAGGGGTAAGCGCTTCATCGTTGCATTCGGGATTTTCTTTTTGTTATTCAAATCTCGTACACCTCTTTTATTGCACTTTGTTGATATATTATATCATAATTGCACGCCTATAGTCCCATAAGAGTCACCTGATTTCATCGTTTTTTTACGCTATATATTGTAAACTTGAGGAAAGTGAGGGATTTATGATGATAGTGATGCAATTAGGGAACATAAAAAAATCTTTCGGTACAGATATGATTTTTGAAAATATGAACCTGGAAATTAAAACAGGACAGACAATCGGCATCGTCGGTAAGAATGGTGCCGGAAAAACAACTTTGATGAAGATGATGGCTGGTGAAATGAGTATTGATGAAGGACAGATCACCAGTCCAAAAGGCATTTCAATAGGATATCTGACACAACAGATGACACTTGAGTCTACACATAATGTCAGAGAGGAAATGCTCCGCCCTTTCTCGAGGTTGCTTGAGACCGGGAAGGAAATGGAGAAAATCGCCGAATGGCTTGCTGTACATGACTATGATGATCCAGACTATCAAGACCAGCTCGATAGATACGAGAAAGTGCAGAATATTTTCGAAGCTGAAGGTGGATATACGATAGATTCGGAAGTAAAGACAGTTCTGACCGGTCTCGGGTTCATGCCTGAGGACCTCTACAGAAGCGTAGAAGCTTTCTCCGGTGGTCAAAAGACACGTCTTGCACTTGGCCAGATGCTCCTATCCAAGCCTGATCTGCTGCTCCTGGATGAACCCACCAACCATTTGGACATGGATACCGTCGCGTGGCTCGAGCAGTATCTTAACAGCTTCTCGGGCGCTATTGCCATAATCAGTCATGACCGCTACTTCTTAGACCGTACTGTCGACAAGATATATGAAGTCGAGATGCATAGGGGCACCCTCTACCACACCGACTACTCGGGTTATGTAAAAGAAAAAGAAAAAAATCATGCACTGCATATGAAGGCCTTTGAACACCAGCAAAAGGAAATTAAAGAGCTCGAAACTTTTGTGGAAAAGAATATTGCCCGTGCTTCAACAAGCAATATGGCGAAGAGTCGCCGAAAAAAACTGGAAAGCATGGAACGTATTAATATGCCTAGGATGGACACGAAAAGTGCAGACTTCTCATTCGATATCAGACGAGAAAGCGGCAATGATGTGCTCAGAATCAAAGATCTGGCCATAGGATACGAAGAGACTTTAAACAGTCATATCAATCTGAACATCGATAAAGGCGACCGTCTCGCCATCATTGGTCCAAACGGTATCGGAAAATCAACTCTGGTCAAGACGATTGCCAAAAAATTATCACAACATGATGGGGAAATCATTTATGGAGCCAACATATCGATTGGTTATTATGATCAGAAACAGGCAGAATTCACTTCCGGTAGAAGTGTACTTGAAGAATTATGGCATGAATATCCGAATATGAACGAAAGCGATGTACGCAAAGTGTTGGGACGTTTCCTGTTCACCCAGGATGAGGTCATGAAACAGATCAATGATTTGAGTGGTGGCGAAAAGGCCCGCATACAGTTGGCTAAATTGATGCTTGAAAAAAATAATCTGCTCATACTTGATGAGCCGACGAACCACTTGGATATAGACAGCAAGGAAGTCTTGGAGCAATCATTGCACAATTTCCCCGGCACCCTACTGTTCGTTTCGCACGACCGCTATTTCATCAACCGCATTGCCAATAAAATTGTAGAAATGGGCGATCAGCACACTGATATATATAATGGCGACTACAGTTATTATCAGCATAAAAAAGAAGAACAAGCGGCAATGCAGATAAAAATCGAGCAGGAAGATAAAGAAGTAAAGAACACAAACAGTTATGAAGCGCACAAGCAAAGGCGAAATGAGATTCAAAAAACCAAAAAGAGTATAACTAAAACTGAAAAAGAGATACAAGAGAAAGAAGCTGAAATTGAATCAATTGAAGAGACACTCGCCTTGCCGGAAGTTTATGGAGATTATGAAAAGGCAGCGGAGTTCAATAAGCAATTGAATGACTCGGAAGCGGCACTCGAACGTCTTATGGAAGAGTGGGCTTCATTATCAGAATCATTGGAAGCAATGGAATGATGAACGTATGTTCGTCATTCTCTGGCTTTATACGTAATCCTTTTACCCACGATATTGTACACAGCCTAAATGCTTTTATACCAGTTCCTCCACATAGTTATCCACAGTGTTGATAACTATTAAGAACTACTTAACCACAAATATACCCACAATTATGTGCTTGATATTAGTGGTTATGCCATTTTCATCAACAAGTTATCCACAACCGTGGATAAAACAAACGTTCCGTATTGACAAAACATGTTTACAGAAAAAAACCTATATGGATAAATATCCATATAGGTTTTTTACATTGTATATTCTTCTATATCGATCGTATTGCGGCCATTTAGCCCTAAAGTTCCGAAGGCACCCTTATTATAGAGGTGATAAGCTACAGCCCCAATCATCGCTGCATTATCTGTACAGTACTTTAACTGTGGCACACTTAACTTTATACCCTCATCTTGGCACTTCTCTTCAAAACTCGCACGCAGACCACTATTGGCTGCGACACCACCAGCTACTATCAGATTTTTCACTCCATAATCTTTTACTGCCCTCAAAGTCTTGACAGTCAATACTTCTACGACACTTTCCTGAAAACTCTTTGCTACGTCCGCTGCATTCACTTCCTGACCTTTTTGCCTCTGGTTGTGAAGCGTGTTGATGACCGACGATTTCACGCCGCTGAAACTGAAATCGTAACTCTCCGGCTCAAGATAAGCCCGTGGGAATTCATAGATGTCATGCCCTTCTTTGCTGAGGCGGTCGACATGCGGTCCACCGGGGTAAGGCAAGCCTATGACCCGCGCAACTTTATCGTAGGCTTCCCCCACTGCATCATCACGCGTCTCGCCGATGACCTCAAAAGACAGATGGCTTTTCATATAAATCAGTTCTGTATGCCCTCCTGAAACGATGAGTGCCACCAACGGAAAGTTCAGTTCTTCATCCAATTGGTTGGCGTATACATGACCTGCAATATGATGAACAGGGATAAGGGGTAGATCATGAGCAAAACTAAATGCTTTAGCTGCATTGATGCCGATGAGCAATGCCCCTATCAATCCTGGCCCTTCCGTAACAGCAACAGCAGATAGGTCTGCAGGCGCCATATGTGCTGCTTCAAGCGCTTCTTCAATTACTACGGTAATGGTTTCCACATGGTGTCTGGAAGCCACCTCAGGCACAACGCCACCAAATCTTTTATGGCTATCGATTTGGCTGACTACTATATTGGATAGCACTTCATTACCATTCCGTATCACACTGCACGCTGTTTCGTCACAACTTGTCTCGATACTTAAGATGACTACATCTTCATTCATTCAAATTCACCCACATCACGTGGGCATCCTTGCCTGGACCATAATAGTCCTTCCGGATGCCTCCATATTTGAAACCTTCATTCTCATATAAGATCATTGCGCGTTCATTATCCACGCTCACTTCGAGCGATAGAATTTCGGCGGATTTTTTGGCATATGTTTTAGCGTGTTGCAAAAGGGCTTTACCGTAACCATGTCCGCGCATTCCTCTATCGATGGCTATTGTTGTGATTTGACTCTGATCAATGATGATCCAAGTGCCGCAATAACCTACTATTTCACCACGATGTTCTATGACGAAATATGTAGCAAATTCATTTGCCGTCAATTCACGCCTGAAAGCCTCAATACTCCAGGATGTATTAGGAAATGAAGCACATTCTATAGTGTACACAGTTTTTACGTCGTCTAGAGTCATCTTTCTTATGATTGCTGCTGATTCATCCAATTTTTCTCAGCCTCCGATATTTTTAGGTATTCGGGAACCATCTCATGAATATCTTCTCTTCTGAGAATTTCAGGATACTGTTCGACTGTGG
Source organism: Salinicoccus jeotgali (assembly GCF_039538805.1). Lineage (GTDB taxonomy): Bacteria > Bacillota > Bacilli > Staphylococcales > Salinicoccaceae > Salinicoccus > Salinicoccus jeotgali. The sequence continues at coordinate 1,211 of NZ_BAABCK010000054.1, read as the reverse complement.
TAATGCGTGGTACAGTATGCGTATATTCAGGCAAGTTTTCAGTGAAGGCTTCGTTTCCATCAGCCAATAAGCAAACTTCTTCATATTTCTTCATTTCTTCATAAACAGTCTCTAAGGATTTATATCCTGCTGCTTCAACTTCTTTGATATGCTCAGATACATGATACAATCCGCTGTAGACGTTCCCCCGCCTTCCATCGAACATCGGCAGAACATTGCCCTTGGCACCACTAGAAGCAGCTATGACAGCGAGGGAAGAGACGGAGTACAACTCTATTCCAAGAGCCTGAGCCAATGTTTTCGCAATGGTCACGCCAATTCTTACTCCAGTATAGGAACCTGGACCCCGTGCTACTACAATTCGATCGATGTCACTGCGCTTATAGCCTGAAGATTCAAGCAAATGATTGATATGCACCATAATTGTTGCTGAATGGGTTTTTTTAACCGTCGTATTTATTTCAGCGACCATACGGCCATCTTCATTAATGGCTGCAGATAAAGGTCTATTTGAAGTATCAATCATTAGCGTAATCATCTTCAAGGTCCTCCAATAGTTTAATGTAATGTTCCCCATATGCCTTAAAATGATAAAGGCGAGCATCTTCACTGAGGTATTCTATGTTAATATCCAGGTACTCAGGTGGCAGAAAATCTTGAATGAACTCAGGCCATTCGATGATCGCAACATCTTCACCATTGAAGTATTCATCGAACCCCATGTCTTCGTCACTGCCTTCGAGTCGATAACAATCCATGTGGTGCACTGTGAATTTCCCCTGATAACTTTTTATGATATTGAAAGTCGGAGAACTCATTCTGCGTTTCACATCTAAATGCACCCCCATGAACTGGGTGAAAGTGGTCTTTCCAGCACCGAGGTCACCGGAGAGGAGAATGACGGTCCCATTCATTATATACTTCGTTAAATTTTTAGCCAGTTTCTCAGTTTCCGTTAAACCAGTGACTTCAATACTGAATTCCATTATTCAACCACCTACCTTGATTATATCTTCATTATACAAAAAAAGAGACCTATAAAGGTCTCAATGCGGCTCATCGCATCCATAATGTAATTATGTACATACTGCCCGGCGGCGTCCTACTCTCACGGGACGTCAGTCCAACTACCATCGGCGCTGGAGAGCTTAACTGCTGTGTTCGGCATGGGAACAGGTGGGGCCTCTCCGCGATTGCCACCGGACAATATG
>NZ_BAABCK010000053.1:0-9142 GCF_039538805.1 Salinicoccus jeotgali | reverse complement strand
TTACTTACATTATAAAGGGTGCCTTTTGTTTTGTCTTTCATTTATATACATAGGAATCCCCCGGGTTAAAATTTTCATTTTAACCCGGGGGATTCTGCTTGGATCGGGACTTATGTCCCAGCCCCTTCTTTTCAGTCTGCATTTTTTTCAGCATATCCCCGTACTTGTCATTCCATTTCCTGTAGATGGCAAGAACCATGGTGAAACGATGTTGTCGGCATAGGCAAGGCCGACCGGGGAAAAGAGGATATAACAGAATACAATGGCTCCAACGAGCAGGAAGGTTACCGGGAGGGCTAATTTCCATGGTGTCATATCCACTTTCGGGTCAGACTTGAAGTGATGAGGTTCATCAAGTGGGCTTATCAACATAAAGAGCATCATGATTGCTACAGCCAACACGAAAAGTATCCCCTGTATATGGATGAAGCTGATGTCGAAACTGATTCCGAAAAACATCGGCAGACCCCATATCAGCATATAATAGAGCACAACGTGGACGATAATCGCAATCTTGGCCCCGATAGGAGGTACTTTTCTGGAAAGTATTCCAGTGAGGATGATGGCAATTACGGGTATATTGAAAAATCCGGTAAATTCACGGATGATATTACATAATCCTTCTGGCGCCCGGAGCAGGAGTGGAGCGATGAAGAAGGAAACAAGGGCAAGTAGGGTGCCAAACCATTTACTGACCTTTATCATCTCAGAGTCTGAAGCATTTCTGTTCACTTTGACCTTGTAAAGATCGTAGACGAACATCGTCGCTGCACTGTTCAACAGCGAGTTGAAGCTTGAGAAAACAGCACCGAGCAGGACAGCTAGAAAGAAACCACTTAATACAGGGGCAGTAACTCGGCAATTAAGGTAGGATAGGCGAGATCCATGGTCTTAAGACCATCTCCATACAGATGATAGACGATGATCCCTGGTATCATCATCATGAAGGGGACAAGTATTTTGAGGAAACCGGCAAACAAAGTTCCTTTTTGTCCTTCAGCCAGGTTCTTCGCCCCAAGTGTCCGCTGGATGACATACTGATTGGTACCCCAATAAAATAAGTTGGCGAAAATCATACCGGTGAATATCGTACCAAAAGGAACAGAGTCTTCCTTCGAGCCGATGGCGTTTAATTTTTCTGGATTGTTAGTGGCAATCACCTTCATGCCACTCAATACGTTTCCATCCCCCAAAGAGTAGAAACCGATGGCAGGTACAAGCAGACCGATGATAAGTAAGCCAATGCCATTCAGGGTGTCCGATATCGCAACTGCCTTCAATCCGCCGAATATAGCATATATGGAACCGATTATACCTACCATCCAAATGACAATCCACATCGACTGCTCAAGGGAGAGACCAAGGAGGGCGGGCACATCGAAGAGTTGCAGCACCGCAATGGATCCGGAATAGAGAACAGACGGGATTGTGACGAATGTATAGCCGAGCATGAAAAGTAAAGTCACCATCATCCTTGTGCCTTTCTCGAAACGGCTATTTATAAATTCAGGTAAAGTGGTGAACGAACCGCCTATGTATCTTGGAAGAAGAATCAGTGCAAGGATGATGACGGCAAAGCCGGCCGTCACTTCCCATGCCATATTGGACATATTTGAACTGTAGGCCTATCCATTAAGCCCGATAAGCTGCTCTGCAGAAAGGTTGGTGAGCACAAGGGAACCAGCAATGAATCCGCCTGTCAAACCGCGTCCAGCCAGAAAATACCCAGCACTGTCGCTTACAGTATTGCGTGTTTTCATATAGGAATAAAAAGCGACGAAAGCCATGAAGATAAAGCATGTGACAATGGTATAGACCATTTTATCAGCTCCATAAGTATATTAATAAAAAGTCCTTACTAATATACTCTCAATATGCATCTATTAAACTTTAAATGAATGAATTTTGCAAATATTAATGTGTCTATTTAACGAGGGTTTTACATACATTAACATAAAAACAACAAATGTTAATAAAATAGGTGTTTTTGTTGTGTTTTAACTTGTATTTTTATCTCAGTGTACTTATACTATATATATACCGTTAAAAATACATTAAAAGGAAGAGATGGAAAAATGAGTAAAATAGGATATGCAAGAGTAAGTACTAAGGGACAAAATCTGGAAAGTCAGCTCGATATGCTTGAAGAAGCAGGATGCATCAAAGTATTCTCGGAAAAGGTAAGCGGTAAGAAAGCTCAAAGAACGGCTCTGGATCAGTGTTTAGAGTATATGAGGGAAGGTGATACTATGGTGATCACCAAGTTGGATCGATTGGGCCGTACTACAAAACAACTTATAGAATTGGCGACGACCTTGGAAAAACGCGGCATAGACCTTGAAATCATCAATATGAATGTGACTACAAAAGATCCGATGGGAAAGATGTTCTTTACGATGATGTCGGCATTCGCAGAACTTGAAGCAAGCTTGCTGAGCGAACGCACCAAAAAAGGGCTTGAGTCAGCCCGGGCGAGAGGCAGAAATGGCGGCAGACCTGGTATTACAGACGATAAAAAAGCAATGATACAATCATTATATGATACAAGGAAGTATACAGGTAAACAGATTGCAGAAATGGTTGGTGTATCTAGAGCGACTGTATATAAAGTTGTAAACGAATCAAAACAAAGTGAATCATAGGATGATAAATCAAGGAAGATTGTACCAATATCAATATAGCGGATAAAGAATAAAGCCTGATCGATATACGGATCAGGCTTTATTTTGGTGCTAAAAGTATTATTTTACAAATGATTTACCAATTACATATTAAAGTTTACATAATATATATTATAGGAAGTTACATATGCGAGAGGATGATACTACTCTTTTTTTATCTTATAGCAATATCTATAGCAACTATCTATAAATCAATTTGACTCAGGTAGATTCAAGCAGGCCTCGGCTTCTAGTGTACGTTGGGCTTGAATGAATCAACTTGTTCGTATTCGTTACATGATTCCAATATCAAATATACAATTTCAGCAATCTTACGTTCATCTACATGTATATACAAAACGTACATGTAGACGAACGCATTCCCATATGAACATAAAAAAACTTCTCTGGATTATCCTCTCCAAAGAAGTTTCTGCATCTTACCAATCCATTGAAACTATACGTCTTTAGTACTGGTATCCACCGGTTTTCCACCACCATCTGAGGTGGATAATTCCTTCTTCCGTTTACGTCCCTTGACATACATCCACACGAGTATGCTTACGATTAATGACAGGACACCTAAGAATACTGCGTAGCCAAACAAAGGCTTCCAGTCAGTGCCTTCTATAAAGTTAGGAATTACGAATGCCGCCAACGTCATCAATATAAAAGAGAATACAGGAATAAGGATATAGTTATGCAATAACCACCCGACCAAGATTGTTAAAATAATGACGGCAAGAACCGTAATCAAATAAAAATTGAAGTTTTCTATCATAATTTCACCCCACCTTCAATATCGCTATAATTATATTACCCATATTACTTTGAAATATTTGCAAAGTATATGATTTGAATTTTTAGAATATTACTGTATACTATCATTAATACTTCGGATTCCGGAATTAAAGGAGCGATTTTTAACTATGGAAGAAATGAAATCAAGAAAAGATGTTGAAGTTCAATATACTTGGGATTTGAGCGATTTATTTGCTGATGATGGTGCTTTCGAACAAGCAATCGAGGAGGTCCGTCCCAAGATCAAAGGTTTTAATGAGGAGTACTCCGGAAACCTGCACAGCCCTACTACTGCAATAGAAGCCATCCAAGAATACAAGTCCATCCTCGAATCACTCGTTCCAATCGGCAATTATGCCAATTTGAAGCTCTCTTCGGACCAAGGTGACGAGAATGCTCAGAAATTGGATGGTATGGCGAGTAATATCAGTACATATTTCAACAGCGAATCTAGTTTCCTCACAAGTGAACTGATTCAAAAAGAGGAAGCGTTTCTTGAAGAAGTGAAATCAGAAGCGCCGCAATTCCTCCACTTCATAGATGAACTGCTTAAAAATAAACCATACCAATTGGATCCGAAAGTTGAAAAAGCGCTCGCAAGCTATTCACCAGTTTTCAACGGCCCCTACAGCTTATACCTTAAAACTAAATTGTTGGATATCGATTTCGGGACTTTCAGCGCCAATGGAAAGGAATATCCCCTCTCCTACCTGTCTTTTGAGGGGGAATTGGAAGGGCACGAAGATGTTGAGGTGAGACGCAATGCATTCAGAGCATTCAGCGATACACTCTCAGAGTATCAGCATACTGCTGCCGGTACTTATGATTTGCAGCTGAAGCAGGAAAAAACGACATCCGATCTTAGAGGGTTCGATTCTGTTATAGATTACCTGCTGCATGAGCAGGATGTGGATCAATCACTCTACCATCGTCAAATTGATATGATAATGAGTGACCTTGCCCCTCATATGCGACGCTATGCAAAACTGTTGAAACGGGTTCATGGACTTGATGAAATGAAATATGAGGATTTGAAGGTTTCACTCGATCCGGCGTCGGAACCTGAAATAAGTGTCGAAGATTCCAGACAGTATATCAATGATGCTCTCAAAGTCATGGGTGATGATTACCTCAATATGGTGAACCGTGCCTATGATGAGCGCTGGATAGATTTTGTCAAGAATAAAGGTAAGTCTACAGGTGCCTTCTGCGCCAGCCCGTATGGTTCGCACCCATTCATCTTGATATCCTGGACTTCCCTCATGACTGAGGTGTTTGTACTCGCCCATGAACTGGGGCACGCTGGACACTTCCATAATGCCAATCGTGAGCAGAATATCTTCGACGCGCGCAGTTCGATGTATTTTGTGGAAGCACCCAGCACAATGAATGAAATGCTGATGGCGAATCATCTTCTAGAGAACTCCGAAGATCCCAAATTCAAACGCTGGGTCATCAGTTCAATAATATCCAGGACATATTACCATAACTGCGTGACGCATCTGCTTGAGGCTGCCTATCAACGTGAAGTCTACAAAAAAGTTGATGCCAAGGAGAATATTTCCGCAGGTGACCTCAACATGCTGAAGCGCAATGTCATTGAAGAATTCTGGGGGGATGATGTAAGCATCACTGAAGGTGCCGAACTGACATGGATGAGGCAACCCCACTACTATATGGGATTATATCCGTATACCTATTCAGCTGGCCTGACGATTGCGACTGCCATGAGCAAGCGTGTACTCAATGAAGGACAGCCGGCCGTGGATGATTGGTTGAAGGTTCTGAAGGCGGGTGGTACGAAGACCCCTGTCGAGTTAGCCAAGATGGCAGGAGTCGATATCACGACTGAGCAGCCTCTCCGTGATACCATTGATTATATAGGAGAACTGGTTGATGAGTTGGAGCAGTTGACCGACCAGATAGAAGGATAGAAAATGAGCAGAAAAAACCCGGTAATCATATGATTACCGGGTTTCCTTCATTTCAGTCTCTTTTTCAGTCTGGACGATTTTACCTTCCTTCATCAAACGGCCAAGTGCTCTTTTGAAAGCGCCTTTTGACATATTCAAAGCTTCTTTTATATCTTCAGGCGCACTTTTATCATTAAGCGGCATACGTCCGCCATTGCGCTCGATGTAATCCAGTATCTTTTCGCTGTCTGCATCCATCTTCTTATATGCCTGTTGGATGAAAGAACCGTTCAGTTCCCCTTTATCGTTGATGCCGATCACCCTAAACTTCTTCAACTCACCTAGGCGTGGTTCTTCTTCGCGCTCACTCTCATGGATAAAGACTTTATGTCCTTCATTCGTCAAAAGGAACGAGCCTATCCTAAGCAGACGGTAAGGACGTCCTTCCATCCATTTATTCCTGTAGTCTGCGAATGCCGATTGATCAAGTGGTGTGAAGCGCTCGGCGGCTTCCTGTTCAGTGACCAGGCGCCCGAACAATTGGTTGTCGCTCTCAGCCCTCAACTTCAAATAAAGCTGGTCCCCTTCTTTAGGCCAGACTGACTTCACTTTAGGGAGGTCAACCCAAGGCACAAGGATTTCACGCGGGGCCCCGACATCGACGAACGCTCCCTCCCGTGTCACCTCAACCACTTCTGCGTAACCGTATTTATCAACAGTTGCAGTTGGCACTATAGGAGCAGCAAACAGTTCCCCACTTCTATTTGGATAAATGAATGCGCTGATTTCTTCCCCTATCTCATAATCCTGTTCCGAGGCAGATGCATTCATTCTGATATAGACTGCGTCTTCCCCTTTAAGGTGATATGTGGAACCTTCCCTTTTTATGATTTTTAAAAATTGTACTGTACCTGATATCTGATTCATGAATGATCTCCTTCATTAGTGTTCTATATTTTTTATTATCGTGGTCATATCTTGATTGATGACCAGGTCGGCCATAAAATCAAAAGGCGTTTCTTCTCTGTTGATGATGACAAGATGGTGACCTTTGAAGTAATGGAGCAGATAAGCTGCGGGGTTCACAACCAGTGACGACCCCAATACAATCAGTGTATCCGCTTTTGATATCTTGTTTTGGGCGGACTGCAGGACACGCTCGTCGAGCATCTCTCCATATAATACTATGTCAGGCCGCAATATCCCGCCGCATTCACACGTCATTACATCATTTTGTAATAAGGCACCCTTAGTATAATCCTGATTGCATGAGATGCAGTAGAAACGATTGAGCGAACCATGCAATTCATCTACATTATTGCTGCCGGCCTCGGTATGGAGGCCATCAATATTCTGGGTCACGGTCCCAAGCGAACGCCCTGCAGTCTCCATTTCCGCAATGAAGTGATGGACAATGTTTGGGTGCTTGTCGCTGGTCAGCAGGCGTTTCCTGTAGAACTGCACAAAGCGCTCAGGTTCTTCATCGAGATGGTCGCGGCTTAAAAGATATTCAGGTGAATTTCCCGACTGTCTGATTTCATCGAACAATCCACCCATACTCCTGAAATCCGGTATGCCACTTTCAACTGAAACTCCAGCACCAGTAAAAAAGACGATATCGTGACTGGTATCGATAATGCTTTGAAACCGGCGTATATCGTTCTCCATCGGTACTCATCCTCCTAGAATTATATTTCAATGGTACCATAAATGTGGTATCATCGCTTAAGAATATACTAAAGGAGAATGCCTATGCTACAGGTAACAGACGTAAGTCTTAGGTTTGGTGACCGCAAACTATTCGAAGACGTAAATATAAAATTCACGCCAGGAAATTGTTATGGTCTCATTGGGGCGAATGGCGCCGGCAAATCAACATTTCTGGATATCCTCTCAGGAGAAATAGAAGCTCAGACTGGTCATGTGAGCCTAGGGAAAGACGAGCGTCTCGCTGTATTGAAACAGGACCATTTCGGTTACGAAGATCAGCGTGTATTGGACGTCGTCATGATGGGACACTCGAAACTTTGGGAAATAATGAATGAGAAGAACGAAATTTACATGAAACCGGACTTTTCTGATGAAGATGGCATACGTGCAGCCGAGCTTGAAGGTGAATATGGTGAAATGGGCGGATGGACAGCCGAAGCCGACGCTGAAAGCCTGCTCCACGGACTGGGTATAAAATCTGACTTGGTCGATAAGAATATGTCGGAACTCGAAAACAATCAGAAAGTGAAGGTCCTGTTGGCCCAAAGCCTGTTCGGCGACCCGGATGTACTGCTTTTGGATGAGCCGACCAACGGTCTCGATATAGAAGCGATTCAGTGGCTTGAGGAGTTCCTCATCAATTTCGATAATACTGTTATCGTGGTTTCCCACGACCGTCGATTCCTTAATAATGTATGTACCCATATTGCGGATCTTGATTTTGGTAAGATCGAGCTTTATGTGGGCAACTATGATTTCTGGTATCAATCCAGTCAACTCGCCCAGCAAATGGCACAGGACCAGAATAAGAAAAAAGAAGAGAAAATCAAAGAACTCAAGGATTTCGTTGCACGCTTCAGTGCCAACGCCTCCAAGTCCAAGCAGGCGACAAGCCGTAAGAAGACCTTGGAAAAGATCGAATTGGATGACATAAAGCCATCATCAAGAAAATATCCATTCGTCAAGTTCACGCCAGAACGTGAAATCGGCAATGACCTCCTCTATATTAAAGGGCTTAGCCACAGCATCGATGGCGTCAAGGTGTTGGATGACGTCAATTTGACACTCGACCCTTATGATAAAGCAGTTTTAATTGGTTCATCAGAAATTGCCCGCACTACTTTCCTCCGCATATTGGCTGGCGAAATTACTCCTGATGAAGGAGAAGTAAGATGGGGCGTGACAACAAGTCAAAGTTATATGCCAAAAGACAATTCAGCTTATTTCGAAGGGGTGAACACGAACTTGGTGGACTGGCTGCGTCAGTATGCCCCTCCTGAGGAGCAGACAGAAACTTTCCTCCGAGGATTCTTAGGCCGCATGCTTTTCAGTGGTGAAGAAGCTAAGAAGAAAGCAAATGTTCTTTCCGGGGGAGAAAAAGTTCGTGCAATGCTCTCTAAGATGATGTTATCCAAAGCCAACGTGGTACTTCTTGATGAACCGACAAACCACTTGGATCTTGAAAGCATCACGGCAGTGAATGATGGATTGAAGGATTTCAAAGGCTCAATCATATTCACTTCACATGATTTTGAATTCATCAACACCATCACAAATAAAGTGATTGAACTGCAGGATAAAGGTGCAATCGTCAAAGAATCAAGCTATGAGGAGTACCTGAAGGACAAAGGTCTCATAAAATCCTAATTAAAAGATAATTTAAAAAAATATAAAATAAAACAGTTTACTTATATAGGCTGTCTATGTATAATCATATCTACAAATCAAATATGTTTGGATGAGGCGCATCAATCATGAGTAGCCGCTTGCTAAAGTCTGCGAACTTTAAGCTGGTGAAAGGGTGCGATGCCGAAATAGTGCACTGTTGCAGCAGTCTGCTATTGGATCCGGTGGTTAAGAGCTACGGGTCTGTCATTATTTTTTAATAATGGAGTGCATCACTTGTATATGGATAAAACAAGTCTGGCATTCTGATTTGACCCCCTCCAGGTTTACAGATGAAATAAAACATCTGTAAACCTGGAGGGGGTTCTTTTATGACTGACAAATATTATTCATTTGAAGAAAAGCTGAAAATGATTCAGGAATTGAGGGTAG
>NZ_BAABCK010000052.1:0-8217 GCF_039538805.1 Salinicoccus jeotgali | reverse complement strand
TACCCTCAATTCCTGAATCATTTTCAGCTTTTCTTCAAATGAATAATATTTGTCAGTCATAAAAGAACCCCCTCCAGGTTTACAGATGTTTTATTTCATCTGTAAACCTGGAGGGGGTCAAATCAATCCGCCCGGCCTTTATGCATCTATTCCGCCGCCACTGCGTCTTTAGTTTTTACGTCGAATTCATCATTTTTGTAGTCGATCGTGACGACTTTGCCTTCAAGCTCTTCCCCAGATAGGAGGGACTCGCTGAGACGATCCTCAATGTGACGCTGTATGGACCGTGCAAGCGGCCTTGCGCCGTATTCCGGATCATAGCCTTCGTCAGCGATTTTCTCTTTGGCCGAATCCGTCACTTCAAGATGGATATCCTGGCCGCTGAGACGGTCTCTCAGCTGATCGATCATAAGTGAGACGATCTGTTTGAGGTGTTTCTTCTCGAGGCTGTGGAAGACGATGATGTCATCCACACGGTTGATGAATTCCGGACGGAATGTGTTTTTGAGCTCTTTCATCATCGTGCTTCTGATCGTATCGTAGTCCTGGCTATCGTCTGTCGTGCCGAATCCTACGAACTTGTTGTCCTTGAGTTCCTGGGCGCCGACGTTCGATGTCATGACGATGATCGTGTTGCGGAAATCGACGGTGCGGCCGTTCGAATCGGTCAAGCGGCCATCATCCAACACTTGCAGAAGCATATTGAAGACATCAGGGTGGGCCTTTTCGATCTCGTCAAACAGGACGAGGGAGTAAGGTTTTCTCCTCACTTTTTCCGTCAGTTGCCCACCATCATCATAGCCGACGTAGCCAGGAGGCGAACCAACGAGACGGGAGACGGAATGCTTCTCCATGTACTCACTCATATCGACGCGGATCATGGCTTCTTCCTCACCGAACATCGATTCACTGAGGGCACGGGCAAGTTCTGTTTTACCCACACCTGTCGGACCGAGGAAGATGAAGCTTCCGATCGGACGCTTAGGATTCTTCAAGCCTGCACGGGCACGTCTGACCGCTTTTGAAATGGAGGCCACTGCATCTTCCTGGCCGATTACACGGTCATGCAGGATGCTCTCCAAGTTCAGCAGGCGCTCTGACTCCTCTTCTGCAATCTTGGCCAGCGGTATGCCGGTGATGCCGCTGATGACCAGTTCGATGTCGCTCTTTTCAACGGATTGAGAAGCCTGGCCCTGTTCCTTCTTCCAGTCATCCTCGCGTTTTTTGAGTTCTGCTTCAAGTTTGCTCTGCTTGTCCCGGTAGCTTGCCGCCGCTTCAAATTCCTGGCTCTGCACCGCGGAATCCTTTTCTTTCTTGACGGCTTCAAGCTTACTTTCAAGATCTTTCAGATCTGGAGGGGAGGTATAGCTTCTGAGCCTCACTTTAGAGGATGCCTCGTCAATCAGGTCGATCGCCTTATCCGGCAGGTACCTGTCCTGTACATAACGGTTACTCATGATCGCCGCCGCTTCAAGCGCCTCATCTGTGATTGTGATCCTGTGGTGCGCTTCGTAGCGGTCCCTCAGTCCTCTAAGGATGAGGATCGCATCTTCAACACTCGGTTCATCCACCTGGACAGGCTGGAAGCGACGTTCCAATGCCGCGTCTTTTTCTATATGCTTACGGTATTCTTCGAGCGTCGTGGCACCGATGCACTGCAGCTCACCACGTGCCAGTGCCGGCTTCAGGATATTGGATGCATCGATTGCACCTTCTGCGCCGCCCGCACCGATCAACGTATGGAGCTCATCGATGAAGAGCACGACGTTGCCGGCCTTATGGATTTCGTCCATCATTTTCTTCATGCGCTCTTCGAATTCACCGCGGTATTTCGTACCCGCAACGACCGTACCCATATCCAATGACATGATACGCTTATCCTTCAGCGTCTCAGGCACTTCATTTTTGACGATGGCCTGTGCCATCCCTTCAGCGATGGCTGTCTTACCGACACCTGCTTCACCGATCAGGACAGGGTTGTTCTTAGTCCTTCTGCTCAGCACCTCGATTACACGGGTGATCTCTTTGGAGCGTCCGATTACCGGATCGAGCATCTCATCACGTGCGATCTGCGTCAGGTCCCGGGCAAGGGAGTCGAGCGTCGGTGTATTGTGATCTTTCTTCAGATTGTCCTTTTGCTGGAATGCGTCCGGATTGCCGAGCATTTTGATGACGGCCGCCCGCGCTTTTGTGATGTTCAAGTCAAGATTGGCCAGCACGCGTGCCGCCACACCTTCGCTCTCCCTTATCAGGCCGAGCAGGAGATGTTCTGTCCCGACGAAATTATGGTGGAGCTTACGTGCTTCGTCCATAGACAGTTCGATCACCTTTTTGGCTCTCGGCGTGTAATGGATGGAAGACGATGGTTCCGTCCCTTCGTTGATCAGGTTGAACACTTCTTCTTTGACCTTCTCTTCTGTGATGTTGAAGGAGACGAGCACTTTTGCCGCGATGCCCTCATTTTCCTTCGCAAGCCCGAGCAGAAGATGTTCTGTCCCGATGTTCGAATGCTTGAGGTTGATCGCTTCTTCCTGTGCATACGCCAATACTTTCTGTGCACGTTCTGTCAGTCGTCCAAATAGCATACTTTATTCCCCTCCTATTAAATATCTCATCATTGTTGCACGCTCTTCTTCAACAGCCTGCTCCAGTGATGTGTATGTGCCTTCTTTATCATTCAGACGCATTTTGATGAATGCCGGCTGGATGAGTTGAATCCATTTCTGGAAATGAAAATGTGGGTGTTCGATCAGACCGAGGTCGATTCCGAACTTGATGTCGCTCAAGCACTTCGCCGCCTCGTTCAAAGACAGCTTATAGGCATGTCCCAAAAGGCCGAGCGAGCGGTGGACCGCATCTTTTACGTCCAGGAGATGTTCATCTTCAAGCCATGAGCGCATCTCAAGTTCCTCTTCGATGATCCTCTGCTTCAGTTCATCCAGGGTGGTGATGATCTCTTCCTCCGTCTGCCCGAGCGTCAACTGGTTGGACAGCTGATAGATATGGCCGAGCGGTACGGAACCCTCTCCATATATTCCCCTTAATACGAACCCGAAACGGCTCAAATTTCCAGCCATGCGCTGGATGCGTTTGCTTGAAGTGAGTGCCGGGAGATGCAGCATCACAGACGCCCGGAGACCTGTGCCGACATTCGTCGGACATGCTGTCAGATAACCGTACCGCTCATCAAAGGCGTAGTCCAGTTCGTGTTCGATCCGGTCATCTATATCGTTGGCCTTCCGGTAGATGTCCATCATGGACTGGCATGACCCCATCGCCTGGATGCGCAGATGGTCTTCTTCATTCACCATGACGGAGATCGACTCATCTTCACTGGTGTAGTTCTTCAGTCCTTGCTTGGTGAACAGCGGACTCACCAGATGCTTCTCGACAAGCAGCGCCTTGTCCTCAAATTTAAGGTCCGCCATATCCTTCTGGTCATACCCTTCAAGTACCCCGTCCAGAAGCTCCAGGATCTGCTCGATCCCACTGCTGTTCTGCATCATATGGGGGTAGGGGATATGGTCGATGTTGCGTGCCAGGCGGATGCGGGTCGACATTTCGACCGGCTGCTCTTTTACATCATGCATCCATGGGCTGATGTTTTTATATTCCATCGTCTTCACCCGCCTTTTCCAAAGCGCGTATCTCATCTCTGACGACGGCCGCTTCCTCGAATTCCTGGGTATCGATGAGCGCCTGGAGCTTGGCTTTCAACTGCTCCATCTTACGCTTCGTCTTCAAGTATTCCTTCGACTTCTCCGGTATCTTGCCGACATGCTCAGTCTGGTTGGCCTGCACACGGGCTACGATATCCGGCAGACGTGCCTCGAATGTGCGGTAGCAATCGGGACAACCGAATTTCCCGGACTGGACGATGCTGTTCAATGTCGATCCGCAAGTGCTGCACTGCAGCGTTTTTTTCTGCTGCTGATGCAACGCAGGCTGTTGGGACAGAGATTGGAGCAGTTTCTGGATGTTGAAGGTGTCATCCGGATAGCTGAAATCATTCTCGAATGAGGCATTGGCACATTGTTCGCATAGGAACCGCTCGCTCTTCTCCAGTCCATCGCCTTTCGATATATGGATGCTTGCTTCCCTTTCGTTGCATGACTCACACTTCATTCCATCACTCCTCACTGTATAGGATGACATCCATCACCCTCTTGAGTATCTTCGCCCGCAAGCGATCCCGGTACGGCAGCTCGAGCATCAATGTCTCACGGTCCATTACAGCACTTATGATCTTCGCCTCTTTTTGCGTCACCACTTCGTTTTCATACAACGACTGGATGATATGTTTGGCATTCTGCTGCGACAGTTGCTCCCCGACCAGCCGCTTCAGATGGGCAAGGTATTCCGCTTTGGAATGCGTCTCGACTTTAGTGATCCGTATATACCCGCCGCCGCCTCTTTTACTCTCCACAGTGTAACCGTGCTCGTTGGTAAAGCGCGTCTTTATTACGTAGTTCAGCTGCGAAGGCACACAATCGAACTTTTCTGCGATGTGCGCACGTTTTATTTCGACGACCTCAGTGCCGGACTCCTCTATCAGCTTTTTGAGGTACTGTTCAATTATATCTGACATGTTACGCATTTCATCACCTCTTTTGACCTTCTTTGACTTTGATTATATAGGCTGTGAATCAATATAGCAAATGGAAAGTTTCATGGATTCGCCCTTTATTTCTGTAAACGTTTGCATTATAATTAACCAGGATACATATCCATCGTTCCAGACGCATACAGTCATTCATTCAGACTACGGTAATATAATGGCTTAAAAAATAACTCTACGAGGTGAAAATATTGAATATTCTAATGGGAATAATCGGTATCCTGTTTACATTCTTCCTGGCTTGGCTCGTCAGCAGCAACCGTAAGCTTGCGTTCAAGAAATGGAAGAACATCGTAATACTGCTTGCGCTCCAATTGGTTTTTGCATTTATCCTCCTATCCACCGGCGCAGGCCAGTTCGTCATAGAAGGTCTGGCCAATGGGTTCAACGCCCTGCTCGGATTCGCAGCTGAAGGGGTCGGCTTCGTCATGGGCGACTTGATGGTAGGGGAAGATGGCGGCGTCGCTGACGTGTTCTTCTTCAACGTCCTGCTTCCGATCATCGTCATCTCCGCCCTGATCGGTATACTGCAGTATACGAAGATCCTGCCACTCATCATCCGCGGGCTCGGCATACTGCTTACAAAAGTGACCGGAATGGGTTATCTCGAGTCCTACAACGGAGCTGCATCCATGCTCCTTGGACAATCAGAAGTGTTCATTTCATTGAAGAACCAATTGCCGCACCTGCCGAAACACCGTCTCTATACGCTCTCGGCACAGGCAATGAGTTCAGTATCACTCTCCATCGTCGGCGCCTACATGACCATGCTCGATCCGCAGTATGTCGTAACGGCGATCGTCCTTAACCTGTTCGGTACTTACGTGATTGTGCACATACTCAATCCATACGACGTAACCGACGCTGAAGATGAGGCCGATGTCGATGACAATCCGGATGCCGGCAAATCATTCTTCCAGATTCTCGGCGACTACATCATGGACGGTGCCAAAGTCGCGATGACCGTTGCGGCCATGCTGATCGGTTACATCGCATTGATTGCGATTCTGAACCAGGTCTTCCTGCTCATCCCGGGCATGGAAATCACCTTCCAGGACGTGCTCGGCTACATCTTCATGCCGCTCGCATTCCTTATCGGAATCCCTTGGTCTGAAGCGCAACAGGCAGGTAGCCTGATGGCGACAAAACTCATCACAAATGAGTTCGTGGCCATGCTCGACTATACCGCGATAGCAGATGATTTCAGCAGAAAATCACAGGCGATGATTTCAGTATTCCTTGTGTCATTCGCCAACTTCTCAAGTATCGGCATCATTGCAGGCTCTGTTAAGGGACTGCATGATGGAAGCGGCAATAAAGTCGCCACCTTCGGCTTGAAGCTCGTCTACGGGGCATCCCTCGTCAGTGTGCTGACAGCTGCGGTAGTCGGTATATTCGCTTAATAGACATAATTTATATGCATACAAAAGAGGCAGGCCATATGGCCTGCCTTCTTCATTTCCATGGGTACTTCAGTTGACTTTGGTTGAGGAATTACCTGATACTGCCTATGAGATAAAAATTTGATGGAGCGATTAATATGAGAATAGGCATCATTGCAGATCTGCATATCGATCGTAGGCAGACACGCTATACAATCCAGGATTTTGAACATGTACTGACACAGGAAATCCACAAACAGAAAATAGAACTGCTGCTCATTGCAGGCGACATAGCCAGCGATTACCGCATCACCCTTGAGTTCGTCTATACGCTTATGGACAGGACAGGGATTGATATCCGCTTCGTCCCCGGCAACCATGATTACTGGCAACCCGAAGCGGGCAATATATCCACCCCCGAAATCCATCAGCTCTATAAGGAAGACCCAACCAGCGTGATAGACGCCCCACTGATTATAAATGACCAGTGGGCCATCGTCGGCAATAGCGGATGGTATGACTATTCCTACGCAGACCCGAGGTTTTCCCGGGAAAAGATCGCAACGGGCAAGTTCTCCGGCGGCACCTGGCAGGATAAGATCCGCGCCAACTGGTCAATGGACGATCCGGCGGTATCGAAAGCATTCGCTGAATCCGCAAAACAGGACCTCGAACGCGTCGGCGACCGCAACATCATCCTAATGACGCACGTCGTCACCCATCCACGATTTGCAGTCCCTACACCCCACCGCCTATTCGACTTCTTCAACGCATTCATCGGCACATCCGACTTCGACCCACTCTACAGAGAATTCCCCATACGCTACAGCATCATGGGCCACGTCCACTTCCGCCACCAGATCACAGACGGCGGCATCCATTACATCTGCCCATGCCTCGGCTACCAGCGCGAATGGCGGACCGATGATCTGGCTACGGAAGTTGCGGACGCTTTGACGGTGATAGAGGTGTAGAATAATTCAAAAATGATTAAAGCGAGAGAGAATAAAGAAATCATTCATTTGTATAGATAAATTATAGTATTTTTCAATATCGGGTGGGATTTATGTTTGATAATTCAAGACAATTTAAACTCAATCTTATTAAATAGTACAGTTAAAATGATATAAATAACGTTCTTACCTAATTTCTAAAATATATTATCTAGCCCTTTCTCTTCCCTAGAGCATAATCCTCTATTATATATGATCATACAATATTCGATTATGCTCAGAGTACCAAGAAGAAGGATGATTTGAATAAAAAATTTTAGCTGAAGTGAAATTTTTTTTAATTTCTGTTGATATTAAATTTCTTATATTGACATCTAAGCCATTCAATATATCTATCTTAGATTGCTTTATTCTGCATTCTTCTTTTAGAAAATTCATAGTAAAATCACGCTTTTTATTGGTATTGTATCCAGTTTTTTTATTATCCAAAGGATAATGCTTTCCTCTAGTTGAACAATTAATAATTATAGTTGGATCAAGTTTTTTTACCCTTTCAATAAAGTTACATTTATAATATTCATCATTGCAAAACCAAAGTCGAGCCCACACCCTATCTCTATAAAAATATGTGTTAGCACCTAAACTGCATTGGTTTTGAATGGAATTAATTAGAGATACTGAATAATCGCCCGGAGGTAAATTGCCACTTTCTTTTTTAAAAATTTCACTTTTTTTAAGAATTTCACTAAAATATTTTTCAAAGAGTCTACCTGTCTGACCATTAGCTGGTCTAGCTTTTAAAAAACCTTCGTCTCGACCAAAAACCTGTAACTCTTTTTCGAAAAATTCTTCTGTATGAGGACTCTCTAAAATTATAGCTATTTTACCATTGTATTTAACGTTTTGTTCTTTACAATACCTATCATGATCTTCTATTTTCACAAACGCAGTTTTGTAGTTTTTTCTAACTTCAAATCTCACGTCATCTCCGCCATCTCTATTAATACTCACAAAACCTATTAATTCATCAAGGCAAATTTTATTTCTCCATTCTTTACTCATTAAATAATCTCGATAATTTATTGATATTATGTTATTACATCTTTCGTTATATTCATTATTCATTTTTATCCTCCTGAGACCGTCAATAATTATGTGTAAATAGATAAAATCTTTTCTTGTATGTAATCACCGTGCGACTATTCTTTGAACATCGCCGTCAGTTCTGCCCGTGCCTGGTCGAATCCCAAATGACAACGGGTGG
>NZ_BAABCK010000051.1:0-8196 GCF_039538805.1 Salinicoccus jeotgali | reverse complement strand
GTCTCGTCTGTCGCTTCAAGAAGAAACCACATACCGAGAAAATCATTGAACTACCGGACACCATTGGAAGTCTTTTTGAGTTACATGGGTGAAAAGGAACTGTCTAGCTTATTTTGACAAACGAAAAAGTAATAATAATTACCTTCAAAATCAAATTTTATCAATTTTCCATTTGGTCTGGTAGTTTCAAATTCATCCAATAAATTATGCAGCTTAATCTTATCTTCATCACTTAGTTCATGATATTTTATTTTTTTGTTAACTTGTAATTTTTTAAGCAACTCCAGTATTTTAATCAGTTCATCTCGAAAATCATATAAATCTTTAAACTCTTTTAAGGTTTCATGAGAGAAATATTTATTAATTTTAATATGTTTTTCAAAATTTTCACCTATATAAAAACCATTTTTGAAAATATTCTCTAAATTATTTACGCAACTTATAATTTCTTCGATTGTAAAAGTATTGTCTAACTTAAAATTAAAATGTATCTTGTCTTTATCGTATCTAATCTTCAATGTGTTATCTATTGTAAAAGTAATATTATTTAAGTCATCTCTAGAAGATACTCCTATCAATTGCTTACCATTATCAAGTTGTAATTTTAATTCACTTAAATACATGATTGAATTAGGTACTATTTGACCAACAGGTACACTTATATTTTCTTGTGTACTTACATAAACTACCGCTCCAGAATTCATATATTTCTCATAATCTTTACGCCTACCATGGTATTTAATAGTAATTTTATCTGTTGGAAGGTTTGTTACATTAGCATTTAAAACATCACGTGACTGATAATCTAGATTTATTGCAAAAGTTTTTAATAGATTAACTATGTCTTCATGCTCGGAAGGGAATTCTTTTAAATCGATAGTAATAGTGCCTTGCTGTCCTTTTTCCTCTAAAATTCGTTTTAATTCAAAAGGTTGAAAGTCATAATAGTAGATCTTTTCTAATCCATCATCGGATATACAAACGATAAAATAAAAACATCCTCCTCCCTGTAATCTGGAGAAACCATTTAAATCAGTTACAGAAACAGTGTCCTTAGCATTCTTAAGAACTTTTTTATCAGTTGTACCCTTTATCTGTACTCTAACTTCACTAACAATCTTTTTTTTATTAAGTTGTTCATTGTATTGGACATTATAGATGCCGATTTCACCATCATAAAATGGAGTTTTATCATTCTCAAAGAGGTTGACCTTTAAAGACGATATTCTACCTAATTTCAATTTTAAGTGACTGATTGATTCCATTTCGATTTGATCTTGTCTCATTAGTCCGTCTCCATTTGTATATTATAAACTTTAATTATATCCTGCGTGCCATCAATTCAGCTTGTTCAACTACATTATCTACTGCTATTTTTTGAAGGTCAGGTGGATAACCATACTTTTTGAGTAATCTTCTCACCGTCACCCTCATTTTAGCTTGCGCACTTTCTCGCTTATGCCAATCAACACTCATATTTTTCTTAATTGTTTTCGTTAATTCATGAGCAATCGCTCTTAACTTCTCGTCGCCTAATACATCTTTCGCCGTGTCATGTGAGGCTAAGGCATCATAGAATGCAATTTCATCTGCGTTTAATCCGAGTGCTTCGCCTTCTGCTGCAGCTTTATCAATATTTTTTGCCAGTTCAATCAGCTCTTCAATCACTTTTGAGGTTTCAATGGATCGCTTATTGTATTGATTAACCGCTTTATCAAGCATCTCAGAGAATTTCTTCGACTGCGTCGCATTGGTCCGCATTAAAGATTTCACTTTACCTTTTAGTAGACGATCCAGTAAGGCTACCGCAACATTTTTCTGTGGCAAAGCCTGAACGTCTTCTAAAAATTTATCTGAAAGAATCGATATGTCTGGATTCTCTAATCCTAATGTTTTATAGATATCCACGACTTCATCCGTCACGACTGATTTTGAAACTAATTGGTTCAGTTCTGCTTCAATTTCAGCAGATGTCTTTGTTCTCTTACCCCCTGGACCTGGTGGAGCGATGAGCTTTAGTACACCTGACTTAACAGATTTGAAGAATGCTATTTCACTATTCAGTTCTTGTGCTTCTGCTTCAGTTGCACAGAGTGCGTATGCTTTAGATAGCTCGGTCACTGTATTGATGAATAATTTCTTGTCACTATCTTCGAGTGCCAGTACATAGTTCACTGTATTATTGAATGCAGCATAACGTTCACTACGATCCTCAGACTCATACCCTGCATAATCGTGTTCGTATAATAAGTCTTGTAGAATATCGTACTTTGTCAGCATCAGTTCTATCGCTACTTCTGTATCAATACCTGTCTGGTCACGGTCATCGGCAGTATACTCTTTTAAAGCTTCTTTCAGGCTATCTGCGATACCGATATAATCTACGATTAACCCCCCCGGTTTATCCCTGAACACTCTGTTTACCCTGGCAATCGCCTGCATGAGGTTATGCCCTTGCATCGGTTTATCAATATACATTGTATGAAGTGAAGGCACATCAAAACCAGTCAGCCACATATCACGTACAATAACCAATTTGAGTTCGTCATTTTCATCTTTCATCCGCTTTTCCAGTGTCACTCTACGCTGCTTCGGACCAATATGTCTTTGGAAATTTTCAGGATCACTCGATTGACCGGTCATTACAACTTTTATGACACCTTTATTATCATCTTCCGAATGCCACTCCGGTTTTTGACGGATAATTTCATCATACAATTCGACAGCGATTCGTCTACTCATCGCTACAATCATGCCTTTACCTTCTATTGCTTTCTGTCGTGTTTCAAAATGTTCGATAATATCTTTAGCTAACGTTTCAATTCTTGGTTCTGAACCAGCTAGTGCTTCAACACGGGACCACTTAGACTTCAATCGATCTTTTACATTGTCTTCTTGTCCTTCGGTAATATCTGCATAAGCATCGTCGATTTTGACATCATCGGGCATATTTAAAGGGATAATGCGGCTCTCATAATATATTTTAACTGTAGAACCATCTTTGACTGATTGTGTCATATCGTAGATATCAATATAATCACCAAATACTTTTTCTGTATTTTTATCAGTCGAGGCCACAGGTGTCCCTGTAAATCCAACAAATGATGCATTAGGTAACGCATCTCTTAAATACTTGGCATATCCATATTTGATATCTTCACCTTCGGTACCGATTTTTGCACTAAAGCCATATTGAGTCCGATGCGCCTCGTCTGCCATCACGACAATATTCTTCCGATTAGATAAAGTACGCATGTATGCCTCACCCTCTTCGGGTGCAAATTTCTGCATGGTCGTAAATATAATACCTCCGGATTCAACAGTTAACAAATTAATCAAATCTTTCGTGCTTTCTGCTTGTTTCGGTGACTGTCGAAGTAGCCCTTTTCCGCGTCGGCCTTTAGAATCTGAGAACGTTCCAAATAACTGGTTATCCAGGTCATTTCTATCTGTGAGTACGACAATTGTAGGATTATTCATCTCTTGAATGAGTTTTCCACTGAAGAAGACCATCGTTAGACTTTTACCTGAACCTTGAGTATGCCAAATCACACCCGCTTTACCGTCACCTTCATCCGATGAGGCCTTAAGCGTGCTTTCTACTGCTTTATTTACTGCATAGTACTGGTGATATGCAGCAACTATCTTAGCGACTTTGCCATCACCTTTATCTTGGAATAAAATAAAGTTTTTAAGCATATCTAATAAAACATGCTTATTTAACATCCCTGAGATCAGGACTTCCAAACTGGGGATAGATAATGTTGCTTCAGTCTCACCGTCTTTTGTTCGCCAATGCATAAAACGGTCATAATCAGCAGTTAATGAGCCGACTTTAGTATTCAGTCCATCAGACGTTACGACAAAGGCATTGTGGTTGAATAACTGCGGTACTTTACTTTTATAAGTTTGAAGCTGATTAAATCCTTGATAAATGCCTACAGATTCATTTGTCGCATTTTTAAGTTCGATGACGACTAATGCTAGACCATTTACAAAAAGTACGATATCAGGAATTTTTTGAATGTTTCCTTTATCTACGACTAATTGTTTCACCGCTAAAAAGTCATTATTCTCTGGATGTTTAAAATCAAAGATATTTACTAAATCAACTAAGGTTTCCCCGTCTTCATTGTAGTGCTCCACTTCAATGCCATTCGTCATATATTCATGAAACGTACGATTGTTTTCAATTAAGCTTGGGAACTGTTCAATAGAAATTAGATGAATCGCTTGTTTAATTGCTTCATTGGCTACATCAGGATTAATTTTTCTTAATGCTGCGCCTAAACGCTGATCTAAAATGACATCTTCGTAATTATCGCGTTCTGATGCGACTCCTACATGACTGATATCATTACCATGCCTGACTTCATAACCCAACTGTTCAAACCATTCTAATGATAACTGCTCTAAATCATCTTCATTAAAGAAGCTCTGCATGTTCATCTACCTCCAGTTCATCTGAGAGTTCAATTTCTCCTGACATTAGTTTGGGGAGAAGAGTATCTCGTAATTCGGTTAAGTTTTTATTCTCCAATTTGAGTAAAGAGATATCTTTTAAATATGAATTTGTCAAACTGTGAAAAGCCCTTAAAATATCATCCGTTGGAATAATTATATTATATGAAATTAAATCAATTCTAGAAACATTTAAGTAAACACTACCACTCGCAGTATTTGAAAATTCTTTGAATGCTTTATTTAAAATTTGATAAAGATATTCCCTATAAAACTCATTAATAGGTGAAGCGATGCCAGCCCCCCTACCAATAGCATATTCGCTATCTAATTCTGTCACTCGTCCAATTGTAGCTCTGACACCAAAAATATAATCATTTTGACTTCCTACTTTCTTTGGGTCAGTTGTATATTTGGTCGGATTGATAATGCCATGATTAAAGTCAGTAGCTCCATTAATAAGTGGTAGTCCATCTTTTTCATAATTATATGTATCACTTTTTGGTGACTGGCCCATTACAATGTGAGCTATATCTTTTAATTCACGAATATTCCATCCCATAGGAATTTGACCAAGTTCACTATTAATAAACTTACCGCCATTTGATTTATATGGATTCCCTTCTTCATCTGGAAACTCAAAATCAACAAACCATCTTTTGAAGAGTGTCTGTGATAATTCCTCGAGGTTTGCAATTAATTTATTATTTACTTCAATTTTTGCATCTATAGAAGTTAGTACATGCTCTACTCGGTTTTGATAATTTAATGAGGGGATATCCACCGTGAAGTTTTTTACAATATCTGTTTTTAAGTTATTAAAAACACTACCGTTGCTGAGTTGTAATAATTCTTGTCGTTTAAATAAGAATAAGTAGTATAAATAATCTCTATTAACACCTTGGAAATTCCTGATCAATAACCAACCATCATGTATATATGCTTTTTTATTCATAATTTTTGGTAACCCGGGTGTGGCACTATTAGATAAGATCAGATCTCCTTTATATACCGCAACTGACTTAGCGGCACCTTCTGGAGATACATATTCTTTTGTATGACTTAGAAATCTAGAGTGATCTTTTGTAGCATCTGCAATTTTGACCCAAGAAAAACCAAAGTCCGGATCTGTAGATATAAAATCTTTAATCGGACGCGGAGATGCTCCTCTTCTAATATCGACTAAATCTTGTATTCTGTAGCTTTTATATTCCATAGCCGATACCCTCCATGGCCTCTCTAATACTTTCTTCTAATTTTTTTGACCGTGCAAACTGTGCGCTTAGGTCAGAGGTAATACGCTCCATTTTTTGTTCAAAAGGTTCAGAGTCTTCTTCAACATCAGCTAAACCAACATATCTACCTGGTGTTAGGATATATTCATGACTTCGCACCTCATCTATTGATGCTACCTTGCAAAAACCATTTTGATCTTTGTACTGTTCATCACTCGTGCCTCTCCATGCATGGAATGTACTTGCTACTTTTTGAATATCTTCATCTGCAAACTCTTTCAGTGTGCGAGTAGCCATATGGCCGATATTTCTTGCATCGATAAACAAGATTTCATTTTTACGTTCATTTTTTCCATTTTTCTCTTTGTTTTTTGTTAAGAACCATAAACATACTGGAATTTGTGTAGAATAGAACATTTGTCCTGGCAAAGTAACGATACATTCGACTAAATCTTCTTCAATCAAATTTTTTCTAATTTCAAGTTCTGCAGTTGAGCTTGTGGACATTGATCCATTAGCTAATACAAAGCCAGCTGTACCCGTAGGTGCTAATTTCGCAACCATATGTTGTATCCACGCATAGTTAGCATTCCCTTTAGGTGGTAACCCATACTTCCAACGATAGTCATCCAAAACTCTTTCTTGACCCCAGTCACTTGAATTAAACGGCGGGTTCGCAAGAATGTAGTCTGCCTTTAATCCTTTATGTTGGTCGTAATGGAAAGTATCAGCATGTGTGTCACCGAGATTATTATCTATACCACGAATTGCTAAGTTCATTTTCGCTAACTTCCATGTTGTTAAATTATATTCTTGTCCGTAGATCGCAACATCACCAAGTTGGCCCTGATGATTTTCAATGAAACGTTCACTTTGTACAAACATACCACCTGAACCACAGCACGGGTCATAGATTCTCCCCTTATATGGTTCAATCATTTCAACTAACAGTTTTACAATCGATGCAGGTGTGTAGAATTCTCCAGCATTTTTACCTTCCGCACTCGCAAATTTCGCAATGAAATACTCATATACTCGGCCTAATACATCTTGCTTTTGACTTTCTTTATCACCTACTGGGAAGGTAAAGATATCGATAATCCCACCCAATTTAGATTTATCTAACCCAGGACGTGAGAAGTCTTTAGGTAATACACCTTTTAAAGACTCGTTTTCTTTCTCTATCGCAATCATTGCCTTGTCGATAATCTGTCCGATTTCAGGTTTCTTAGAATTGCTGTTTATGTATGTCCAACGTGCTTTTTTCGGTACCCAGAATATATTCTCTGCCATATATTCATCTTTATCTTCTTCATCAGCATATTCATCTTGTAGCAACTCTTCGTACTTTTCTTCAAATGAATCAGAAACATACTTCAAGAAGATAAGTCCCAGAACCACACTCTTATACTCTGATGCATCCATACTTCCTCTTAGCTTATCTGCAGCTTGCCAGAGCTTTTCTTCAAATCCAATACTTGCCATAATGTACCTCTCCCATATAGTCATTTACCTCAATTCTATAATAGAAGCTATGCAATTGTAAGCACCACCTCTTGATTGCGCATGTATCGTTTTATACTGAGGTCAAAACTAAATTGATCTTTAATTGACCAGTATGGTATATCTTGTCACTATTATTTTAGAATTGGCATTTTCATAATTATTTTGTACTATATCAGACGATAACTTGTACTCTAGTTAACAAACGCGGCTTATCTTCTCACGAAGAAGTTAGGTTAAAAAGGATGGCTTGTAGAGTGTAAAGCGTTCGTAAACATATACTTTTCCATTTTAAAAGGGATAGAAAATGCTAATCAAATCGCATTTTCTATCCCTTTATACTTTAATAACTTCTGATTAGTGGAACTATGTTACCATTACTGTCAGAGTGAACGCTACTTACTGACTAATCCAACCTGTTCATAATTTAACCTTTACTCGAATTCTATCATCATGATGCTAATAATATTTATTATTTATTCAATATTTCATATATTCGTTTGACTTCTTCTCTAGCTGAGTCATCGTAATTACCGTAAATATATTCTCTTGATAGTAACTTATATCCATACTTATTTGTGGTAATATCTCCCTTAAACTCATAATTTTCATACTGATAGATGCCTTCTCTACCTTTTTTATACCTTCCTAGTGCCAGCAATATTACTTTCTTAGCACCTGCATTAAAAAGTAAATTTCTAGCTGTCTCAAATGATATTCCATTAGTAGTGTAATCATCAATCACGCAAACAACTTTTCCCTTAATACGTTTAGAATAATATGGATTAAGATGTATTGAGTCAAAGTGTTTTGTACATCCTTCACTTAACCTAGTATGATGATCAGTATGATGACTTTTAGGTACAGTAGTGGTATGTCAACAGTATTCTAGACAGTTTATATAGAGTTCTTTCTTATACTCCTTCGGTGTCATATAACCTAGCGCACCATGTGGTCTAATATTGTTATACCAATTTACATAATCAAATAGTTCAAT
>NZ_BAABCK010000050.1:0-8067 GCF_039538805.1 Salinicoccus jeotgali | reverse complement strand
CTCCGAAAAAACTGAAAAAGCAGGGCCTATTTGGCATGCCGACATCCCTATCCAGCGGGGCGCCCCGCTGGATAGGGATGAAAAATATGGAATATATGCTTGTAATCTATTGACTAATCGTAAGAAATACCTCGGAAACGTCCAGTATAGCTTGATGCTTTTGGACCATTCAAAATATGAATGTAAAAATTATTCAGGATGAAATATAGATTTCCATAAAAAATGCCCAGGCCACTACAACTTCTGCTGCAGTGGCCTGGACATGCTTCTTCTAGGCCCATCATTTATCCTTCAAATGTC
Source organism: Salinicoccus jeotgali (assembly GCF_039538805.1). Classification (GTDB taxonomy): domain Bacteria; phylum Bacillota; class Bacilli; order Staphylococcales; family Salinicoccaceae; genus Salinicoccus; species Salinicoccus jeotgali. Next base: position 7,767 of record NZ_BAABCK010000050.1, on the reverse strand, counting down.
TTTTCGCCGTATCTATCCATTCCGGCATCTTTTGTCTAATGGACTCGAAGCCATATTCTTCCGTGTCCTTGATCTGATCCAGAACGGAACGTCTATCCCGTTTCCGCTCCTCGTTTTTGAAGTATTCATTTTCCTTCAATGTAAGGTTCAGTTTCCCATTCTTATCCACGCTGAGTACTTTAGCCCTGACGATCTGGCCCTTGGATAAAAATTGGTTCACATCGTGCACATAATCATTCATCACTTCTGAAATATGGATGAGTCCTTCTTGATTATCAGGGGTTTTGACAAAAGCACCATATGGCTGGATACCAGTTACTTTGACTTTGATGAACTGGCCTTTCCGATATTTTTTTGCCAATTGGATTACCCCGCTAACTTTTCAGTTATCATACGCATGAACCATTTTATCACAAGCAATCGTGTTTATCGAATCAAACACTGCCAAAAGAAAAAACCGCAGGATTGAACCTGCGGTCATACATCGTTATAGAGTCGTTTGAGTACTAGAGCCCTTTCAGTTATCGGATGGATTTCTGCCAAGGGTATCACGGTTTCGAACGACTGGTTGAAGATCTCCTGGATCGCCCGGCCCACAACGTGTGCATCATCACTTTCATATATGGCGGATATGGTGTCATATATTTCCGGGTCATAATCAAAACCCGCTTCCAGCTGAAGCGGGTTCCAGTCTGAAATAAGTTTGTAGAGTTCAATACCTGCTTCTGGGCTCATCGCTCTCCTGCTCCATCCGCTTCATCACCTGTTCTTCGAACTCCTTCATTTTCTGCTCCTGTTTCTCGGAGTAGCGCTTAATCAGGCGATAAGCCAAATAAGCCAGAAGCATGCAGATCGCCAAAGTGATGAAGGCGGGTATATATTCACTTTTATCTTCAGGGAAATATAAAAATGGCATCATAAATATTCACTCACCTTTGCTCCATACAGTATAACAAAGGTCTATTATGAATCGAGACCCTTTTAGTGACTATTTTGTGAGCGTTTATAACAAACTTCTTTATGGAAGTCTAAGGCTACTTTGTCACTTCGATTGTTTCTATCTTGACATCTTCTTTCGGACGATCTTGTGCACCTGTCTCTACGTCTGCGATTTTCTCCACTACATCCATGCCCTCAATGACATGACCGAAAACCGTGTGGCGCTGATCGAGCCAAGGTGTACCACCTTTTTCCTTATAGGCTTCAATGATCTCAGCTGGATATCCTGCACCTTCAAGCTGGTTAATCATCTGCGCCGGCACTTCAGATGCCTGGACGATGAAGAACTGGCTGCCGTTCGTACCAGGGCCTGCGTTCGCCATGGATAGGGCGCCGTAAAGATTGAATGCTTCTGTTGAGAATTCGTCCTCGAACGTTCCGCCGAAAACACTCTCTCCGCCCATGCCTGTGCCTGTCGGGTCTCCGCCCTGCACCATGAAGTCCTTGATCACACGGTGGAAGATCTGTCCATCATAATAGCCGTTTTTTGCATGTGTCGTGAAGTTCTCGACCGTTTTCGGGGCGATGTCGCCGAACAGCTTGACTTTAACGTCCCCATGATTAGTGCGGATGATTGCGGATGTTTCGTTGCTGGCTACCTCTGTCGTCAATTGTGTAAATGCCATGAATAATATGCCTCCTGATTTCATTTATTGCAATTTTAACATTGAAATTATAAAAATATAAAATGAATTTTCTATGAAAAATATTGCCTTTTTTCCTATTTAACACTATACAGACATTCTATATTTTTTCAAACCCTATACATTTATTTAGGTGTCGCATTGCTGTATAATTGCAATATATATTGTAAAAATGAAGGAGGATATACTTTGACGCTGATACATATGGCGATATTACTGCCCCTGGTCGCTGCGGTGGCGATCGGCATCATCTATAAATATTACAAACGCATTCACCTGGGCTGGTTCGTATTGCCTGTCCCTGTCATAATTGCCATCTACCTGGCAACATTCATCCCAAAGGTGAGCAGCGGTCCGATACTTGAGACTATGCAAGTGATGCCCCGTATAGGGATGAATTTCGATGTCTACATAGACGGTCTCGGCCTCCTGTTCGCCATACTTATATCAGGGATAGGCGCACTGGTTGTACTCTATTCGATCGGTTACCTGTCCCACCGGGAAGACCTGGGCAACTTCTATGTCTACCTGCTCATGTTTATGAGCGCGATGCTCGGCGTCGTCCTGAACGATAATGTTCTGATGCTCTACCTGTTTTGGGAATTGACTTCCATTTCAAGCTTTCTTCTGATTGCCTTCTGGTTCATGAAGGAACGTTCATTATATGGCGCACAGAAGTCCATGCTGATAACCATGTTCGGAGGATTCATGCTGCTTGGGGGGTTCCTGACTCTTCATACGATTACAGGCACATACAGCATCCGTGAGATGCTGGCACAGGTTACGCTCATCCAGGAAAGTCCAGTGGCACCGATTGCCATTGTGCTCATCCTGCTCGGTGCTTTCACCAAGTCGGCACAATTTCCATTCTATATCTGGCTGCCTGATGCTATGGAGGCACCGACGCCTGTCAGTGCCTATCTGCACTCAGCCACGATGGTCAAAGCGGGCATATATCTCGTTGCACGCCTGACGCCATTATTTGCATTCTCCGAATTATGGGTGTGGATCATTCTGCTCGGCGGGTTGATTACACTTGCCTGGGCATCCTTCAATGCAGTACGTAAAGACGATCTGAAGGCAGTATTGGCATTTTCCACCGTCTCCCAGCTCGGCATGATCATGTCGCTGCTTGGCCTTGGTGCACTGAGCGTGGTCACCGGTGCCGGCGAGGCATATTTCTCGATTGCCGTTGTGGCGGCGGTATTCCACCTCATCAACCATGCGACCTTCAAAGGTGCACTTTTCATGATTACTGGAATACTCGACCATGAGACAGGCACAAGAAGTCTGAAGCGCCTCGGCGGCCTTTTGACCCTTATGCCGATCTCGTTTACGTTGACTTTCATTACAGCGTTATCAATGGCGGGGCTGCCGCCGTTCAACGGCTTCCTGTCGAAGGAACTTTTCCTTGAGGCGATGATCCATGTGTCAGATGCTGATTTTGCTTCATTGGCGAATATTGCTTTTATATTCCCTCTGCTTGCAATAGTCGGAAGTATATTCACTTTCATCTATTCCATACAGATCATCTTTGGCGTCTTCTTCGGTAAACGTACTCATGATACACCAAAGGAACCCCATGAAGCGCCTGCCCTGATGTGGATATCCCCAGCGATACTTGCCGGACTCGTCATTACATTCGGACTGTTCCCGAACGTATTGTCAGGTTCAATAATCGATCCGGCCGCCATGAGCATAATGGCGACTGATGCGCCGCTCGGCACCCATATCTCCATGTGGCATGGGTTTACGAATCCTGCTCTATGGGCGACGATTGCCATCGTCATCATCGGTTCATTGTTATTCTATTTCCGGGACAAGTGGATGTTCATATATGATTACCATAAAGAGCGTTTTACCTTGAATTATGTCTATGACCAAGGGCTCATGCACAGCAGATTCGCTTCAAGAAAAGTGACCGATAGCTACATGACAGGCTTCATCCGTTCCTATCTGGCCTATATCTTCATGTTTTTCGTCGTGTTGGGCGCCATCTCACTATGGAACACGGGTATACAGGTCGACTTTTCGGATATGGCACCTGTCGGCATCCAGGAAATGATTCTTGTAATGATCGTCCTGATATCGATTACGGTCATACTCGTCACCAAATCCCGTATCGTTTCAATCATCATGCTCAGCGCAATCGGTTTCGTGATGGCCCTGTTCTTCGTGTTCTTCAGGGCACCAGATCTAGCTCTGACGCAGCTGGCCATCGAAACGGTAACAACAGCGTTGTTCCTCGTATGCTTCTACCATCTTCCAGCAAGAAGCAAGCATCCGGAACGCATGCGCTTCAAGTTCACTAATTTCCTTGTGTCCCTTGGAGTCGGCATCATCGTCATCATGATCGGCCTGATTGCATACTCCAATCAACTGTTCGACCGCATCAGCCAGTTCCACATCGATAATGTCAAAGAACTCGGTGCCGGCGGCAATATGGTCAACGTCATACTCGTCGATTTCCGTGGCTTCGATACCTTGTTTGAAACATTGGTGTTCGGCATCGCCGGAATCGGCATCTATGCTCTAATGAAACTAAGACTAAACAGAAAGGATGAGACAGATGAAGCAAACCCTGAAGAAAACCGGGCATGATAAAGTGGATAGACGGATGAACGACGTCTTTTTGCAGTTCACTGCGAAACTGGTATTCCTCATCGTCATCATGTTCTCATTCAACCTTTTCTTTGCCGGCCACTATACACCAGGCGGCGGTTTTGTGGGAGGATTGCTTGCTGCTGCAGCATTGATATTGCTGTTGATCGCATATGACAAGAAGACACTGCAACGGATGGTTCCGATCGACTTCAGGTTGATCATTACATCTGGATTGGCGTTTGCAGTCGGCTTGCCTACGCTATCCTTCCTTTTCGGCACACCGTTTTTCACGCACCAGCACACCCACATAGAAATACCCTTATTCGGTGATGTGGCTCTCCACTCCGCCGTTCTGTTCGACCTTGGGGTGTTCCTGACAGTGGCTGCGACTACGCTCTTGATCATAGTACTTGTCGGGGAGGCGGAAAACTGATGGAACTGATAACAATTCTACTGAGTGGTATACTGATCGGTTCTGCCGTCTACCTCATGCTATCAAGGAGCGTCATCCGCATCATCATCGGCACAGCTTTGTTGAGCCACGGCGTGCACCTCATGCTGTTGACGATGGGGAAACTCAAGCGTGGCAACGTGCCTGTACTTGATGAGGCAGTCGAAAGCTACACCGATCCCCTGCCGCAGGCGCTTATATTGACCGCGATAGTCATCGCCTTCGCGCTGACTGCATTCATTCTGGTCCTTGCCCTAAGAGCCTACGGAGAGTTGGGGACAGATGATGTTGAAGAAATGAAAGGAGTTCCACATGACGACTAACATATTGCCATTGCTGCCCATAATCATTCCTTTCTTCACCGGAATAGTGATGCTGTTTACAGGCAGACGTCCTTTGGCACACAGAGTAATGGCGGCAGTAGGCAGCCTGCTTGCCCTCATCGCCACCATCTGGCTTACCATCCATGTTTACCAGAGCGGCACCATCGTCACCTACATCGGCAGCTGGGTCGCCCCGTTCGGCATCAGTGTCGTCATCGATATGGCTGCCGCCCTGCTGCTGTTAACGACGGCTATCATCACCTTATTCACTGTCATCTACTCATTCCAGTCGATCGGCATTGAACGGGAGAAGTACTATTATTATGTCATGGTAATGTTCATGATCACGGGAGTGAACGGTGCATTTTCCACCGGGGACATTTTCAACATGTTCGTCTTCTTTGAGGTGTTCCTACTCGCATCTTATGTACTCATCACTCTCGGCGGCACGAAGATTCAACTTCAGGAAGGCTTCAAATATATCCTGGTCAACCTGATTTCTTCGAACTTCTTCGTGCTTGGCCTGGCGTATCTCTATTCTGTAACAGGCTCATTGAATATGGCGGATATCTATAATAAATTATCAGCTTTTGAAGGGAACTACAGTATCATGACGCTTGTCGCCGTCCTGTTCATCTTCGTATTTGCGACAAAAGCGGGTGTGTTTCCACTCTACTTCTGGTTGCCCGGCTCCTATTATGCGCCACCTATGCCAATACTCGTCCTTTTCGGAGCGCTTTTGACCAAGGTTGGTGTATATGCCATTGCACGGACATACAGCCTATTCTTCATCGACAATATAGATTTCACAAACCAGATTCTGCTGCTAATTGCTTTGGCGACGGTTGTAATGGGGTCAATCGGTGCCCTCAGCTACACTGATATGAAACGCATCATCATCTATAATATACTTATTGCCGTCGGTGTCATCCTTGTTGGTGTGGCAATGATGGATCAGACTGGTCTTATCGGGGCCTTCTACTACCTCATACACGATATGCTCATAAAAGCGGCACTCTTCATGCTGGTGGGTTATCTGATCTATCGCACGGGGGAGACCGGCATCCAGAAACTTGGCGGTCTGATCAAGCTGCATCCATGGACTGGATGGATGTTCTTCATCGCTGCGATGGGACTCACCGGAGTCCCACCGTTATCCGGATTTTATGGCAAGCTTTTCATCGTCCAGTCGACCTTTGAAAATGACCATTACATCTCTGGAATCATTGTACTCCTCTCGAGTCTTGCCGTACTGTATTCTGTAATCAAGATTTTCATCGGGGTATTCTGGGGCAGCGACATGGATTTCTCGAAGCTGCGCCCGATTAAAAGCGATAAGATATTATTTGCATCCTTCGCTATGGTCATACTGTCGGTTGTATTCGGACTTGCTGCTGATGCCCTATATCCACTCTTTGATATGGCTGCGCAATCTTTCTATGATCCGGCTTCTTACTCCAACTACTTGACGGAGGTGGAATAGATGGCTCTACAGATACTCATAAACCTGGCACTTGCTTTCCTATGGATGTTCATCGGTTCGAATTTTACCGTTCCTGCCTTTACGACCGGCTATCTGCTCGGCCTATTGTCAGTCTATATACTAAGGGGATTCCTTCCAGGTTCATTCTATCTGAAGCGGGTCTATGCGATAATCCGCCTCACCTTCATCTTCATCATCGAGTTGATCAAGTCGAACATTGAAGTTGTTAAAATCGTACTGCGTCCGAAAATCGATGTGAAGCCTGCATTTTTTGCCTATCCATGCGATTTAAAAGATGAGTGGGCAGTTAGTCTGCTATCGGCTCTCATCACTTTGACGCCCGGTACATTAGTCGTTGCGATTTCAGATGACCGTTCCATCCTATATATCCATGCCTTAGACATTGAGGATGCGGAGTCCGAGATCAAATCCATCAAAGACAGCTTCGAACATCCGATAGAAGAGGTGAAGAAAGCATGACAACTTTTTTGGACATCATCATAATTATCAGCATCATCATCCTGGCTTTCGCCATGCTCGGTATGATCTACCGCATGGTCAAAGGCCCTTCACTGCACGATAAAGTGGTGGCGCTTGATGCGCTTGGCATTTTGCTGATGGCCATGATCGCACTGATGGCCATGACGCTGCGCACCACTTATCTGCTCGTTGTCATATTGCTGATCGGCATTCTCGCCTACATTGCAACAATCGCGTTTGCGAAATATCTGGAGAAAGGCGTGATCTTCGAAAATGATAGAACTGATAATGACTAGCATCATTGCCTTCTTCATCCTGGGAGGCGCCTTCTTTGCAGCAGTCAGTGCCCTTGGAGTCATCCGCCTGCCTGATGTGTACTCGAGGCTTCATGCAGCCTCGAAGAGTTCCACTCTTGGGGTGATGATGATGATGACCGGTACTTTCCTGTACTTCTGGTATATAGAGGGCCATGTGGACAGCAAGCTGTTCCTGGCAGTACTGTTCGTCTTCATCACTGGCCCGGTCTCGGCGCATATGCTCTCCCGAAGCGCATTCCACGCGGATGTAGAACCTGCCGAATCGACTGTGTTGAATGAATTGAAGCGAGATGAAACGCGGGAGGAAGAATCCGCCCAATAAAAAAACGATGGATATTTTAGACTAACCTAATTATTTGAGACAATATAAAACACCTTCGAAATGGTACAATGTTCATCAAGTACTGAATCGGAGGTGTTTTTGCATGGGCAAAAACGTATATTCAAGTGAGACCAAGTGGGCAGT
>NZ_BAABCK010000049.1:0-7734 GCF_039538805.1 Salinicoccus jeotgali | reverse complement strand
GTGTACTTTTACGAACGGTTTTCTTTAAAGCAGATTTATTTTTATCTGATTAGTTAGTTAAATTTAATGTTAATATTTAGAAGTAACCTTTTAATTATGATTACTTACTACAGATATTAAACATCGGTGGATATGAAAGAAAAATTGAAATTAGAAATTTAGAAGACAGGGCGAAATTATGGAGCATACTATGGGTTTATACGGTGACTATTTTGAACCGATTAAAGAAGGCAAGAAAAAGATTGAAGTACGATTGAATGACGAAAAGAGAAGAGAAATAAAAGTTGGGGATACAATCAAATTTATTAAGGTTCCTGAACAGAATGAAGTTTTAAAAGTTGAGGTATCAAAGCTTCACAAGTATCCTACCTTCCAAGCTATGTACGATGAGATACCATTTGTAGATTTAGGATGTGAAGGGTGGACCATAGAAGAAATGATGGAAGGAACTTATGAGATCTATTCGAAAGAACAAGAAAGAAAATGGGGTACATTAGCTATAGAAATAACCGTAGCTTGAACTCTCTAATTAAATCTTTATAGAAAACTCAATATACAATAGATGCAGTTGAGTTGCAGTTCATTGCGTCATCATAAGAAAATAGAAGGAGCTTATTCATGATAGTATTAAATCGATTAAAAAAAGGTGACAAGATTGGTATATATTCACCGTCTTCTCCTATAACTCATTCCTCACCTATTCGTTATGCACGGGCTAAAAGCTTTTTGGAATCAAAAGGGTTTGAAATTGAACAAGGTAACTTAACAGGCAAACGCGATTTCTATCGCTCCGGAACTATCCAGGAACGAGTTGAAGAATTGAACGAACTTATTAGGAATCCGGAAATCAGCTGCATCATGTCCACAATTGGCGGAACTAATTCTAATGCACTCTTGCCATATATAGACTACGAAGCTTTTAAGAAAAATCCTAAAATTATGATCGGTTATTCCGATGCAACTGCAATTCTGTTAGGGATCTATGCACAAACTGGAATTCCGACTTTCTATGGCCCGGCTCTCGTTCCATCATTTGGAGAACACGAACCATTTCTTGACTATACATATGAATATTTTTCTAACATGCTGATAGAAGAACAGCAGCTGCCTTTACAAATCCCAATCCCTCCTTATTGGTCTGACGAACCACTAAACTGGGAAGTCAAAGAAAGAGAGAAGGAACAGCGCAAGAATGAATGGATCTGTGTAAATGAAGGAACAGCTAAAGGGAGATTGATTGGCGGAAATTTAAATACCATGACGGGCTTTTGGGGAAGCAAATATATGCCGAACATCGAAAATGGCGACATTTTACTTTTGGAGGATTCCATGAAATCAGCTTCTATTATAGAAAAGAATTTCAATCTATTAAAAGTGAATGGTGTATTTGATCGGATTGCTGGAATCCTATTAGGAAAGCATGAATTATTTGATGATGAAGGAACAGGACGGAAACCATACGAGATTCTGCTTGAAGTTTTAGGGGACAAGGCTATTCCAATTCTAGCTGATTTTGATAGTGCGCATACCCACCCGATGTTAACGATGCCAATTGGCAGTACGATTACTCTAAATGCTACGGAAAAGAAGGTTCACGTTATGGAACAGTGGATTTTATAAAATCCAGTTTATATATGATGATTCATCAGATGATACTTAAATTAAAAAGAGGGGGAGAAGATGCTGAAAAGACAGTACTTCTCTCCCTTTCTGTTTGTAAAAGTGTAACTTTTACGAACGGTTTAAAAAGAGCTGTGGTTTAAAATATTTAATGAGTGATTCACCTCCATTTTAAAATCATCCTTGGTTGGAGATATGTATTCTAAGTAGACTCAGTTCTCTAAGAAAAAAACTAACTTATGAAAATAATCTAGTTTATATATCACCATTTATGAGGAGCACAATTGTAAAATTATTGATTAGAGGATTTAGATCCGATGTGCTGGTAAAGATTTAATCAATTATATAGCGTCGATCTATTAGTCTTTACTTTCACTGCTCGCTAGCAATGAGGGGATTCAAGCCAATAAGTATTAAATAAATTTTAAGCAGTATAAATATTTGATATGGTATTTATAAGAATTTATTATCATATATATTTTACTTAAGTAATATATATGTTACAATTTAGTTGTAGATAAATATAGGGGGTGAATATTTGAAAGATATCGTCGTTCAAAACAATGTAAAATTGGCACGCATCGAAAAAGGAAATCTTAACCAAAGCGAATTGGCAAAACTAGTGGGTGTGACCAGACAAACTATGAATTTGATTGAATCACAGAAGTACAATCCTACTATTAAAGTATGTCTCTTAATCAGCAAATACTTAGGTAAACCATTGGATGAATTGTTTTGGGCCAAAGAATAGTAAATAAGAGGGGGAATTCTTTTTGAACAATAAAATACTCTTAGTCATTTCGATAACAATTGCATGCTCTTTTATAGCGTATATGATAACAAATCAACTACATTGGGCAGCAGTCATCGGTCTTATTTTTATAGTAGGTGGTTTAAAGTGGACAAGAGTTAAAAAAAACGAAAAAGATGATGAAATTGAATATGATGATAGGGTAAGTTACAACATTCAGAGAGCTTCTCTACAAACTTTCTCTATATCAATCATATTATTGTTCATTTATTTGTTGTTCTCAGAAATAGCATTTGATCATTCTGACATTGTGATCGATTATCTTTTGATTTATCTCGTTGTAACATTAGCTCTCGCTTATTATATTGTACCAACCATTGTTAAAAGAAGATAAAATTTATTGAAAAAGGTGATTTAATGAATCTATATCTAATTGCTGCAAGTATTGTTTTATTTCTCGTGGCCTTCCTAATCGGTGTAAAAAAGCAAACATGGTTATTGTCAGGTTTCAACCAAAAACGTGTAAAAAATCAAGATAAACTCTCAAAAATTGTTGGATTTTATAGTCTTATAATCGGTATAGTAATGCTAGCCGGTGGAATAATTAACTACCCAAACAGTGAAACGATGCTGTTTTTAATTATGGCAATGGGCTTCATAGCTCTACTTGGTTATGTAAATACCAAAATGGTTGAGTAACAGTTTAAGAAAGAATCTATACAAATACCACTCCTTTGATCTAAACATAGATTAAAAGAGTGGTATTATTTTTCATTAGAGCTTTTTCTCTTTTTTGTTTGGATAAGTGTACTTTTTCGAACCAAGACTAGAAAATCCAGTTCGTATAATAGTTTCATAGACTATTCACTTAACAATGGTAAAATAAGTAAAAGAGACTTTTGATATTTGCGATAGTGACGGTTATTGCTTTACAAAGTACGAGGAATGAAAAATCTATTATTTAATAATAACCGTGGAAGGAAGCGATTACATGATATTAAAAACAGTTAAGTTGAAAAACTTTAGAGGTTATAAGAATCCTATTAGTGTAGAATTTGAAGAACTAACAGCTTTTATCGGAAAAAATGATGCTGGTAAGTCAACAATTTTAGAGGCTTTAGAAATATTCTTTAATAATTCATTAGTAGTATGTGAGCGAGAGGACCTAAATATTAACGCTGATGATTCAAATATTGAAATAACTTGTGTATTTAGCGACGTACCTGCAGAAATTGTTTTAGATACATCATCTCGGACTGATTTATCAAGTGAGTACTTATTAAATGCGGATAAAGAACTAGAAATAAAGAAAGTTTTTAAAGCTACTTCAGCTAAACCTAAACCTAGTATTTACATAATATGTAACCACCCTACAATAGAACCATATAATGATTTACTATCAAAAAAACGCCCAGAGTTAAAACAAATTGCTAAACAGTTGGATATACCAGAAGATAAATATAATGCTACAAGTAACACTAGTCTAAGGAGTGCAATTTTGAACTCTGCTGAAGATTTAGAGTGTGAGTCGCAGGAACTTTTAATAGATAAAGAAGATTCAAAAAAGATATATGAATCACTAGAAAAATTTTTACCCATTTACTCATTATTTCAATCAGATCGTGCAAGTAAAGATAATGACAAAGAAGTTACAGACCCTATGAGTTTAGCAATAGAACAAGCTCTTAAAGAAGTGATGCCAGAATTAGATAAAATAAAAGAAACTGTTAGAAAAAAAGCAATAGAGACTGCGGATAGAACACTAGAGAAATTAAAAGAAATGGATAAAGATTTAGCTAAATCACTAACTCCAGATTTTAAATCTGATCCTAAGTTCGATTCACAGTTTAAATTAAATATTAAATCCGACGATGGAATATCAATAAATAAACGTGGCAGTGGGGTACGAAGACTAATATTATTAAATTTCTTTAGAGCAGAAGCCGAAAGGAAATTAAATGATAGTAATTCTAGAAATATTATCTACGGATTTGAAGAACCTGAGACATCCCAACACCCTAAACATCAAGAAATGCTTATCAAGTCATTTATACAATTGGCTTATAATACTAACTCTCAAGTGGTCTTAACTACTCATACACCAGCTTTAGCTGGATTACTTCCCTTAGAAAGTTTAAGGTTTGTCACTAAACAGAATGAAGAACGGGTCATAAAATCAAAAGATGAAGATGTTTATAAAGAAATAACCGAGACATTAGGTTTGATGGCTGAAAATATTAATGCTCAAACAAAAGCTATTTTATTATTAGAGGGGCAAGGAGATGTCGTTTTTATTAGACACCTTTGTGACATGCTTAAAGAAGGAGGGGCTATACCTGCAACCCTGCAAGAAAGTGGTTTTGCATTCATTCCCACGGGCGGTTGCGGTAATCTTAAATCGTGGAAAACCTTAAAGCTTGCAGATCAATTTGGTGTCCCTTGGTGTGTGCTACAAGACTCCGATGAACCGACCCCGGCAGCACAAAAAAATATTGAAGCAATAGAATCCTTGCGAGCTCAAGAAATTAAAGCTTATTTAACCAGAAAAAGAGAACCAGAGAATTATTTACATTCAAGTTGTTTTGACTCTCCTTTAGTCATTGGTGATTATATGGACGCTAAAAAAGAGGTAAATAAACATACCCGTGTAGCAACTAGCAAAGTATTAGAAGTATATTGGCCTAAAATGACTTTTGAAAATATAAGAGAAGTTGAAAAATATACTGATGATCAAGGACAAACTCGATTTGAATTTACTGAAATGATTATGGATTTTCTTTCTTTGGTGGATTAAAATTCTAGCTACAATTAAATTTAATGTAATAGTTAGAACTTAACATAATTCCACTGATCGGCAGTTACTGTAATTACAAAAAAACTCCAATATCCTTTTCTTAGCAAAGGTGTTGGAGTTTTCTCATTTACATGCAAAATAAAGATGAAAGTGGTAATTAGTAAAATCAATATCCTATTAATGTTTATTTAGTGTCAAGGGTAATATAAAAAGTTCTTCACTTACTCTGTAAGAAGATATTAAATATATACCGGTTGAAAATATAAACAACCAAATTTTTAATCTCTCTTATATTCCTATTTTCTAGCGATTCATGCTCTAAAATATTCATTATATCTTCTATTTTGACTTGTTTCTTATATGGATCTAGTAAATTCTTATAAACCTCCTCCACATGTTTATAAAGAATTTTTTGTTTTACGTCATTAGCAATATGTTCAAATTTTACTACTTTATCAAATCGACTGAATATAGGTCTACCTACATGAGCAATAATTTCTTCTATGGATTGAAAATTGGAAGTACAAAATATAACATTATCTCTTAAATCAACTTCAAAGTGATTATCTTTATACTTACTTTCATCAAACATTTGATAAAAAGCATTGTAAAGATGAGGGTTACATTTATCGAATTCGTCTAATAAAATAAATTTACTTTTTCTCTTTAATAAGTCTTCTGACAAGGATCTCTCGTTAATATCATTTCCAAATAAATAATCATGACCTTTTATGTCGTTAAGCATAGACATTTGTATTCTTCTTATATCTTTATGACCAAATATGCTCTCATGTATCTGAAGTATTGCATCTGTTTTCCCAACTCCGGAGGGGCCATATATCATGATGACCTTAGTATCCTCATTAACGAAGTTCTTCATTATATTTGAATGTATGGATTTTAATGCAGCGTCTTGTCCTATAATCTCACTATTGACCAATTGAAAAGTATTAATTACGTCATCGTTACTATAATTCGGAAAACTATAGTTACACTCTTGAATTATATTACCTAATATTTTATATAAAGAATCTTCTAATTGTTTTGTAGGAAGAATCACATATAAGTTCTCTATAATACTTTTCTCCATCAAGTTTTTTATAAATAAAGATACCTCATTACTAAAACTATTACTTAGCCTTTTTACGCTACCTTCATTTAATATATAATCTCCTACCCCAACTGTCGGTTGATATTCCACATCAATATCTTCAGTGCTACTTTTCAAATTCAGTAAATCAATTAAGTTATAAAAGTTTATATCTTTATTAGCTGAATAAAATTGATCAACGACCCCTTTTACAAGGTAGATACTGTTCTCCATTACTTAACACCCGCTACTATTAAATCTATCACATCTAATTTTCTATCCTCGCCTATTCTCTCTACCAATACTTGTGAGTTCGTTATTTTCTCTGGCGAGGGAGGATTATCATCTTTCGATGGGTTTTCCTTAGTGGCTTCTGATATCTTGTCAATTCTACTATCTGTATCATTACCTTCATTAGCAAAAACTCTACTATCATCTGTGTTAACTAGAGATTCAAAAGAAATTTCTTTAATTGTAGCTTGCCCAATTTTTACACCTACCATATTTAAGCTCATACTTCTAAGGTCCGTTAATTTATAATCATTTACCATGTGTTTAGGATTCACTCTTATTATTTTATATGAATTACCTTTATTAGCTAAAAATTCGTGGTAGGCTTTCATGTCATCTAAAGTTTCTTCGAATTTTTCGAAGTTTATGTCTTTCATTTCCGTTGTATTTGAGAACTTCTCTATATCTTTTATCATTCCTATAATCGGAGAAAGGGTTTTTAAATAAGTAGTTGTTTTTTCCAATATATTCAACTTATACCCCTGAATGTATTCTAAATCAAAATCTGTTATTTTATCTTCGATTTTGGCTAGGAAATCATTTTTTATAGTATTTGTCATTTGTTGCTCAATCTTTTTTTCAAAGTTAAGTCTAGAAAAGAAGCCTAAAGCTACTTCTATATTATCAATCGGTTTTGAAGATCCAGTCATCTTTGATACCAAATCAAATTTAGCATCTCTAGTGACTTTTTCAAAGTATTGTAGTCTTCCTCCATCATTTTGATCAAGTATATCTAAGGCAGCATCTTCATCAAACAGTACGATTTTATTGTATTTAAATATAGATTTTCTCAAAAATATCACTCCAATTACTATTAATTATATATTAGAAAGAAGTTTTTTTATACATCACGAATTTCAAGTTTAGGTTAGACAATTGTATATCCCCTTAATGCAAAGTTTTTGAAAGCACTTTGATAGCCAGTTTTCATCTTGCGAAAAAGAAAGAAACATTATACCCTAGGCACTTCGTACCTACTTTGTCTAATTCATTATCTTGACTAAATACTCAGATGATATCTGGTATCCAAGAATTTAATGTGGGTAGTCATTCATCCATCGTTGGATGGGTGGAATCTGTCAATCACTGATGGATGAAATGGATTGATTTTTCAAGGCAAACAAGCGTATAAAATTATGATGATTCTCCCTAGACGCCCTTCCTCCAATGTTCCAATAAACGACCGTT
>NZ_BAABCK010000048.1:0-3435 GCF_039538805.1 Salinicoccus jeotgali | reverse complement strand
GTCCGTGGTAATATGGGTGTAGGTCATGCGTGATCACTCCTATGATTTTCTTTGGTCGGAAAACTCATTTTGAGTGTATCACGCGTGACCCTTTTTAGGTGTCTAGCTTAATTTTACAATCGGCGTTATAAAATAAAAACGCACATCGGCAAGAGCCGATGTGCGTTTATTCTATTCAAAGATTGTAAAATCTTCCGCCAGATCTTCGACATCATCATTGAGATTTGTCTCAGAAATATTGCGTGCATTGTACCCTATGCGTTCCAAAGTACTGATTAAGTCTACGTATAATAGGCCACCATCGGTTGAACATAGTCCTTTGTTCAGACGCTTGACGTGCTGTTTTCTAAGTTTGTTCTCGATCTTATAGGATTTTTGGCTGAGTCTGATGACTTCCTCCAAATCTTGTGGGCTGTAAATATCGAGCGATTGGACTGCCTTGCTGTAAGATTTATAGACATGTTTGAATAGGTCTTCCAAGCCCTCTTGTGCTGGCTCGGTCAGAACGATCTTTTCACGGAATTTTTTGTTGTAAAGGTCTGTATAGTCATTGATCTGATCTGTCGCCTTGTAGAAGATGCGGGTTACTTCGAGCAACGTTGATTGCCTCTCTGCATCTTCAGGGGAAATGTCGTACTTGGATGCATCTATCAGATACTTTCTGAGTGCATCTTGAAGTGTATCGACTACATTTACTTTTTCTTTGATCTGCTTATACATCTTAGGATCATTATTTTCACTGAATTTTTTTGCATCATCCAGTATGCTTATCGTAAGGTTTCCAAGGTTTTGAACTTCCTTTTGGGCACCTTGCAAAGCGAGACCTGGAGACCGCTTCAATAATAGTGGATCAAGATGGTTCGGTTTGTAATCCTCGGAAAAGTCCCGTCCCGGTACGATGCGGGTTACAATCCAGGCAAGGAGTGCAATGAATGGTAGTTGGATAAGCGTATTGGTGACGTTGAAGAAGCCGTGGGCAAATGCAATCGTCATTTCCGGATTCAGTTGGAGCACTGACTGCAAGTAAGATATCAAGCCGATAAAGAGCGGCATGGCGATCAGAAATATTGTGCCACCAATCAAGTTGAATATAACATGCACAGCTGCAGCTCTTTTTGCTGCAATAGAACCGACGAGTGCGGCAAGCACAGCTGTAATGGTTGTCCCTAAGTTATCTCCGAGCAGTACCGGCAATGCTGCACTTAGATCAATCAGATCATTGCTGAATAAACTTTGTAAAATACCAATAGTGGCACTCGAACTCTGTACGATGACCGTCAATACTGTTCCTACTGTTATACCGAGCAGCGAATTGGATGACATGTCAATCATGAGGTTTGTAAACCATGGGTATTCTGCCAATGGCTTCATTCCCTGCCCCATCAGGTCAAGACCATAGAATAAAGCACCAAACCCGAAAAGTATCCGTCCGATATTATGTGCTTTAGGGTTGTTTTTCAGGAAGAAGATAAGGAAAGCACCCACTGCAAGAATAGGCAAGGCGTAATCACCAATCTTCAACCCGATTATAAATGCTGTAACTGTCGTCCCTATGTTAGCTCCCATTATGACACCAATGGACTGACGCAATGTCATGAAACCTGCTGATACCAGACCAATAGTCAGAACTGTGGTTCCTGTACTGGTTTGAATCAAGATTGTAACTATTATACCAGCGAGTATACCTTTTATAGGATTTGAAGTCATGCGGTTGAGTATCTCTCGCAACCTGTCTCCGGCTGAAGCTTGTAAGCCGTCGCCCATCTGTTTGATGCCGTAAAGAAAAATACCAAGTCCGCCTGCGAATAGGAAGATGACTTCCATCGGACTGAGTTCCATAATTATTCCTCCAACCAGGTACATAGTACCTTACAAAGTTTTTACTTTTAAGAGTGCTGATCCATTTGTGGTTACGCCTTACATTATAAAATGAAAGATATTAAAATGCATTAGGATAAAAAAATTAATCTGAGTTAAAATCTTGTATTTGAAGGGAAGCGCGCGTTCATACGATTAAAATCAAAAATATTAAATATTCACAAAAGATAAAATACTGTTGTGTATATGGTATCTTAAATTATACTTTTACTAAAGGTAAAGCTATAATGATGGAGACTATTCAGATCATCTGAAGTATCGTCGACAACTACTTGGTGATATGAGAAACTTAATCTTATATCATATGACTAGAGACGGGGAGGATAAATTGTGACTGTTGTATTGTTTGATGTAGACGGGGTATTTTTAAGTGAAGAAAGGTGTTTTGATGTATCGGCACTTGCGGTCCATGAAATGCTTTATAGTCCAAGGTACCTAAACCTTGACCAACAGGAGTTCAAAACAGATTATAATGATCATCAGATTAAACAGATACGTAATGAAATATTTATCGACGATGCAGTTTTGAGCCGCTTTAAACAGATGGGGTTGAATTCCAACTGGGATATGCTGTTCATCACTTTCTCTATTGTATATATAGATCTGATTGAAAAAGCCGGCATCAACCCATCGAATATAGACCTTGCAGACCTCCAGGGTATGGGTGAGATGCTAGGTTCCGAGCGACCTGATTATTCCAAAGTACTGGCATTTCTACAAAAAGAAGGGTTCAAAAAAGAAACTATCTTTGATGCTTTGCAGGAATATGCAAAAGAACATTTGGGTGTTGAAGACGTGTCGGCATTTGGTATGTCCGGGTCTATTTGGAGAACAGGCCAATATAAATACCAAGAGTGGTATTTGGGGAGCAGGGACGTCAAAACTTCAACTGGAATTGAAGCGGAGGAAATGGATAAAACTGGATTTATTCATGATGAAGAATGGATTGTACCACCGGAAGACCTTCGGGGTATGCTGAACAGGCTCCTGGAGGCGGGTGTTGAGATTGGAGTGGCTACAGGAAGGCCACGTCAGGAGACACTGATCCCTTTCAATCAGGAGCGCTTGATGGATATTTTCAGAAGCAACAAAATTTCTACAGCATCTGAGGTTTTGGCAGCAGAGACAGTTGAAGGTGTAGGGATATCCTTGGCAAAACCGCATCCATACAGTTACTTATGGACACTGTATGGTCATGATGAAAATCATTTTTTTGATGCAGTGAACAAAAAGAATAATGTCGATGATACCGTGATTATTGTGGGAGATTCTGTTGCGGACTATTATTGCGCCGAAGCAATTGGAGCTGAATTCATTGCGACTTTAACAGGTCTGACGGGGCGTGAAGTGATTCCGACTTTTGAGGCCTTGAATGTAGATGAGGCCCAAATGGCCGAGACAGTGCTTGATGTTGAAGAAATCATTTTAAAAAGGGGCTGGGACATAAAGGCCCCTGAACACTAAGAAAAATGGCGATCCATCCCGATAAAGCGGATGGATCGCCATTTTTTGTGTCTGCTTCCAAAGCAGTGCGCATCATTCGGTTGAACTTCCCGA
>NZ_BAABCK010000047.1:0-3308 GCF_039538805.1 Salinicoccus jeotgali | reverse complement strand
CTACCCTCAATTCCTGAATCATTTTCAGCTTTTCTTCAAATGAATAATATTTGTCAGTCATAAAAGAACCCCCTCCAGGTTTACAGATGTTTTATTTCATCTGTAAACCTGGAGGGGGTCAAATCAGTCCTTCTGTCAGCCTTTTCTAGTTAAAGCAAGTATTATTTTTATTTATAAGACAGAAAGGCATTTCTTTATTCTAGAGTAATATTAAGGAATAAAATCCCATTAATTTTAAAAAATCTACATGAAAAATATTCATGTATTAATAAATCATCAAAGTAGATAACTAAGAAAGTATACAAGAAAAATTGGGCTACCGTTCTCCAAAAGCAGTTGGAGAACGGTAGCCTAATAAAGATGTCATGTAAGCTTAGGTTAATCATTTAGGCTATTCTTCTTTTTATATCAGATTATAGCTCGCTTTCATCTATACCTGCATCTTTTTGTGCCTGATATTCTTTTTGTTCTTTACTGAGGTACTCTTTCATCCGATGCTTGTTCGGGGTAATAGTGAGACCCAGATATTTCCTCTCTTCGTTGGCATCCTTATAGAATGAAATCATCATCATGATGATTACGAAGCTAAACGGTAAGGCTGCTATGATGGCTGCAGATTGGAGGGCTTCTAGACCCGTTTCCCCACCTGATAGGAGCAGCACATAAGCAATCGAGGACAAGCTGACGCCCCAGATGATCTTCAATTTCGATGAAGGACGCAATGAACCATTTGATGTCTGCATACCTATCACAAATGTAGCAGAATCTGCAGACGTGATAAAGAATGAAAATATCAATATAATCGCTATGATCGAAAGCGGCAGGCTAAGTGGTAACTCATTCAGTATGGCAAATAACTGTGTTTCTGGACCGAGTTCAACTATCGATGGTACTTCTTTAGCAATTTCAACGCCAGTAACACCAAATACCGTAAACCAGATAATGCCGATAGTGGTCGGTACGGAAATAAGGGCAATAACAAATTCACGAACAGTACGGCCTCTTGATACACGTGCGATGAAGATACCTACGAATGGGCTCCAACTTAACCACCAGGCCCAGTAGTAGATTGTCCATGATTGAAGCCATTCATTTTTATGAGTGTTAGTCGGGGCTGCGTCAAGGGTCTTCGCCAAAAATGTATTGAGGTATTCTCCAGTAGCAGTTGGCAGCATATTTAATATGAGCATGGTCGGGCCTAGTATAAGGACGGTTATGAGTAGTATTCCTGCCAAAATCATATTGAGATTGCTCAAATATTTGATTCCTTTTGACAATCCGCTCCATGCACTGATGAGGAAGAGGACTGTGACACCAGCAATAATTGCGCCTTGGGCGGTCAGATTGATTGGAAGGCCGAACAACTGATTCAGGCCACCGTTGATCTGTGTAGTGCCGACACCAAGTGAGACAGCCACTCCGATCACTGTAGCAAAGACAGTGAGCACATCGATGAAGACTCCGATGGGTCCGTCGACTTTATCACCTAATATTGGGCGCAAAGTCTTAGAAAGCAGTCCAGGTTCACCTTTTCTGAACTGGGAATAGGCGAGTGCCAAGGCAACTGCACCGTACATGCCCCATGCGTGTGCTCCCCAGTGGAATATAGTTGCACGGATGGACTCATGCAAGGCCTCTTCTGTTTCTGGACTAGCTGTGGCTGGTGCGACGAAGTGTGCAATGGGTTCGGATGTACCATAGAATATGACACCAATTCCCATACCTGCACTAAATAGCATGGTCAACCATGAACGGGTGCTGAACTCTGGCTCATGGTGCGGTTTGCCCAACTTTAGTTTTCCGATGGGGCTAAAGACAAGGAAAATACAGAAGAACAATGTGATGGAGGTAATGATCATATAGTACCATCCAAAGTAGTCACCTACCCAATTTGATATGGCTCCGGCAACAGCTCCAAATGATTCTGGGTTGATTGCACCGATAATTACCAGCAAAGCAATTATTAAAACCGAATACTTGAATACACTGGACGACTTTTTACTTTCGGGATCTGAAGAATTCTTCATTGACGCGCTCCTTATTGTTTGTGGAATATTATATAATCCACTTATTTTTTACTACCTGATAACATGAAAGACCTATCAATGTTAACAAACTTAAATAAGAAGGACAATTTTATTTTTATAATTGGTGCTCAATTTTATAACGTATAGCGTTATTATTAATGTATTGGATATGCAAAATCTTAAATAGAATAGCTTCATGGAATAGTCCAGTCATGTAGTGGCTTGGAGATTACATAATTAGATATATATATAAGCTCAATTCTCTCATTTGAAGCGAGAAAACTGAGCTTTATTGTATGAATTTCTATTTATCTTATCTGGTCTAAATAAACATTAGAGGGATTATGAGGCAGCCTCCCCTATTTATTACCTAACTTGTTATTAATTTTTTTGCTTTCTATCAACACGATAATATAGGAGACCGTGTAGATGATAAGCATAATGATTAATGTCAAGCTTGCAAAGGATAGAATATCCACTGACGTGAGTGCTATCCGCCCGTTAAACAATGCAATTATCGTGAATGAAGTAATTCCTACCGCTAGTTGGATTAGTGTAACGAATAACTGCGATAAATTTGTATAGTGTAGCATAGAGGCAAAGCCTATCATCATAGAGGCAATCCATACGGAGATGATTTCTTGAGGATGAAGCACTTCTACTGAACCTGAAATCCCATTCAAAAGATATATGAAGCTCCCAAGGCCGACGGCAACTGAGACATTTTTTATTATGTTCGTTAACATCATATTCCCAACCTTTCTTTTAATGCTCCAACATAGCGTCTTGAAATACTGATTTTTTTATCGTTCTTCATGCGTGCAATCAAGTTTCCGGAAAATGAAGGTTCGACACGGTCAATCATTTGAATATTCAACATCCCTGATTTTGACACTTTTAAAAATGTCTTGGATTTCATTTCTTCCATCAACGCACTCAAACTTTTGTTTGTCGTCGCGATTTGTTTATCATTTGTATATATGGTCAATGTTCTACCCTGCACCTCTGCGCAGATGATGGCCGATTTCTGAACCATCAAATACTCCTCTTCCGAGCGGATGACGAGGTTCTCCTTATCGGTTGTAAAATAATCTATGTAGGATATGATGCGTGCGCCTACATTAGCTGTACTAGTGTGGATTTTAATTTCATCACGCCGATTGTAAAATTAAGCTAGACACATAAAACGGTCACACATGATACACTCAAAATGGTTTTCCGACAAAAGAAATCATAGGAGTGATCATGCATGACCTACACCCATATTACCATGGATGAATT
>NZ_BAABCK010000046.1:0-3307 GCF_039538805.1 Salinicoccus jeotgali | reverse complement strand
TTGAACTATTTGATTATGTAAATTGGTATAACAATATTAGACCACATGGTGCGCTAGGTTATATGACACCGAAGGAGTATAAGAAAGAACTCTATATAAACTGTCTAGAATACTGTTGACATACCATTGTATAATATCCCACATAACAAACCTCCATTAATAATTTATTATTAATTCTAATACTCAATAAAGTACAAAAAAATTAGTGTATAAAAATCGACCGTTATATTAACTTATTAAAAATTTTACGGAAACTATACGTATAGATAATATGTGTCAATAGATAATGCTACAGAAACGGAAAAAATAAGAGTGACTTTTCATGAGTTAGCACATTACCATCTTCATGGCGTAGATACCTATTCTTCCATTCATATTAAGGAGATGGAAGCAGAAATGATAGCGCATGTCGTATCGTCTTACTATTCGCTCGATTATGTAAATCAGTGGATCAATCATTTACTAGAAGCGAACCCCGAAAAGTTATAAAAAGCATTTGGAAACATAAAAAAAACGAGTGAACAATTAATTCACGGTGTTGATGTTCAAATAGAATATATTAGTCAAAATGAGTTACAGAGTGCACGCATTGAAGCATTTAATTCCAAACACGTTCATGAGAATACTTATTTAAATCAAGAGGTTCAAGAATAAATAGAAAATCCCACACAAAAATATGTTACTATGTTAGGAATCAAAGAAGAAGTCAGTAAGTTTTCTAGTACATTATAAACGTTTAGCGAGAAGTATAGTGAAGAAAATGTGAATGATTATGTATTCATTCATCACAACGCAGGAACGTACTCGATTAAAACGCGAGACGCATTTGAAGCATAATACTACCATAACCCCTTTTTAAAAGAAGACCAAACGTTATTAAACACAACACAAGTGGGGACACTTGTTACCAAATATAAAGAAAAAGTCAGTTACGACGCCACCGTGACATGGAATATGAATAAAGAAGACAAACAATAAGAAACGACGAGGATAGAAGTCATTATTTTATCCTCTTTTTTATTTGAATGGAAAGAGAATGATATCATGACAACAGTAATTATCGCAAAAAAATCTTCACAAGCAAAAGTTTATTTTAAATAACGAGTAGTATCTTTTCTTGTAAGTGAACATTTTTAAAAATTAAAAATAATTAACTAGGATACAGAGAGAGTATTCTCAAAAATATCAAACAGCTGTAAACTTAATAAATTAATATTAGGCTCTATTAAAGTATGCTTTATATAACTTTAAAGTTTTTTTAATTTTTTCTTATCAAAAATTTTAAATTCCTCATTAAATAAAGGCAGTTGATAATAATCATTTTCTGCTTTATTTAAATTTTTGTCTAATAAGCATTTTATTAGTTGAAAGAATTTAAAAGTTGACAGTTAACACCGAAGATGGCATATTAAGTAAAGTTAAAAAATATGTAGGGAAGGCAATGAAATTGAAATATTTACAAATTAAATCGGCACTAGATATTATTTTTAGTGTAATACTTATTGTACTAATGACTCCTGTTTTTTTAATTATCGGGATATTTATTTTTCTAGATAGTGGTTGGCCTATTTTCTTTAAACAAAAAAGGGTGGGTAAAAATGGAAAAATATTTAATATGTGGAAATTTAGGAGTATGCCCTTAACTCACAATAATCACCCCAATGTAAATAGAGAGTGGACTAATGGAATACCAGATGATTTTATATATGAAACAAGTAGTCCTAAAGGAATAACAAAATTAAGTTATTTTTTAAGAAAAACGAGTTTAGATGAACTTCCACAATTAATTAATGTTATAAAAGGAGATATGAGTTTTATTGGACCAAGACCAGAAGTGCCAGAATTTACTCGGTATTATAACCAAAATCAAAACAACAGACTAAAGGTAAAACCAGGTTTATCAGGGCTTGCTCAAATTAACGGACGATCATCTATTACACATGGCGAGAAAATAAAGTGGGATAATACATATGTAGAGAATGTATCTTTTACATTAGATTTTAAAATTTTATTTAAAACATTTTGGAAAGTGGTAATGCGTAAAGATAGTTATTAAGGAGAGTGACTAAAATGGAAAAAGAAATTCAACTAAAAGATATTCTGAGATCTCTTAAAAAAGGATGGCTATACTTAATTTTTATTCCACTACTATTTGGAGCGATTGGTTTTCTTTTCAGTAAGTATTATATTACCCCAATATATTCATCTAAAGCCGAATTATTAGTAAACACTGTTCAACAAGATAGTGAAAATCCATTAGATGTAGATACAAATTTAAGATTAATTACAACATATGAGGGGATTATTAAAAGCTCAAAAGTTCTAGAAACGGCTAGTGAAAATAGTGAAAATGAGTACAAGGAAAGTCAATTAAGAAAAGGGTTAAAAGTAATCACCCATTCTAATAGTCAAATCATTGGATTGGTTATGGAATCTGATTCTCATAAAAAAGCTGTTGAAATGGTCAACTTATATGCAGAAACTGCAAAAGAAGAAATTCCTAAAGTAATGGGGATAGATAATATAAAAATAATGACAGAAGCACGAGTGTCTAAAAACGCTAAACCAATCTCACCGAATATCTTATTTAACACGGCCGTAGCTTATCTAATTGGGTTAGTTTTAGTTGTTCTTGTTAGAATATCATTAATCTATAAAAATTTATAAAAAAATTATAAGAGGTGAAGGTCTTGTTGAAAACAAATAATACAAAACAAAAATATATGAACACATTTTTGTTTTTAATTACTTTGGCTAGTTCAATAGTTTTTATAGAACCTTCACCTTATGACTTATTAATTATTTTATTATTACTAATTTCTTTAATTTTTAGAACATATCGATATTATGATTCTCATTTTTTACCTATTTTTTTGATGGTTTCTTATATAATCACGAATTTAATTTCTTTATTTTTTATAAAAGACATTTCTACTGCCTTTCTGTTTTTTTCGATTACAATGTACTGCATAGTTATGTGGTTAGGGTATGTAGGAATTTTATCGTATTTAGATATCAGGAGTTTACTTACAATATTTAACGCATACACACTTACAGCAGTAGTTGTTTCTGTTATAGGAATTGTTGCTTATTTTTCTAAAATTGAATCATTAGATTTTTTATTATATGGGTCTGCACGTATAAAAAGTTTTTTTAAGGATCCAAATGTTTTTGGTCCTTTTTTAATTCCCCCTGCAGGATATGTCCTTTGGCGCAGTTCGAAAAAAAATATAACCATATTTAAAACTATAATATTAATATTAACTTATATTATATTAACGACTGGCGTATTGCTCAGCTTTTCAAG
>NZ_BAABCK010000045.1:0-2823 GCF_039538805.1 Salinicoccus jeotgali | reverse complement strand
CGAAAAAACTGAAAAAGCAGGGCCTATTTGGCATGCCGACATCCCTATCCAGCGGGGCGCCCCGCTGGATAGGGATGAAAAATATGGAATATATGCTTGTAATCTATTGACTAATCGTAAGAAAAACCCTCTGCTTACGGCATAAGCCGTTAAACAGAAGAGCTTTTGAATACAGTCATGAATGGGAAACATTCTTTTAAAGACCATTGTTAACTGTCTATTTGATTTATCGTCTTGCCAGTACTTCTTTTACTGTTGTTGCAATGTTCTTTGGCTTATTCTTGCTAATCGTAATACCTTCTCCTTTAATTTCAACCATAAAAATAGCGGCCCGATGAAATGTTTCATCCGGCCGCTCGCAGCGCGTACTAAAATCACATTATTTGATTAATCGATTATACCACCGGCCGGGATCGAACCGGCACTCCCGCAATGGGAACTGGATTTTGAGTCCAGCGCGTCTGCCAATTCCGCCACGGTGGCCCAGTATTATTTTAATGGAGCGGAAGATAGGATTTGAACCTATGTCTTGCTTCAGGAAGAAGCATGTTCTGAGCACTGAACTACTTCCGCAAATATTGAATTGATTTTTACATCTTACGATGCTCTGACCTATATAAGACCAGGATACTAAATGGAGCGGAAGATAGGATTTGAACCTATGTCTTGCTTCAGGAAGAAGCATGTTCTAAGCACTGAACTACTTCCGCTTAGTAAATTATGGAGGCACCAACCGGATTTGAACCGGTGATAGAGGATTTGCAGTCCTCGGCCTTACCACTTGGCTATGGTGCCCTAAAGCTGGGCTGACAGGATTCGAACCTGTGCATGACGGTACCAAAAACCGTTGCCTTACCGCTTGGCGACAGCCCAATAATGGGGCGGCTGATGGGGATCGAACCCACGAATGCCGGAACCACAATCCGGTGTGTTAACCACTTCACCACAACCGCCATGGCAGGGGTAGTAGGAATTGAACCCACATCTAAGGTTTTGGAGACCTTCATTCTACCATTGAACTATACCCCTAAATATATGGAGGGGGGCAGATTCGAACTGCCGAACCCGAAGGAGCGGATTTACAGTCCGCCGCGTTTAGCCACTTCGCTACCCCTCCACGCTTATATATATATGATGGTGCCGCCCAGAGGAATCGAACCCCCAACCTACTGATTACAAGTCAGTTGCTCTGCCAATTGAGCTAGAGCGGCGCCACAACATAACAAATGGTGGTTCAGGACGGAATCGAACCGCCGACACTGTGAGCTTCAATCACATGCTCTACCGACTGAGCTACTGAACCACTTAAATTTAAAATGGCGGTCCCGACGGGAATCGAACCCGCGATCTCCTGCGTGACAGGCAGGCATGTTAACCGCTACACCACGGGACCACTTAAATAATTGCGGGAGGTGGATTTGAACCACCGACCTCCGGGTTATGAGCCCGACGAGCTACCGAACTGCTCCATCCCGCGATAATAGAATAATAAAAATGGCGGAGGAAGAGGGATTCGAACCCCCGCGGGCGATGAAGCCCCTGTCGGTTTTCAAGACCGATCCCTTCAGCCAGACTTGGGTATTCCTCCGTATGAAACTATGCAATTAAAACATGGTGGACCTTGCAGGACTCGAACCTGCGACCCAACGGTTATGAGCCGTTTGCTCTGACCAACTGAGCTAAAGGTCCAATATAGCGGCGGAGGGGATCGAACCCCCGACCTCACGGGTATGAACCGTACGCTCTAGCCAGCTGAGCTACACCGCCATAATAACATATTAGAATAAATGGTGGAGACTAGCGGGATCGAACCGCTGACCTCCTGCGTGCAAAGCAGGCGCTCTCCCAGCTGAGCTAAGCCCCCATATAATCTGTGTAAGTGCGGGTGAAGGGAGTCGAACCCCCACGCCCGAAGGCGCTAGACCCTGATTCTAGTGCGTCTGCCAGTTCCGCCACACCCGCATTTAATAAGAGTCGGGAAGACAGGATTCGAACCTGCGACCCCTTGGTCCCAAACCAAGTGCTCTACCAAGCTGAGCTACTTCCCGTTTTTTTAAAGCGCGCCCGAGAGGATTCGAACCCCTAGCCTCCTGATCCGTAGTCAAGCGCTCTATCCAATTGAGCTACGGGCGCATATGATATTTATACTGGTGCCGAGGACCGGAATCGAACCGGTACGGTAATTACTTACCGCAGGATTTTAAGTCCTGTGCGTCTGCCAGTTCCGCCACCCCGGCGAACTAAACAATGGAGCGGAAGACGGGATTCGAACCCGCGACCCCCACCTTGGCAAGGTGGTGTTCTACCACTGAACTACTTCCGCTGATGATGCGGGTGAAGGGAGTCGAACCCCCACGCCCGAAGGCGCTAGATCCTAAATCTAGTGCGTCTGCCAGTTCCGCCACACCCGCAAGTCATGAGCCATAGAGGATTCGAACCTCTGACCCTCTGATTAAAAGTCAGATGCTCTACCAACTGAGCTAATGGCTCAAGATATTTCAAAAAATGGTGCCGCCCAGAGGAATCGAACCCCCAACCTACTGATTACAAGTCAGTTGCTCTGCCAATTGAGCTAGAGCGGCTTATTAAAATGGTGGAGAATGACGGGTTCGAACCGCCGACCCTCTGCTTGTAAGGCAGATGCTCTCCCAGCTGAGCTAATTCTCCTCAAATCATTTTTCATTCTGCATTTCCAAATACTGCCCGGCGGCGTCCTACTCTCACGGGACGTCAGTCCAACTACCATCGGCGCTGGAGAGCTTAACTGCTGTGTTCGGCATGGGAACAGGTGGGGCCTCTCCGCGATTGCCACCGGACAATATG
>NZ_BAABCK010000044.1:0-2564 GCF_039538805.1 Salinicoccus jeotgali | reverse complement strand
TCCGTGGTAATATGGGTGTAGGTCATGCGTGATCACTCCTATGATTTTCTTTGGTCGGAAAACTCATTTTGAGTGTATCACGCGTGACCCTTTTTAGGTGTCTAGCTTAATTTTACAATCGGCGAAATGAAATAATTTTATTATATACATCGTAGTAAAAATGATATAAATATAATAGATAAATTTTTTCATTAGAATTGATGTATTCTATGTTGCTATTATTGGAAACATGGTCATCTATCAGTTCGGAAAATTGTTCATAATCTCGGTATGTTCTTTTCTTATTGGTAAAATCACTTCTCAAAAGGATCATTTCAATAGAGGAAGTGTCAATTTCTATCTTTTGCAGTTTCTCTTCAATTTTACTATATAAATACTGCGTACTATGAAGATTATCTATGTCATATCTATAATCTATAATTTTTCTTACGAAACCATCCCTTATATCTTTATCTATTTGTATTATATCTCCAACTATAATAATCTTATTCTGGTTACTTTTAAGTAAATTGATAATAGCATATAGATTTTCACGATCTTGAGAAGATATTCTATCAAAATCGTCAATAACAATTATTTTGTTTTTATCTGAAAAATCTTCAACTATTTTTTTAGACCTGTTTTCTAAAATATCTGAACTAGAAAAGTAATCTTTGGATTGAAGCAATGAAGCTATTATAAAAAAATAAAAGAATAGTAGTATGCTGTTGGTAAAAATTGAGGTAGTAAAAATGTCGCCTGTAAATAAGTAACTTAATAAGTAAAGTAATAAAGTTATTACTGCAGAAATTATTATCACTATTATTGGATAAGTTAACTTGTAGAAAAAAAACTTTATGGGTTTTAGTTTTTTTGCTATTAAAGTAAAGTTTTGATCTGAAATTTCTTCGCCCCAAAAGTCCATCTCAATATACTTATATTTTTTACTCTTCTCTCTCAATTCATTTAAAAAGTATGTTTTCCCACTCCCCCACCTCCCATTCAAAAAAGTTACCCCTGTTTTTTTTTTACAATTAATATAAGTATCGTAAAAATAGTCGATCTCTTTATTGAATTCATTAGTAATAACGCATCACTCTCCATACTCTTAAATATTTATATTAATGTTCATCATATAGTAGTTCTATAGTAACTTTATTATCAATCAGTTTTAATAAATATATCCTACTCCTTATTATGAGATTTCTACCTAAATTATACTATATATTTGGAAATTCTCATCGTTCCGAATAATTTTAAGGGGTCTTGTCCGTATTGTGGGGAAAAGCAGTATCCCATAGCACTCACAAAAATAGAATAGATGATCATGCATATACCCATCAACTTTTATCGAGCAATCGTTCTGCTTCGTGTGAGAAAATTTAATACATACACCTTATATTTACGATTGAATGACCCCATCGGACACACCTCATGTATCCGATGAAAATTGTAAATAAATTGAGAAAGAATATAGAGAGAAATGGAGGGAAAAATCGGAGTTGAAATATTTGATGTAAATTATGAGATTTGTTGGTTAAATAAATCATAAATCACATTTATAACTATCCAACAAGTAATAGAGATAGTTATCAGTAGTATGCAACAAATGATTATAGATATAAAAATAGTTATAAAGTAATCGAAGGTCTTTTTTTTCGCTTCAACACTGCCAGAGAAAAAATAAAATAATCCTATTAATATACTCAGAGAAAAAAATAAGGATAAAAACGCGATAGAATTAATAAGAAGTCCGACAGACAAAGAATCCCATTTAATATTAATAGACATTATTGTCATCAATTTTCTTCTACCTTCTTATCGTTTTCTTTAATTAAATAATAAAAATCACTTATCATTTTTTTCTCCTCAAATTTATGCCAATACCATCTTTTTAGCCAACCATTTCCTAGTGTTTCCCAATGATTTTTAAGAAGATATCTGGCAAACAACCTTAATTTTCGTGAATCTTTTTGGTTTAAATATTTTTTTTGTTCATCATCGCTATGCTCTATACATTGGATACCAGTATCAATATTTTTTTCAATAGCGCCTAATTCCTTAAAGATATAAGCAGTCATTTCATTAAAGTTTTCGGGTGGCATAGATGTGTAATCCTTTTTTTTAGCTTCATCATGAGGTCTAAATCTAAGAACAGTATATAATATGTATACATCGTCTGAAAGTAGCCTGGATTTTGATGACACCTTAAATAATTCTTGCCTCCAGCCTGACTTTGAGTCTAAAGAATCTCTTAACTGTTTTCGAACTACAACTATAGCAATTAAACCAGTAAAAAAGGTAAAGAGACCAGTTATAATGGAACCCAAAACATTATTACTATTATTATTGATTATTATCTCCCACATAGATCTTTCCCCCTATATTGTCCTTTCTCTATTAAATCATAGATACTTTTAAAAAGTGTAACACTTCAAAATTAAATCTTCATCGAAGTAATACAGTGCGTAGGTTTAGATTTGCATTCTGATATAGAAAATTATTATGATACATCTGCATAAATATTTTATATTAAATTTAATGGTAAGTAAAAGTTGTAAAAATCATTCTAAATAACGACCGTT
>NZ_BAABCK010000043.1:0-2441 GCF_039538805.1 Salinicoccus jeotgali | reverse complement strand
ACTAGACTTAGTTATCACTAAGTCATTAAATCGTGTAGTCTTGCAGACAGCTCAAACCAGTTTTTGCTCACGCAAAAAGGGACTCGCTTATGCGAGTCCCCCCTAAATTATCGCTCATCTTTATCTGATGTTATCGCTCTAATTTCAAATAATAATTCTGCCGACTATAATTCCAAATAGCAATTATAGAGTTGGCTTCTTCTTCATTGTCTGATGGTTCCTCTTCATCAGATGTTTGAATCAAATTCCCATCGTCAGCATCATCCAAATTCAAAAGCTTATGTTTCTCTTTCAATAATCCACCATAGGAAATCATCCGTTTTCGGAATAACCCATGTTCCAAATCCGAGACAATTTCCAAATTTCTTTCATCATCTTCCGTCAGATAATCCGCAGATTTTACCGAGTACTTACTTGTTTCTTTAATCGCAGATTGAATATCCGAATCGCCTTTTTTATTCGGCTTGATGGCTTGGACTTTAACAATCGGTCGATAGTTTATTTTTAATGCCTTTTGCCATAAAACCGTCCAATCCTCATGAGATATGTAATTATCTATTCCTCTAAAATACTTATTTTCCACACACAGTAAAATATGCATATGTTGATTGTATGCCCCTGTTTCTTGGTTTACTGTCACTTCAGTCGAACGCATGAACCCAATCAGATTCTTTTTGACTTTGGCATACATCTTCAGCTTATTAAATGCTTTCGTTAATTCCGACAAACTACTTTTCAGATCATGTCCATCTACCGCATTTCGTGCCGTCAACGTGAGAAACAACCAACGGGCTTTTGGTTTTTCCTTAATCACTTCTTCTACCACTCGCTGCGCTTGATAACTGTTTTTCATCGAACGCCTCCAATTACACACCGGACAGAGTTTTGATTTACAAAACCATGTCTTGAATAATTTGAGATAGCCTTCATCCGTCGGCTTAAATTCCAATACCCGCCCACAGGCACCTACATTACCGGCTTTCTGGAATTTAAGGATTTGTAACAGTTCAGCATAGCTGACATTATCAATTTTCTTTTCTCGCCACGGTCTTTCTTTACCCGATTTCGTAACATCTTTTAAAGCGTGTTCATCTTGATTATTCGTGTTTTCTGTTGTATTATAAAAATGCATATAAAAACCCCCGGTATTAGTTTTTTCTCGACAATTAAACTATAATACTGGGGTTTTACTATGTCAAATTATTTTATACACTCAAAACAGACCTGAACCCTTACATATCAAGGCTTTAAGCCATCTTTAAATCTTTGAGTTATTTCTAATAGTATCAAGATAAGAAGAAACTCGTTTTTAACTCGTTTCTAAAAGCAAAAAGAGATCCTTAAACAGGGTCTCTTTTTTAATTCTCTATTAACACTTTTTTGCATATCTGCAAAAAATATGACATTTATTTATATACCATTGATTAAAAAAATCCTCTAGGTGATAATTACCTTATAATAACAAAGGAGGATTTTTTATGAAAAAATTAATCATTTTCTTAGCAACATTAATGGTTATCAGTAGTATTAGTTTTGAAGTTCTATCTGTTCAGGCTCAGGCTGAAACAATTCATCAAAATAAAAACAACAAAACTACTGAAACAACATCTGAAAATTTAAACTCTGAAACAATTTCTAAAGCAGATCCGTACATAGTCATAGAGAATAATCGTTTTGTAATTAAAAACCAAGCTGCATTAATCAAAGTAGTTGGGACAACAAATTTTAAAGCAATTAAACAAGCAATTAAAACTCAAAATAATTCATTAAACCAAGTCACAGAAAAAGAATTCAATGAAACAGCCACTATTAATAACAACGTAATAACATTTAACAATAAATCTAATAATGAAATACAAACAAAAACTATAACCACTATGTCAGCAGGAATAAATGCCATAAGAGGATATTGGTGGGGATATAGAGCATATCTAAATGATAATTTAACAAGAACTACAGCCCAAGCTTTAGCTGGAGGCGCAGGTGTATCCACCTTAGTTGCTATCTGGTCTCCATGGTTTTCAGCACCAACAGCAATAGTAAAAGCTTTAGCTGCTAGCGCAACATTAGTACTAGGTGGAAGTTCTGCTCTTCTATACAATAATAACAACGGAAGTGGCGTATATTTTAGATTTACAGGAAGACCTCCTGTAACACCAATTTTCACTGGAGTATTTCCCCAATAAAACAATAAAACGAGTGCTATACATTAGCACTCGTTTTATTGTTTTTTACTGTTACATACATAATTGGTATCATAGCCATTATATAAACAAAAGAATTACTCCACCCATATATAAAATCAGTAATGAAAAAGAATATTACAATACCAGTAATATATAAACGTAATACATAATGCATTTTATCATCAACATTTTCCTTTTCACCATTATCAATTAAGAAAAATGCAAAAAGAACAAACGCTAATAATATAAAAAAGG
>NZ_BAABCK010000042.1:0-2142 GCF_039538805.1 Salinicoccus jeotgali | reverse complement strand
TGTCAAGGGCAACTTAAAATTGTAGGTTTTCGGCAATCTAAAAATGTAGGTTTTTGACAATGTAATTTGTGGAGGAAAGCCTAAGTGTGTTTCATCCGGTATGACTTACCTTTAATTTTATAAATCTTTACATGGTGGACCATGCGGTCCAGTATCGCTGCGGCCGTTTCCGGACTTTTGAATAGTTCACCCCATCCAGAGAGTGCGATATTGGTGGTGAATATCGTTGAATGGGTTTCATAGCGCATGTTCAATAACTGGAAGATCAAGTCGGCTTCATGCTTCTGAATGGGGAGGTAGCCGATTTCATCAATAATCAACAGCTCGTATCTGGCATACCGTCTGAGCACACGCTCAACGGTCCCTTTTTCATAAGCGGCCCGAAGTCGGATCAACAACTCATGGCAGTTGATGAACAGCGTGCGTTTCTCCTGACGGCAGGCTTCGACCCCCAGAGCAATCGCCAGGTGGGTTTTACCGACACCAGGGCTGCCGATGAAGACAATGTTCTCTTTAGATTCCATGAACCCCAGATGTTTCAATTCAAGGACGGCCGTGCGGTTCAGGCTGGGTTGAAAATCAAAATCGAACGTATCGAATGTCTTCACTTTAGGAAAGCGTGCGCGGTGAATCGCACGCGCCATCTTCTTTTCTTTTTGAAACTTCATTTCTTTGTCTGTGATTTCCAGAAACGCACTCGTCAGCGACATGTCTTCTGTATGAACCTTATCCAACAACACCGGATAATATTCACGCATATTATTTAAACCGAGGGCTTCAAAATTGGACAGAAGCGTTTGATAATCACTCATGGACACCATCTCCCACCGCATCATATAACTGCAGGGATTCATGGATATACGCATGGATATCATCGTCCGGCCGACCAGCCAGCAGATCCGACTTCAATATGTTGAACATATCTGCCTGATTATAATTGAATCTTTGGGTGGTTAACGGGTGTGAACGCACCGTTTCTCCGTTATAATAAATGTGTATGTTGTCCTCAGTATCCGACAGTTCAATCTCAACCGTCTTTCCAATATACTGGGGATCTACAGAGTACTTACATTTACGGAACTGAACCATCGCCTCTTTAGAGACCACTCTCGTCAATTGGTCTTCAAAGTACGGCTTCAACAGGTCTTCAGGGAGTGGATGTAGGTGCTCTTTTTCTTTATCCAGCCACAGTGCGTCGGGGATGGCGTCGGTCGCCTGGGAGACTTCCGTATTGAGTTCATGACACAAATCATGGACGATATGGATCAAATCCACACTGTCATCGAACTCATGGTTATAGACCCGCAACCGGTCCATCGTCCGTGCCAGTGCCTCGACCATCCCTTTGGTCTGGGGACGGTATGGCCGGCAGGCAATGGGCTGAAAGGCGGCATCCTTACTAAATGCGTAGAACCGTTGATTAAACACGACCTTATTATATTGGGTGCTGGATTGATCCACCACAGTCCGCATATTATCAAACCAGATCTCCCCCGGTACGCCGCCAGTGTGGTGAAAGGCATCGTCCAGACATTCAAACAAGGTGTCCTGATGGCGATCAAAGGTCAATGTGATGTATTTCTTGCGGGAAAACGACAGGACGTATAAGAATATGTTGAAACGGAAGATCTCGCCGTGCCGGCTGATTAAAGTCATGTCTTCTTTCCAGTCCACTTGCCCGGCTAAACCGGGGGTGTGGGTCACGCGCATGGTTGCCTGCTTCTGACGGGTTTTCCTCTCTTTTCGACAGTACTGCTTCACCAGACTGTAACTCCCGTCATATCCCTTTTTTTCAATGAATTTAAATATACTATACGCGCTGCACTGGATTTCCAGTTTGTCATGGATGATTGGTTTAAATTCATCCAGCTTACTTTTTCTCTTCACCCGTTTTTTCTTCTCTGGGTACTGTGTCTCTGCTTCATAGGCCGCTTTCACCGTCCGGTAATCGCAGCCATACTGCCGGGCCAATGCGGCAAAGTTGGGTTTGATACCATCGTTCATAAATTTCCTGACTCCTTCGCGTACGTCTTTTCTCATGAATATCCTCCTTCGATGTCATAAGAAAAGCATACAAAAAAATGTAGGTAAACCAACAATTTTCAATTGCCGATTTCCTACATTTTAATACTGCCATTTACA
>NZ_BAABCK010000041.1:0-1949 GCF_039538805.1 Salinicoccus jeotgali | reverse complement strand
GTCTCGTCTGTCGCTTCAAGAAGAAACCACATACCGAGAAAATCATTGAACTACCGGACACCATTGGAAGTCTTTTTGAGTTACATGGGTGAAAAGGAACTGTCTAGCTTATTTTGACAAACGAAAGTAATAAATGCGAGTAGAAGTAAATATGATTTTCTGGCATTAAAAGAATTAAGAGATAATTACAAAATAAACTTAGCTGCTCACGCTGAACTTTTTGGAGTGTCTAGACAAGTTTTTACTAAAGATAAGATTGATGAAGCTTCTGGGGAATTTAAATCTGTAAGAAAAAAAATAAAAGAGATTCACAGAACAATAATATATCAAATGATAAGAAGTTACAAAAGTGAGTATGTTGATAATAATGGGCTTTCTGTCTCAATTTATAAACACAATACACAAGAAAAAGTTGCTATTTTTGTAAAAGATAAGGAAAAGGTTTATTATGTTTTCGATATGCAGCCAGATTTACAAAGAGAGATTGACGATAGTCAGTATTGTAAATTAGACAGTGATGATGAATATCACTTAAGACAAATTAGTTCAATCTTAAATACATATTGTGATTCAGGCGATGAAATAGAATTAACTAGTGATGAGTATAGACATTTTAGAATAGTGGCTAAAAGTTTAAATATAACTATAAATTTATTACTGAAAAGACTCGGCTATAAACAAAGTGTAAAATATAATGATAAAAGACTATTAACACAAGAGGAGCTTCTAGATAAGCTTCGTAAATTTGTTCTTGATGATGGAATAACTGTGTCTCTCCCAAGTCAAAATAATGAAGCGCAATCTTTACGTCTATATGCAAGTAGAAGTAATATGTCAATTGCCGATTATGTGAGGTCATTGGGATTTAAATATAAGTTAAGAGAAAATGAAAATGAGGCAAATAAGAATGCATTAATATCAGAGATTAAAAGCAAGTATATAGTTGAAGATTCCTATATTTACATATCTCCTTATGATCGTTTCTATAAAAATATGTACGTTAGAGCAAGAAGGCAAGGAAAGACTATAGACCAATTTTTAAATGAACTGGGATTTGAAAGACTTTTACTTAATCAATTACCAGAAAACTATGAACCATATGATTGGATTCAGGATATAAAAAATGTAGGTAATGATATAGATTTTAAGAAAGAAATTGAAAAATCTTTTGTTTATAATGGAAGAGTTTATATTCCTTCTAAGCATTATTTCTATGACCAGTTATTTTATCATGCTTTGTTACAGAAAAAGTCTATAAATGAAAAATTAAAAGAATGGGGCTTTGTACGCACTTATAGTCGTCCAAAGGAGTATATATTAGAAACAGAGGAATCTGGCATTTCACCGATAAAGTTAAATTTACTTAGTGAAATTAAAAACATTCAGAAAAAAATTCGTCTTAAAAAATTCAATGGTGAAACAGTAGTAAGATCTAGGGAGTTAACCGATAAATTGAAGAAACTGTATAACTATCAGTGTCAAGTTTGTGGACCGGAATCAGATACTATAGTGATGGAAAATGGATGTAATTATGTAGAAATACATCATATAACGCCACTTCATAATGCCAAAGTGGCTGAGGATGAAGAAGACCTAGAGTTTGATAATTATCGTAATTTAATATGTTTATGTCCATTCCATCATAAATATGTTCATTACCATAAAGGCGGAAACTATAAATTAAATCGAGAGAGATCGAAGTTAATTAACTCTAAAGGAGAAGAATTAAGGATAATAATTGACTTTCATTTGAAATGATTATAGTAATTTATTTTTATAGTAAGAAAGACATAATGTATATCTAAATATTCAATAATATTTTGAGAGCGTAAAATATCTTGTGTAAATGAATAAATAGAAAAAGGAAGCCCTTTTCTTGTAGAATTAAGTCACCACAACCAATTCATAGAAAAGAGGCCTCCCCTATGACTCAGTTTACAACAGATATC
>NZ_BAABCK010000040.1:0-1820 GCF_039538805.1 Salinicoccus jeotgali | reverse complement strand
GGGGCTGGGACATAAGTCCCGATCCAAGCAGAATCCCCCGGGTTAAAATGAAAATTTTAACCCGGGGGATTCCTATGTATATAAATGAAAGACAAAACAAAAGGCACCCTTTATAATGTAAGTAACCACACAAACAGAAAAAGAGGTGCCTTATGTATAAAGATTATACCATGAACCAGCTGACACTGCCACTCGATTTGGCAGTCATCATACCCGAAGATGACATCGCCCTTGCCGTCAATGCATTGGTGGAAAGCATCCCAGAGACTGAATTTGCGCCCTTTGACCATGCCTTCGGTGCGACGTCGTACCATCCAAGAATGATGATGAAGATCATCCTCTGCAGCTACACACAATCGGTGACGTCCGGGCGCAAAATTGAAGCGCTGTTGACAGACAGCGTCCGGATGATGTGGCTGGCTCAAAACCAGACGCCCTCCTACCGGACCATCAACCGGTTCCGGGTGCATCCCCACATGGATGCGCTGATCCAGGAAGCGTTCATCCAGTTCAGGATGCAGCTGGAAGCCCAGGCGCTGATTGATACGGATGCGATTTTCATCGATGGTACGAAGCTCGAGGCCAATGCCAACAAATATACATTCGTCTTCCGGAGAAGTGTCGAGAAACACCAGGAGAAACTCCGCGCCCAATCGAAGCTGATGTATGAAACGCTGTATGAAGAGCAGATCGTGACGGCCCTCCTTGAAGAATCGGAAGCCATCGTGACGGCCGATCACCTGCACACGATGCACCAGGCGCTAGAGACGGTGGAAACGGATTTGACGGAGACCATCGAGGCGACGGAAACCGTGGAAAAAAGAAAAGCCCGCCGGTCTGAACGGTCCGTCATCCGAAAGACTAAAAAGAAATGTGCAGACCTGCGGGACCGGGAATTGAAATATACCCAACAATTGGAGATCCTCGGTGCCCGCAACAGCTACTCGAAGACCGACCCCGATGCGACATTCATGCGCATGAAGGAGGACCATATGCAGAATGGTCAGCTGAAAGCCGGCTACAACCTGCAGATTGCGACCAACAATCAATTCGTTTTAGGCTTTGACCTCTATCCCAACCCGACAGATACCCGGACCCTGCCGCCATTTCTCCATACGATGCTGGAACATTTCCAGCATCTGCCTGAAAAGATTGTGGCCGATGCCGGCTATGGCAGTGAATCCAATTATGAGATAATCATGGACGACTACGGCCGCACCGCGCTCATCCCCTATAATACATACCATAAGGAACAGAAGCAGAGGCACCAACCCGATGAAATGCATCCGGACAACTGGGTGTATGATGATGAGAATGATATGTACATCTGCCCGGACGGACGGCCCCTCCAGTTTGAACGCTATGCCGATCGGACCGACAAATATGGCTACACCCGGGCGTTTAAAATGTATGCATCAGCAGACTGTACCGGATGTCCCCTCCATGACATATGCATCAAAAGCGACAAGCAGACCACCAAGCGCATCCAAAAGAATATGAACCTGGACTACTTCAGAGCCCAGGTGAAAAAGCAGCTTTCAGTTGAAGGGCACCGCAACATCTATCAGCAGCGCAAGGTGGATGTTGAGACGGTTTTCGGCAATTTGAAGGCCAATTTGGCGTTCAGGCGATTTTCACTCCGCGGGAGACGCAAAGTGAAAATCGAAATCGGCCTCGCATTATTGGCCGGGAACCTCGGGAAGTTCAACCGAATGATGCGCACTGCTTTGGAAGCAGACACAAAAAATGGCGATCCATCCGCTTTATCGGGATGGATCGCCATTTTTCTTAGTGTTCAGGGGCCTTTATGTCCCAGCCCC
>NZ_BAABCK010000039.1:0-1753 GCF_039538805.1 Salinicoccus jeotgali | reverse complement strand
CACCCGTTGTCATTTGGGATTCGACCAGGCACGGGCAGAACTGACGGCGATGTTCAAAGAATAGTCGCACGGTGATTACATACGAGAAAAGATTTTATCTATTTACACATAATTATTGACGGTCTCTCCATTAAAGATACATCCAAAATCCTTTCAAACAAATTAAATCTAGTTATTGGATTCCTCTGAGTAAATATTTCGTTAATAGTTCTTTTTTTGATCTTTTTATTTTTCAGAGCGTTTCTCATAACTGTAAAAAGGGCCTTAATTGCACCTTTATTACCAGATGATTCTTGATCAATACAGTAATCTATGAATCCATTTATCTCTCTAATCCACCTATTAACTGTAGTTTTGGAATTAAGATTTTCCAGATATGCAAATAAATCTGATTTATTAGCGCCATCTCTAAAAGGAAAGATATCAACACTAGTTTTAGTATCGTTAACTATTAAATTATGCTCTCGACAAATAGCATTAAATTCCTTTAAAAATTCCTCTTTTGTGGTTTCTAATGAGAACGGAAAAATGAAATCATCTACATATCGGGAATAAATAAAATTTTTCTTTTCCATACGTTTATCAAAGTAGCACATATAAAGTTCAGCAATAATTCTGGACAATAAATTACCTGTTGGAATACCATGAGTTTCATCATATTGGCATAACGTAGTAAATTTATCTAAATGATTGGCAAAACCAGATTTTCTGTTTTTCTTTGCTTGTTCTTTCCCGACTATCATCCACGGGATACTGTGTGTGTATAATGTATGATAAAAATTTGACAGGTCAAGGTTAAGCTTTTTAGTCCCTCCATACAAAAGAGTTTCCTTTATCTCTTGAGTAGTTCTATAATCAAAATTAAGTTGATTAAAAAATTTTGAAGTCGAGAATTTATTATTTGAAAAGATATCAACGAACTCTTGTTTATTATCACAAATGAAATAATTTAACGCCATATAGCTATACAAATTCGGCATTTTATATTGTCTTCTCGAATCTTGGTTTTTTGGAATACTGAAATAAACCGGTTCTGTTGATTTAATCGTCTTAGGATCACTTAAATTAAAATAACTTTTAAGATTGTTATCCTTTAGATAGTCAGCGAAACATTCCATATTAAATATCTTAAAATAAAAGGAT
The DNA here is from genome assembly GCF_039538805.1 of Salinicoccus jeotgali. Classification (GTDB taxonomy): domain Bacteria; phylum Bacillota; class Bacilli; order Staphylococcales; family Salinicoccaceae; genus Salinicoccus; species Salinicoccus jeotgali. Next base: position 610 of record NZ_BAABCK010000039.1, on the reverse strand, counting down.
TCAATTAGATGAAAGGTATTTTCGGGGTGGCTTCAAAACGGAAGCTGGGACGAATAGGGTCATACCAATTCATAAAAAAATCCATAAATTAATTGAAAATCGTATGGATCCTAATAATGAATATCTGATTACAAACTTTGAGGGTAGTAAGTTGAGTTATTATGTTTATTATCACGAGAAGTTTAAAAAGATTATGCAGCAACTAGAATTAAATCATAGACCACACGATTGCAGACATACCTTCGCAACCCTTATGGATAATGCTGATGCAAATAAACTATCAATCAAACGGATCATGGGTCACGCAGCTAAAGATATCACTGATAAAGTTTATACGCATAAAGATATCAAGCAGCTTCTTATGGCAATTGACAGGCTATAAGAAAGCTGCTTTTTGTAGCTTTGAAACAAAGTTTGATCAGAAAGGCATGACAAGCCTGGATAATACCCTAATCAAGACGAATCCATTTTGAAAAAAGGATTGTTGTCAAGGGCAACTTAAAATTGTAGGTTTTCGGCAATCTAAAAATGTAGGTTTTTGACAATGTAATTTGTGGAGGAAAGCCTAAGTGTGTTTCATCCGGTATGACTTACCTTTAATTTTATAAAT
>NZ_BAABCK010000038.1:0-1621 GCF_039538805.1 Salinicoccus jeotgali | reverse complement strand
TTCTTACGATTAGTCAATAGATTACAAGCATATATTCCATATTTTTCATCCCTATCCAGCGGGGCGCCCCGCTGGATAGGGATGTCGGCATGCCAAATAGGCCCTGCTTTTTCAGTTTTTTCGGAGCAGGGGCTGTGGTATACTTGAGTTACGAATTGACGCAGTGGTGGGTGGCCACAGCGTAATCATATCGCTGTCCAACGGTGACAAGATGGAAGAGGCACTTCAAAAACTTGTTCACACAGGCGATGCAGGCAACCTTATGGTGTTTACCATGGGGTTGCTTTTTTAGTTTCCGATAGTAGTCCACCAGATGGTTATCCGCGTGCCTCTGGTTCCGGATCATATTCTCGATCATGTAGTACAGGATTTTCCTTAGATGCTTATTGCCGCGCCGATTGATCTTATCCTTGTACAGAAGGGTGCCGGATTGATGGCGGCGGATGTCGATGCCGGTATAGGCATTCAGCTGATTGGCCGTGTCGAACCGGCGGATGTCTCCGGCTTCAGCGATGATACGGACCGCTGTAATGTCTGCAATCCCTGGAAAGCTCTTCAGGATATGGTATTCCGCCTGTTCCTGAGACATGGCGACCATTTGCTGGATGAGCCGGTGCTTCAGCTCCAGCAGGGTCTGACAGCGTGCAGCATAGTTTCTGAGCTGTTCAATTCGGACGTCATCTGTAGACAGTGCCGGATAGGCATCTGCGGCCGCCGACATCAGCTGATCGGCTTTCTCTTCTGCGCGTTTTCGGGACTGGCGCTTCCCGGTGCTGCCGAGGATCATATTCTTCACTTTCGTTCTGGACAGCACAGTCACCCGATCCGGATGCGGAAACAGTTGGAGGATGGAAAGATACAGGTCGGAAGTTCGGGTAAAGAGCTGCTCCAGTTCCGGGAAGGTCATCTGAACCAGGGCATGGATCCGGGTTCTCAGTCGGACAATCTCCTGCTCCAATTCAGCGTAGTGGCGGGAGAGGCTGCGCATTTCTTCGTAATACCCTTCTTGAACCTGCTTGTTGCGGGGCGGATGGGTAAAACAGGCCTGGGCGAGTTTATGGGCATCACTCCGGTCCGTCTTGTGCATCCGCATGGACAGGCTCTGCATCTTGGCCGCCAGTGGATTGAGCAGCGCATACTCGAACCCGCATGCCTGCATGAAGCGTTCCAATGCCTTTGAGTAGACCCCTGTGGCTTCAAATACAATATCAGGCAGGACGCCATCCTGTTTCCGTTGCGTCTCAATCTGGATCCGGACATTATCAAAAGCCGATCTGGTATGCGTGATATCCCCTTCAAATATACAGTGCTGCCAAGCATCATAGACGACCATGTAGCTGTGTCCCATACTGACATCAAATGCGATGACACTTTTCATTTGGTTCTCCTCCTTTGTTTTAAGCAGAAGTGACCACGTATCCTCATCGATTCCCTTTTCTCATACTCGATCTCGAAGATCCCACATACTGAACCTGATTCAGATAAGGATAGTGGAGCTGGCCCGTTTTTATTCCGGATTCTAAATCCTAAAACCTCGTCGACCTGATCTCCACTCCTACTATATGAAAATAGTACCACAGGACCTGGCCGGGTCCTGTGGTACTAATCTTAGTATGTTTTT
>NZ_BAABCK010000037.1:0-1454 GCF_039538805.1 Salinicoccus jeotgali | reverse complement strand
GAACCAACGGCAACCCTAAAAACCCAAAAGCTGTCGGTAGGCATTTTTGATACCTCACGGTATCTGCCTACCGGCTTTTTAGTTTATTCAGGGTTGCTTTTCCCACCAAAAGTTTTCTCGGCATAAATGTCCTCTACAGCTCTAAATCGTTACTCCTGGACTTCTTACGGTCTTGTTCATGCACTGCACCCTGTATTTCCTTCATAAACCGGCTGAGAGGCTCTGTACGCTCTTTCTGAGCCAACGAATCAGCAAACTCGTTATATCTCTCTTCAAATCCCTTATAACGGCTTCTGAGGGCCTTATAAACGCCAGCTGTATTTTTCACCATCTTTTTACTGAAATCATTCAACTCTTTATTTTTCTCTTTTAATTGCTCATTTTCTTCTTCCAGATCATATGCTTTCCTCTCATGCTTGAATGATTCATTCATCCACTCTTGAGCCCTTTTGTTCTGAACTTCCTTTTCTTTTCTCAAACCCTGATTTTCTTTATAGACATCTGTATTTTTCAACGTTTCATAATCATCTAAAATTCGAGTGGCAGAAAGATATTTTTCTTTCACTTTTTCAAAGTCGACATTACTCATAATCACTCGGCCCGTACGCTCAATGCTGGTGACCTTACCAAAGATATTCTTTTCAGTCAGGACTTCATCCTCAACCTTAAAATCCGGCTTCTGATTCAATCTATCAATGTCTTTTTGTAATTGTTCTTTCAGCTTTTCAAATTCTTTTTCAGCTTTCTTTTGTTCTGCTTTCACCCGTTCACTTTCCTGTTTCGCAAGTTCAGTCTCTTTCTCGTGATATTTCGTTTCTGACTTGTACGCCTCTACAGTTTTATGTTCTTTTCGAGAATTTAAAGAACCACGCTTAAGGTCATAGCCTTTATCAATCGATATATGAAAACTAAATCTGTTCTGTAATTCAGACAAATTCTTTTTGTTCCCTAATTTTTCTTTTGCGGATAATCGCCCATCATTTGTCAAAGGCACAAAACCAAAATGCATATGCGGTGTCTTTTCATCATAGTGAACAGACGCATAAATTATATTTTCTTTGCCGTACTCTTTTTCTAAAAACTTCAAACTATCTTTAAAAAACGCATCTTTCTCTTCCTGACTTTTATCCTCAAAAAAATCAGAATCACTTGTGATAATGCCATCGATATGACGAATGGCATCCGACCGAATTTTACGTTTTCCATGATAGCCTGCTTCAATCCGTTCATTAATTTTTTGATTAAAATCTATCTTTTCATCATTCACCAAATCATAATTCATGTGCGTTTTTTCTGAATTGATATCCTTATTTTGATAATTTTTATTCTCTCGCTGGCAATGCTTTTGTATGCCTCTAGTATTATTCGATCCCTTCACTTTTGCCACTCTTAAAATGGAGTAAGACATGGAGCACCTCCGGTTTTGGTACTTTAAAATCACATAAAGTATAACA
>NZ_BAABCK010000036.1:0-1293 GCF_039538805.1 Salinicoccus jeotgali | reverse complement strand
TAGACTGACCTAGCAGTATGAGACACATATAAAACACCTTCATTAGGCTACCTTCCTCCAAAATGAATTGGAGGAAGGTAGCCTAATTTTTCTTGTATTCTTTCTTCGTTATAGTACTTTAAGTATTGATTCACACGTGAAATCGTCTCAACATTACTGAGTGAATTGAATCTGGTGTATATAAACGCTTCAGACTTCAGGTTAGAATGGAACGATTCGATGACCGCATTATCCCAACAGTTCCCGCGTCTGGACATGCTGCTCACCAGATTATTTTCCATTACATATGACTGATAGGCATATGATGTATACACACTCCCTTGGTCCGAATGAATGATCACGCCTTTAGGATGTGCCCGTTTCTCCAAAGCTTCTTTCAGTGTATCCAGCACTAATGGCGTCTGCTGATGATTATACAATTTGGCTGCGACAATCTCATTGTTGTAAAGATCTATAATCGTTGACAGGTACTGCACAGTGCGCCCGTATTGGATGTAAGTAATGTCCGTGACCCATTTTTGGTTGGGCGCGGCAGCCTGAAAGTCACGCTTGATTCGATCGGGTGCGATAATAATGGTTTCCCCTTGTGACTGCCATTTCTTTTTCGGCTTAATCCGGCATTGTAGATGATATTTCTGCATGATGCGCTGCACAGTGTTCCGATTCCTTTTGATATTGTAGTCTCGCTGCAACAACGCTCTCACCTTGCGATGGCCGTATCGATACTTCGTCGACTCACATATATCAATGATTGTCCGCTCGACATCGGTCAACGATGAATCAGTGGCTTCCGATCGCCATCGGTAGTAGGTTGAACGCGGCACAAGCAATGCACTTAAAATGGCAGTAATCGTGTATTTGGTCTGCATTCTTTCAACAAGTGTCAGAACTATTTCTTTTTCAACTCCTTTTCGATCGCCATATACTTTTTTAAAATATCGTTCTCCATCTTCAAATGTTCAATCTGACGATCTTTTCGTTCATCAGCTGAGCGCTCTTCAGGACCATGTCCATAGGTATACTGCTTTCCAATCGGTTGATCAAATCGATAAAGTTCCCCTTGCTTATACCATCTGACCCATGTGGAAATTTGAGATTTATTCTTGATGCCGTATTTCTCCATAATTTCATTTGTAGTCAATTCACCCGCCATTTTCGCTTTGACCACTGCCCACTTGGTCTCACTTGAATATACGTTTTTGCCCATGCAAAAACACCTCCGATTCAGTACTTGATGAACATTGTACCATTTCGAAGGTGTTTTATATTGTCTCAAATAATTAGGTTAGTCTA
>NZ_BAABCK010000035.1:0-1218 GCF_039538805.1 Salinicoccus jeotgali | reverse complement strand
TGGTATGTCAACAGTATTCTAGACAGTTTATATAGAGTTCTTTCTTATACTCCTTCGGTGTCATATAACCTAGCGCACCATGTGGTCTAATATTGTTATACCAATTTACATAATCAAATAGTTCAATTTTCAACTGTTGTAGAGATTTAAAATTATATTGTCTGATGAATTCAGTTTTCATCGCTTTAAATGTCGTTTCAGCAACAGCATTGTCATAAGGACAGCCTTTCATACTCAGTGATCTTTGTATGCCAAATGTATCAAGCACGTCATCAATCAGATAATTATCAAACTCTTTTCCACGGTCTGTATGGAACATTTGAACTTGTCTTAAATCATGCTTAATGGCACTCAGCGCTGCTGACACGAGATGGCTATCTTTTTTCGGACCTGTACTATGTCCGACAATCTCACGATTAAATAGATCAATAAATACACATATGTAATGCCACTTTCCAGATACTTTTACATAGGTCAAATCACTGACGAGCACCTCCATTGGTGCCTTTCTAATGAAATTTCTACCGAGATTATTCATGATATTCCGCTCATTTGATGGTGATGGATAAGTTCTATATTTCAATGAAGTATAAGACGATACCAATCTTTCTGATTTCATAATACGACCGATACGTCTTCGAGAGACTTTGAGTCCAAGTTTGTTTAACTCATATTTAATTCTACGGGTTCCAAAACACTGACGATTCATATTAAATATTTCAACTACTTTATGACTGATGATATCGTCTGAATCATCAACAGTCTGTTTGCTCAGCTCATAATAATAGGTGCTTCTTGGGATTTTTAGGACTTTACACATTGCTGATACTGAATATTTCTTGGCATTCTCACGAATGACATCTATTTTCGTCCCATGATCAGCGCTGCTTGCTTTAAAATGTCATTTTCCATCTTAAGTTGCTGGTTTTCTTTCCGAAGCATTCTCATTTCTCTTTCCTCATCTGATAAGTTATCTAAATGATTGAAAGAGCCTGTCGCCTGATGATTTTTGACCCACTTATCCAATGATGAAGGGGTTAGATCATATTCCCGTACAATTTCGGACTTTGGTTTACCATTTTCAAATAATCGCACGATCTGTAGTTTAAACTCTGGGGTAAAGGTTCTTCTTGTTCTTGTCATAAAAAAATCGCCTACTTTTTTGATTTAACAATAGCCTCCCTCATAGGAGTTGTCCAATCAAGTGTAGACGATCCA
>NZ_BAABCK010000034.1:0-1020 GCF_039538805.1 Salinicoccus jeotgali | reverse complement strand
GAAGCATGATCGTGAGGACATGTGGAGCGATCGGAAGTGAGAATGCCGGTGTGAGTAGCGAAAGACGGGTGAGAATCCCGTCCACCGAACGACTAAGGTTTCCAGAGGAAGGCTCGTCCGCTCTGGGTTAGTCGGGACCTAAGCCGAGGCGAAACTGCGTAGGCGATGGATAACAGGTAGAAATTCCTGTACCGGTGATGTGTGTTTGAGCGATGTGGTGACGCAGGAGGAGAAGCAGAGCGTGCGGAAGGAAGTGCACGTCCAAGCATCGAGTCGTCAGGGTAGGCAAATCCGCCCTGTGTAACGACGAGATGTGATGGGGAGCCGAAAATAGTAGGCGAAGCTGTGGGTTCACACTGCCAAGAAAACCCGCTAGTGAATACATTACCGCCCGTACCGCAAACCGACACAGGTAGTTGGGAAGAGAATTCTAAGGTGAGCGAGCGAACTCTCGTTAAGGAACTCGGCAAAATGACCCCGTAACTTCGGGAGAAGGGGTGCTCATGAAAATGAGCCGCAGTGAATAGGCCCAAGCGACTGTTTATCAAAAACACAGGTCTCTGCCAAACCGAAAGGTGACGTATAGGGGCTGACGCCTGCCCGGTGCTGGAAGGTTAAGAGGAGCGCTCAGCGTAAGCGAAGGTGCGAATCGAAGCCCCAGTAAACGGCGGCCGTAACTATAACGGTCCTAAGGTAGCGAAATTCCTTGTCAGGTAAGTTCTGACCCGCACGAAAGGCGTAACGATTTGGGCACTGTCTCAACGAGAGGCTCGGTGAAATCATAGTACCTGTGAAGATGCAGGTTACCCGCGACAGGACGGAAAGACCCCGTGGAGCTTTACTGTAGCCTGATATTGAACCTCGACCTCACTTGTACAGGATAGGTGGGAGCCGTTGATGCGTGGACGCCAGTCTACGTGGAGGCACTGGTGGGATACCACCCTGGTGATGTTGAGATTCTAACCCGCACCCGTAATCCGGGTGGGAGACAGTGTCAGGTGGACAGTTTGACTGGGGCGG
>NZ_BAABCK010000033.1:0-949 GCF_039538805.1 Salinicoccus jeotgali | reverse complement strand
GTATGTAATCACCGTGCGACTATTCTTTGAACATCGCCGTCAGTTCTGCCCGTGCCTGGTCGAATCCCAAATGACAACGGGTGGAGAAGCTCTGATTATAGATTTCGAACTGTGAGACCAGGAAACGGTCCAATGAATCTTCGTTCGGGAACTGCTCCTTGCGCTTACTGTATTTCTTCACCTTCTTATTGAATGATTCGATGAGGTTCGTTGAATAGATGCTTCTCCAAATGGATTTTGGGAAGTCATAGAAGGTGAAGATATAGGGATTGGATGCCAGTGATTGTGTCACTTTCGGGTAAGTCTTTTTCCATTTGTCGACAAAAGCTTGTAGCGCTTTCTCGCCCGATGCCCGGCTCTCTGCCCGGTATACTGACTTGAAGTCGTCACAGATTTCAGCCCGATCAGCGACACGCACTTTATGGGAGATGCCACGGGACAGGTGTACACAGCACGCTTGGTACCGGGCGTCTGGAAAGACCGCAAAGATCCGGTCGGTGATGCCTTTCAAACCGTCAGAGATGAATAGAAGGACATCTTCGACCCCACGCGCTTTGACATCCTGGAGGACCTCCTCCCAGACAAATGCAGATTCTGTCGGGGCAACGGTATAGGCCAGCACTTCTTTCGATCCATCCTCCCGGATGCCCACGGCGATATAGACGGCTTCTTTGGAGACCGTGTCGCGTTTGAGAGCGATGTAGGTCGCATCCAGATAGATACAGGCATAGCGTGCAGCCAGCGGACGGTGCTTGAACGCATCCACCTGTTCACTCATCGCTTTCGTCATATTGGAAACGGTCTGAGGCGTGTAGTGATGACCATACATCTTCTCAATCAGATCCGAAATCTCCGACATCGTGACGCCTTTTTGAAACATATGGATGACAAAGGATTCCAGCGTATCGTTCGCACGCTTATACGGAGCGACCGTCTGCTGATTGAATTC
>NZ_BAABCK010000032.1:0-887 GCF_039538805.1 Salinicoccus jeotgali | reverse complement strand
TATTTAAAGAATAAGCAGCTATTCTTCCTAAAATACCTGCTTTTGAAGAATGTATTGCAACCAAATCAGGAGCTAACACTCTAATTTTTTTTCTTATTTTATACAAAGAAGAAATGTCTTTAATTATATTAATGGGGGTTATTAAAGAAGAAATCGGTACATACTGAATCCCTTCTTTTTCAAGTTGAGTAACAATTTCAGAATTACCAGAACTCATAACAATCACTTCATGGCCCTCTTGATGCATTGCCTTAGATAGTTCTAACACATGATTTTGCGCACCACCACGTTCATTCATATGGGTAATGAATTGAATAATTTTCATATGATTTCATCCTTTATTTTTAATATTCATCCATGGAATCGCTAAGAGAAACCATAAATGCCTCCAATGCAGAGTGTCTACAAAAAAACTATTAAAAATTATCCCAATAATACATATCGTTACTAATTTATAAAATTCTCTATATTTTTCTGGTGCTTGTCTACTTATTACAAGACTCCGTAGGAGCGTGGTAATTAAAAATAATATAATGATAAGACCACCAATAAACCCATTTTCAGTAAATACTCTGATATATAAACTGTGTGTGGATTGTTTTAAAAACTCTTCTGACTGCCCAGGACCAAAGCCTAGAGGATATAATTCTAAGTAATCTATTGCTTTTTGTTGTTCGCTAAAACGATCTTCGTCGTATGTTTGAAGAGAAGTTCTACGATTAAATAGTTCTCCAGCTTCTGTATTATTTATTAAATAATTCAGAAAAGGGACTAAAATAGCAATCAAGATTATAATTAATTTTAATTTGTTTATGTATTTACTATTAACAAATAAAATAAAAAAAGTCATTACAATAACATAATTTCCCCATGCAGCTCTTGAAAAG
>NZ_BAABCK010000031.1:0-865 GCF_039538805.1 Salinicoccus jeotgali | reverse complement strand
TCGTCCGTGGTAATATGGGTGTAGGTCATGCGTGATCACTCCTATGATTTTCTTTGGTCGGAAAACTCATTTTGAGTGTATCACGCGTGACCCTTTTTAGGTGTCTAGCTTAATTTTACAATCGGCGCTTTCTAAATTCACCTCAATATATAGGAAATTTATTTAAAATGGATGAAAAATTTACTGTTAGTGCACAAACAACTAGTGAAGACAATAAAGTAACATACAAGATAGATTCATTTTCAAGTCTTGTTCCTAGAGAGCAACTCGATAAAGTCACTGATTATGATGTCAATTCAATAAAAGAGAGATTAAAAAAACTTTATATTATTAATAGAGATATCAGTGCTGTAAATTTCCATATCAATGACTATCTACTAACTGTATTAAGTATATATGATGAAAGTCATGATAATCGGTTTCTGGAATTATCAAAAAACATCACTGAAATGATACTTCAATACTCTACTGACACTGTATATTATATTAATTATTATCAGGTCCTAAAAAGAAGTAGGGAGTTAAGCATAATTGAAAAACAAGAACTAAAAAAGTTGTTAGGAAACAAAGAAAGTTTAATTGCAGAAGTTTGCATAAAAATTATTTTAGAAGAAGACATATCTCAATTAATAGAGCAGCTTGATGGTACTACTAAAATTAATTTACAAAGTTGGCCAATCTATAACCTATATAACACTTAGCTATATTATCCATCCACTATATAGCTAGGTGAATGTATACTGGATCGTCTACACTTGATTGGACAACTCCTATGAGGGAGGCTATTGTTAAATCAAAAAAGTAGGCGATTTTTTTATGACAAGAACAAGAAGAACCTTTACCCCAGAGTTTAAACTACAGATCG
>NZ_BAABCK010000030.1:0-779 GCF_039538805.1 Salinicoccus jeotgali | reverse complement strand
TGATTTGACCCCCTCCAGGTTTACAGATGAAATAAAACATCTGTAAACCTGGAGGGGGTTCTTTTATGACTGACAAATATTATTCATTTGAAGAAAAGCTGAAAATGATTCAGGAATTGAGGGTAGGCATCAGTCCAAGCCATATATCCACAAAGCATCAGGTGTCTGTTGAGACACTTAGAAAGTGGCGGATAAAGTATGAGAAGCATGGTGCTGAGGGATTAAAGAAACGGGACAGGCATAGAACATATACCCGCGGCTTTAAAAAAATGGTCGCAAAAGAATATATGAATGGAATGATCTCCACTCACGAACTCGCACACAAATATGACATACCGTCGAAAACAACTGTTCGGAATTGGATTATACGTTACAATAATGGTGAAGAAATAAGAACGACGCGGGAGGGAGCTTCACCATTGACCAAGGGACGGAAAACAACGTACGCAGAACGGGTTGAGATTGCGCAGTATCATGCACAGGGGGATATCAGTTATCGTGAACTTGCCGAAAGATTTGAGGTGAGTTACCAGCAGGCCCGGAATATCATTGTGAAATACAAGGAATATGGTGAAATCGGCCTTGAGGACAGACGCGGAAAAGGAAAATCAGAAGACCAGCTCACTGAGACGGACCGCTTGAACAGAGAAATTTCCATGCTCAAAGCAGATAAACGAAAGCTTGAGGTGGAGAACGCCCTGCTAAAAAAGTTGGAGGAACTCGAGAGGGATTAAAATACAGCCGGGTTCCCAGTCACACGCTCCACACTGCCATCACTA
>NZ_BAABCK010000029.1:0-683 GCF_039538805.1 Salinicoccus jeotgali | reverse complement strand
TGTCTCGTCTGTCGCTTCAAGAAGAAACCACATACCGAGAAAATCATTGAACTACCGGACACCATTGGAAGTCTTTTTGAGTTACATGGGTGAAAAGGAACTGTCTAGCTTATTTTGACAAACGAAACAATTAAAACTTTTAAGTTTTTTTGTAGCATTTTTCAAATCCTTTTTCTTCATATTTTTTTCTATAAAGAAACTACTGCTATCAAGAATTTTAAAATCACCGTTTCTATCTTTATCGACTATTGTTATCCAATGAGCAACATTATCTCTTTGCTTTACACAATTAAAAGGGACTTCATTTAGGGGCAAGAGAAATAAAAAGAATCCATTCTTAAAATCAAATTCATCTAAGCAATCTAGCGTACTTAATGAGACTCCCTTTATATTTTTGCTATTCAAGTATTCTATTCCTTCAACTCCTTGTAGAAAAGCATGTAATTTTGCGATATCAAAAAATTCACCAATATAAGTTAATGGTACTTTTTGCTCTTTACTTTTTTTTCCTAAATTATATTCATCTTTGCTATTCTTATTAGGTGAAAATTTATATTTTCGCCGATTGTAAAATTAAGCTAGACACCTAAAAAGGGTCACGCGTGATACACTCAAAATGAGTTTTCCGACCAAAGAAAATCATAGGAGTGATCACGCATGACCTACACCCATATTACCACGGA
>NZ_BAABCK010000028.1:0-651 GCF_039538805.1 Salinicoccus jeotgali | reverse complement strand
CGCCTCCTAAAGAGTAACGGAGGCGCTCAAAGGTTCCCTCAGAATGGTTGGAAATCATTCATAGAGTGTAAAGGTATAAGGGAGCTTGACTGCGAGACAGACACGTCGAGCAGGGTCGAAAGACGGACTTAGTGATCCGGTGGTTCCGCATGGAAGGGCCATCGCTCAACGGATAAAAGCTACCCCGGGGATAACAGGCTTATCTCCCCCAAGAGTTCACATCGACGGGGAGGTTTGGCACCTCGATGTCGGCTCATCGCATCCTGGGGCTGTAGTCGGTCCCAAGGGTTGGGCTGTTCGCCCATTAAAGCGGTACGCGAGCTGGGTTCAGAACGTCGTGAGACAGTTCGGTCCCTATCCGTCGTGGGCGTAGGAAATTTGAGAGGCGCTGTCCTTAGTACGAGAGGACCGGGATGGACATACCACTGGTGTACCAGTTGTCGTGCCAACGGCATCGCTGGGTAGCTATGTATGGTCGGGATAAGTGCTGAAAGCATCTAAGCATGAAGCCCCCCTCAAGATGAGATTTCCCCATTAGATCCCTCAGAGATGATGAGGTAGATAGGTTCGGCGTGTAAGTGTGGCGACACATTGAGCGGACGAATACTAATCGATCGATGACTTATTCAAATGAAGAAAACCGTGTATGGT
>NZ_BAABCK010000027.1:0-649 GCF_039538805.1 Salinicoccus jeotgali | reverse complement strand
CGCCGATTGTAAAATTAAGCTAGACACCTAAAAAGGGTCACGCGTGATACACTCAAAATGAGTTTTCCGACCAAAGAAAATCATAGGAGTGATCACGCATGACCTACACCCATATTACCACGGACGAGCTAGTAATCATAGAAGCCTATTTCCATCAAGAGACCCCGACTTCACAGATTGCGAAACGGATTGGGCGTGCCCGTCAGACGGTCCATAATGTCATCGCATATCTCAAGGACGGGCACACTGCGCTGGAGTATTATCGGCGCTATAAGGAAAACAAAAGCCGGTGTGGTAGAAAACGGATTGTTCTACCGACCGATCAGCAGAAACATGTTGAAAAGCAGGTGGCGCAAGGCTGGACACCGGATGTGATTGTCGGTCGGCAGGAGATGCCAATTGACTGCTCGGGCCGTACACTGTATCGAATGTTCAAACGAAAAACCTTTGATGTAGCCACACTGCCGATGCAAGGCAAGCGAAAACCAAATGGCCATCAGGAACGCCGGGGCAGACAGGCCTTCAGGCGAAACATCTCTGAAAGAACAACTGACTACCCGGCGTTCAATGAAGAATTCGGCCATCTCGAGGGAGATACCATCGTCGGTGTCCGCCACAAGAGTGCCGTCATCACGCTGGTTGAACGCCT
>NZ_BAABCK010000026.1:0-648 GCF_039538805.1 Salinicoccus jeotgali | reverse complement strand
CGGCTGCTGGCACGTAGTTAGCCGTGGCTTTCTGGTCAGGTACCGTCACCCGATGGACAGTTACTCCCACCGGCGTTCTTCCCTGACAACAGAGTTTTACGAGCCGAAACCCTTCTTCACTCACGCGGCGTTGCTCCGTCAGACTTGCGTCCATTGCGGAAGATTCCCTACTGCTGCCTCCCGTAGGAGTCTGGGCCGTGTCTCAGTCCCAGTGTGGCCGATCACCCTCTCAGGTCGGCTACGCATCGTCGCCTTGGTGGGCCCTTACCCCACCAACTAGCTAATGCGCCGCAGGCCCATCCATCAGTGGCAGTCAAAGACCGCCTTTCAACTTATCCCCCTGCGGGAATAAGGATTATCCGGTATTAGCCACGGTTTCCCGCGGTTATCCCAGTCTGATGGGTAGGTTGCCTACGTGTTACTCACCCGTCCGCCACTCGCAGACCCCAGAGCAAGCTCCGGGGCTGCGCGTTCGACTTGCATGTATTAGGCACGCCGCCAGCGTTCATCCTGAGCCAGGATCAAACTCTCCATAATTGGAGTGCTCTGACTCGTTGCGGTTTTACTTGTCGCCCAAGTTGAATGGTAAAACCATCCAGTTTTATTGGAATTAACGTTGACATATTGTCATTCAGTTTTCAATGTTCT
>NZ_BAABCK010000025.1:0-587 GCF_039538805.1 Salinicoccus jeotgali | reverse complement strand
TGAGGGGCGCTTATCGCTATTTTACGCATAAGGATAATCCTGAGAAATATCAGTATGACGAGAGAGACATTAAAGTTTATAACGGATTTGATATATCTAACCATATTTCTTTTACGAAAGAGGAGAAATATCAGGCATTTACACAGATTAGGCAAATAATTAGAGATAATAATGTGACTGAGTATGAGGAACTGTTAGATGTATTAGAGAAAATGGATTATAACCTGTTGAAGGTTGCTTATGATAATACGCATATGTTGAATGCTGTATTGAGATCTAGGAGACATAAAAATCGTAGGTGATGATTTTAAGCTAGCCATAAGGCTAGCTTTTTTGCGCAGCAAAAGCAGGGGGATTGGGGAGCTCCCCAACAAGCCGGCGAGCAGCCACGAATGAGCGTAAGCGAATGAAGTGGCTAGCAAAGCCAGTGCTTGCCAACATGTAGGACTTACATCGTAAGTCTAGTGTGTTATACCTTATATTTTATATTTATAAGGCTCTGTTAATTAGGCTCATTTTCATATTTAGGAGACCTAATAATTACTGTGATAGGCTTTATTAAAAAGGAGGGTTTTTATGGCAGTTTG
>NZ_BAABCK010000024.1:0-559 GCF_039538805.1 Salinicoccus jeotgali | reverse complement strand
GAGCAGATTCTGGATACACTACAATGCCCCAGTGTCTTGCCTTGTCTTTGTTTGTCATGATAAAATAAAGGCACTTAAAACAATGCTTTGTTCGTCATTGAGACTGGTTCCCCAAAGAGCCAGTCTCTTTTTTTGTTTTAATAAGCGCCATATTCCTCCCTCGCATATTTTTTTATTAACGTTTCTATCTGTTCCGATTTTGATATTCCATATTTCTTTTTTATTTTCTCCAGCACTAAATCTTCTTCTGGAAATAATCTCAACGTGATATTTTTCTTCTCTCTTTTCTCTTCAACCTCTTCCATATCCTAAAAAACCTCCTCTCACATATAAAATATCATTTTCATTTGAAAAGGGCAATAATTATTTAAAAAAATGTCACGTGTCACAAGTCACCCATAGGGGGGGTCGTAGTACCCCCCTATGCAGTTCTCCCTTAAATCCCTCATTTTAGCCGAAAAAATAAGACCCATAAAATGGATCTCTTCTTAATTTTATTCCAATTTCCTTTTTGAGTGTGATGCGCTGCGACCTTAAAAATCCTAAGAGCTCTACCAAG
>NZ_BAABCK010000023.1:0-132370 GCF_039538805.1 Salinicoccus jeotgali | reverse complement strand
ATTCAAGGGATTGAGTCCGCTGGAATTCAGGGCATTGGCGGCATAGAAAAACGCCTGAGAATCTCCATTCTCAGGCGGGAAACATTTATATTATTTCATCTGTCAACTTGGTAGGGTTCAGATCATTCTGCCAGACTTGTTTTTTTTATTATTTCTGGTGTGTGCTCCCAGTGACAGGAGGACATATGGACGCTAAAGTTTTGAAGTTCGGTGGTTCATCAGTTGGTGGTTTCGATAAGATCAGAATCATAGCGGAACAATTGCAGGAAAGGATACAATCTGGAGAAAAATTGATAGTGGTGGTAAGTGCCATGGGAAGAACGACGGATGAGTTGCTGACAAACATCAATACGCTCTCCTCCGCCCCAAAAGAAGATCATGTCGCTCTTCTTTTGACAACAGGCGAACAGCAGACCATCTCCTACCTATCGATCATCCTTGAAAATCTAGGTGTGCGCACTAAGGCGATGACTGGCTATCAGGCGGGGATAAAGACATTTGGCGGTCATATGAAGAGCCGCATTGCAAATATAGATCAACATGCCATAGAATCCAGCCTGGCATCATATGATGTTGTCGTAATAGCAGGATTTCAAGGCGTCAATGGTGAAGGAGAAATAACAACACTGGGACGCGGAGGCTCAGACACTACAGCAGTCGCCCTGGCTGCACGATGTAATATCCCTTGTGAGATATATACGGATGTAGAAGGTCTCTATGCAACAGATCCCCGCCTCTACAGCGCGGCAAGCAGAATCTATGAAATCAATTATGACGAAATGATGGAGATGAGTGCACTTGGTGCAGGCGTTCTTGAAACGCGTTGCATAGAGATTGCCAAAAATCATTCCATTCCCCTTTATTTGGGACAGACATCATCAGAAAAGAAAGGAACATGGATTATGCAGGAGACAGAGATCATTGAACGTAAAGCGGTGACAGGTATTGCCTTAGACAGCAACATGATGCATGTGACGCTGTACGAGCCAAGACAAGACTCCACACTTATATTTGATCTATTCAAGCAATTTGATAGTCATGAAGTCAATATCGACATGATATCGCAAGTCATCAACAGTGGAGGATTTCAACTTTCATTTACGGTCAAGGGAACCGACGCCCTGCAACTACACGAAATACTCGAGTCGATTGAGGAGATGCATAGAGAAATGGTGACGGAGGTCAGGACAGACCGGGCTAAAGTTTCAATCATCGGTTCCGGCATGCGGGATATGACGGGTGTTGCATCTAAAGCTTTTATCTCATTACACCAATCCGACATACCTTTTTATCAGACGACCACTTCGGAAATCAGCATTTCCTATGTGATCGACAAGAAGAACGAAACTCGGGCAGTCGAGATGCTCGCCGGAAAATTCAATATATAATTTTGGAGGTTTTTAGATGGTTAAGGTTGCAATTGTGGGGGCGACAGGTGTCGTCGGAGATAAGATGGTTGAAATGTTCGGGAAGTATGAAATAGAACCGGAAGAACTCATATTGTACTCTTCTCCGCGTTCTGCAGGCCGACAAATCGAAATCCATAATAAATTGTACACGGTCCAAGCATTGACCGAGCAATCAGTGGATGAAAAATTCGATTACGTCATTATGAGTGCAGGCGGGACGACGAGTGAACATTATGCGCCATTGTTTGAGGAAAACGGAGCCATCGTAATAGACAACTCCAGCCATTGGCGGATGCATGAGGACGTCGATCTTATAGTGCCGGAGATCAATTCGCCAAAACTGAAGCGCAGAATAATAGCAAACCCGAACTGTTCTACAATCCAGTCTGTAGTTGTGCTTGACCCATTGAAGAAAAGATTCGGCTTAAGCAGAGTCGACTACACTACCTATCAGGCAGTGTCCGGTTCAGGGAGTGGTGGTCTGCGTGATCTGGAAGACGGTGCGAAAGGTGCGGCTCCAACCACTTATCCCCACCCGATCCATGATAATGTCCTCCCCCATATCGACGTCTTCATGGAAGACGGCTACACAAAAGAAGAGCATAAGATGATTTCAGAAACACGTAAGATATTGAGCCAGCCTGAACTCCCTGTGACTGCTACGTGTGTGAGGGTCCCTGTTTCAAACAGCCATAGCGTCCAGATTAACGTCACACTTGAGGCGCAGGCGACTGTTGAAGATATCAGGGAAGCGTTCAAAGGATTGCCCCATATCAGCATAATTGATGATCCGAGCAACAACCTGTACCCTACTCCATTGGCAAGCACCGGCAAATCACAAGTGTTCGTCGGCAGGATCCGTAAAGATGAATCGTTGGATAATACTTTCCATATATGGTGCACAGCGGACAATCTTTTAAAGGGAGCCGCGCAGAACTCGGTACAGATTTTAAAAATGATGATGGAAACGGAGCGTGGATGATATGGATAGTCGTTTGATTTTTGAAGGAGTCGGCGTTGCGATTACAACCCCATTCAGCAATGATGAGATAGATCTTGACGCATTTTCCGATCATATAGAATACTTGATCAAAAATAACGCCCAAGCGATCATAGTAAACGGTACTACGGGAGAGTCCCCGACCCTCTCCATGAAAGAAGCCAAGCTGCTGATTGAAGCGGCAGTGACCACGGTGGCTGGTAGAGTGCCTGTCATTGCAGGTACAGGGACAAACGCGACACAATCCACCGTGGAAATGTCCAAGTTTGCAGAAGCCACAGGAGCGGACGCCATCATGCTGATCACCCCCTACTACAATAAGACGAATCAGAAGGGACTCTACCAGCATTTTATCAAAGTAGCGGATTCCACCAGCTTGCCAGTGGTCCTCTACAATGTGCCGTCCCGTACTGCCATGACCATTGAAGCGGAGACGGTATACGCACTCAGCAAGCACCCCAACATCATCGCCCTGAAGGACGCAACCGGCGATCTGGAATATACAAAGCAGCTACTCGAGCTGACTGGGAATGAAAATTTTAATCTCTACAGCGGCAATGATGACAACATGCATCAATTTTGTTCGATTGGCGGCAAAGGTTTGATTTCAGTGGTAGGAAACGTCATTCCGGGTGAACTGCAGGATATATACGAATCGATTAAAGAACACAAGATGGACTCCGAGGCAAAGTTTCAACAGCTGACGCCTTTGATAGAAGCCGCACAGATGGATGTCAACCCGATGCCGATAAAGGCGATGACAAGCGCTCTTGGTTTTGGATTAAATGAATTCAGATTGCCCCTGGTTCCTTTGGAAGGCGCAGAACTGGAACATGCGTTACGGACGTTGAGGAACTATAAGGAGGGCATCAAGATATGAGGATACTGCTGGTCGGTTACGGCGCCATGAACAAAATCACGGCACGTCTGGCAGAAGAAGAAGGACATGACGTGGTCGGGGTCATAGTAAATGGCGATAACCACTCCCCCTACCCTGGATTTCAAAATATAGATGATGCCCAAGCAGATGTGGCGATTGATTTTTCCCACCCTGCTCTAATATTACGACTCCTGGAAAATGAAGTGACAACTCCCCTTGTTGTGGCCACTACCGGAGAAAAAGAAGCAATCATTTCAAAGCTGAAAGATAAAAGCCGCGAAGCACCAATATTCTTCAGTGCAAATATGAGCTACGGGGTCCATGTCATGAACACCCTCCTGAAAAAGGCACTCGGACTGCTGGAGGAGTTTGACCTGGAGATGGTTGAGCGGCATCACAATAAAAAAGTGGATGCCCCGAGCGGTACGCTTGTCAAACTTCTCGATACCGCCCTCCATCATCGTGATGGCAGTTATCCGGTATATGACCGATCAAATAGCCATGAAAAAAGGAGTAGTGATGAAATTGGCGTAAGCGCCATCCGCGGTGGTTCGATCGTCGGCACACATGATGTCATCTTTGCGAAAGATGATGAAGTGATAGAGATTACCCATCAGGCACAGTCCAAAGAAATATTTTCAAATGGGGCTCTAAAAGCAGCGGCAGAATTGGTACATCGTCCAAAAGGATTCTACGATTATAACAACCTATTCGAGGAGAGATAAAAATGAGGAATTTTTCAGCAGAGGAAATCATACAATATATAAGCGATGCACATAAAACGACACCTGTAAAAGTATATGTGAACGGTCATTTCGAAGGTGTGGAATTTCCCGATTCATTCAAAGTGTTTGGAAGTGAAGCCTCAAAAACGATATTCACCGACCTTGCAGATTGGAAAGAGTTTGAGGAAACGAACTCAGACATTCTTGATGACATTGAAATAGAAATGGATAGAAGAAATTCAGCCATTCCTTTGAAGGACTTGTCCGAAACGAATGCACGCATCGAACCCGGCGCCTTCATCCGTGAAAATGTTGTAATTGAAGATGGTGCAGTAGTAATGATGGGTGCCACCATAAATATAGGGGCCGTTGTGGGTGAAGGCACCATGATTGATATGAATGCTACTTTAGGAGGCCGTGCCTACACAGGAAAAAATGTACACGTAGGCGCAGGCGCAGTGCTTGCAGGTGTGATAGAACCGCCGAGTGCATCGCCAGTCGTCATAGAAGATGAAGTCTTGATCGGTGCCAACGCCGTCATATTAGAAGGTGTAAGGGTTGGGAGAGGTGCCATCGTAGCAGCCGGTGCAATTGTCACTGATGATGTTCCTGAGGGTGCAGTTGTCGCCGGTACGCCTGCTAAAGTCATTAAGCAGGCAGAAGATGTGGAGGGTTCAAAAAGGGAAATCGTTTCAGCTTTGAGGAAACTCAATGACTGAATTGAAGGAGGTCAAGGAGTATAGGCGCGCGCTCCACCAATTCCCGGAACTATCCCTTGAAGAACACTGGACGACTGAATATATAACTGCTTTTCTGAACAGCTTGGATATAACGTTCGAACAGCCTCTTGAGACCGGTGTAGTCGCCTATGTAAGTGGTAATTCTGATCGGACATTCGGCTTTAGGGCGGATATAGACGCGCTGCCCATTCAGGAAGCGAATGATGTTGACTACCGCAGCAGGAACGATGGGAGAATGCATGCATGTGGTCATGATGGCCACACTGCCGCGATGATGCTTTTCATCAAACGCTGTAAAGTACTCTCTGATAAAGGTAACTTGAAGCATAATGTGGTCTGTATCTTCCAACCTTCTGAGGAGACTGGAGCAGGAGCCAGCCAATTGCTTGATGCTTGGCATCCAGGAGATATTGAGGCAATATTTGGAATCCATATGATGCCGGAAGAAGACGAAGGGACGGTGGTGGTCCGGGATGAGGAGATTACAGCCAGCGCGACTGAATTCCGTTTTTATATAGAAGGTTCTTCTGCCCATGTCGCTGCAAAGCATGAAGGTGTCTCGGCCATCGAAACACTTCTCAGCATCTCCAGCCAGCTTACCCAACTCCAGCATTTCCATCTGAATGGACTCAATCGGAACATCATCCATATCGGCAGTCTAAAAGCAGGCGAAGCAATCAATACTGTGGCTTCAACAGGCTACCTTGAAGGGACGATAAGAACCTACGAAGCAGAAGACCTTGCAAAGATTAAATTACGTATGAAGAAACTGGCTAATTCTGCAAGTGATCTTTTTGGTGCAGAAGTGGAAATGATTTTCAATGAAGGTTATCCACCAGTCATCAATTCAAGCAAACTACGCCCGCAAGTCGAAGATGCATTATCTCTATTGGATTTAAATGTCATTGACAATGAAAAACCATACTTATTCGGTGAAGATTTCAGCTTCTACAGAGCGTTGGCTCCCTGCTATTTTGTGTTCTTCGGCTGCCGCAACAAGGATAAAGGGTTTACAAACAGTCTCCACATCCCCCTTTTTGACTTTGACGAAAAAATATTGACGACAGTAGCAGATTATTATATGACACTTCTGAATGATACTCTTTAAGGTGGTGACCCTATGGGTGGTGTTGTTACGATAGATCAAAAACAGTTCATACAAACAGCCAGGCAAGCGACGAATGGCAATGATGTGATAGCGGTCGTTAAGAATAATGCTTATAACCATGGCCTTCAATTTGCAGTTACATCTTTCCTTGAAGCAGGAATAAAAGCATTCGCGACGACATCGATGGATGAAGCGCTCACCATCAGGGAAATGTCTGAAGAAGCAATGGTCTTTCTGATGAATCCCGTGCTGGAAATCGAGAAAGCCAAGGAGAAAGACATTCACATCACCCTACCCTCTCTGCAATATTACTATGAAAATAAAGATAGGTTATCAGAGATAAAAGTCCACCTGGAATATGCCGGACTATTCAACCGTTCAGGATTTGAAAATGCGGACGACATAAAAGAAGTGATCCGGGATGTATACTTCAGTGATCAGGAACCAGTAATCGACATTCAAGGTATATGGACGCATTTCGGCTATGCAGACGAAATGGAAATGGATGATTATGAACTGGAGCGTTCATTATGGATGGATGTGCTTGCAGAAGTCAGTTCAACCGGTCATCACTTCAAATATATCCATGCACAAAACAGTGCCAGCTATGCACGTGATGGCCTCCTTACAAACCACACCCATCTCAGGTTAGGCATTGCGCTCTATGGGTCCCGCCCCTACTCCCTTTTGCCTGCAGATGACTATATACAGAGTCTTTCGTTGAAAGCCCCAATCATTCAGATAAGGAGGCTTACAAAAGGACAGAAGTGCGGTTATGGGGGTGTTTATGAGGCAGACGATGATGTACATATCGCAATAGTAGATATCGGCTATGGTGACGGAATTCTGAGGAAACGCGCTGACTTCGATTGTATGATAGGCACTAGAAGATTCCCGATAAAAGCATTGATGATGAGCCATATGATAGTTGAAGTCGATGATACTGTTGAAGTCGGTGATGAGGTGACTCTATACAGCAACGATATAAGGATAGATGAGTATACCGACTTAGGCGTTGGTGCCAATTCAGAACAGCTCGGTGCGCTGAACTATAAATCTCTAAAAAAGGTGATTTTAAATGATATTAGAGTATGTAGATAATGAACTTCAGATCAAAGGGCATCCTCTATCGGAGGTTGCTGATAAATATGGTACCCCCCTATTTATTTATGATGAAGATGAGATAAGGGAAAATTGCCGCAGATATCACCGCGCCCTCCAGAAAAGTGCAATGGGATATTCAATTTCGTATGCTTCAAAAGCATTTACTTCTGTCCAGATGGTGCGCCTACTGCGGGAAGAGAACATGAAGATGGATGTCGTATCAGCAGGTGAACTTTACACAGCCCTTGCTGGTGGAATGCCAGCTCGGGATATACATTTTCATGGCAACAACAAGACTCGAGAAGAGATTGAGTACGCACTTTCAGTAGGGATTGGATTATTTGTGGTGGACGCCCTTGACGAAGTGGCACTTATAGATGATATTGCCCAGCAGCCAGTTCAAGTATTGTTGAGGGTAAATCCGGAGGTTGATGTTGACACCCATTCATATATACAGACTGGCCAGACAGACAGCAAGTTCGGCTTATCGATTTCCAATGGCTCTGCTTTAGAGGCTATAAAGGAGATCAATCATAGCCGCCATCTTGAATTTAAAGGTATACATTATCATCTTGGGTCCCAATTGACCGAAAGGCAGCCATTTATCGATGCCATGGAAATAGTGTTGGAATGGTTGAAGGAAAATGACATTCAAATTGAGGTGCACAATATGGGAGGCGGGTATGGCATCAAGTACACAGAAAAAGATGCCAGATTTCCGATTGAGGAAGCATTTGAAGACATTCTCACCAAATTGAAAAACCTATGCAGACAATATAGTATGCCCCTGCCCCACATTATGATAGAACCTGGGCGTTCAATTGTTGCAGAAGCAGGATTCACTCTATACGAGACAGGTGTGGTCAAAGAAATACCAGGTGTTTCCAAGTATGTTTCCATAGATGGCGGAATGAGTGACCATCTACGTACAGCACTATATGGCGCTGAGTATACAGTACTTCCAGTCAAAAAAAGGGGAGGAAAAGAAATAAGATCACATGTCGTCGGGAAACTTTGTGAATCAGGAGACGTGATCAGTAGAGACAATGCCCTGCCTGAAAATATCACGCGTGGAGATCTGCTTGTAGTCAAATCTACAGGGGCCTATCATTACTCAATGGCTTCCAATTACAATCAGATGAGAAAACCGGCAGTAGTGTTCATTTCGGATGAGGGAATACGTAAAATCATAAAAAGGCAGACACTTGCCCAGTTGATAGAGAACGATGTTACTTGAATATATTAATATTTAAAAACCCCAAGGCAAAAGCCTTGGGGTTTAGATGATACAAATCCATTTAAAATAAATTGATTTATATTATAGTTTAACAACGTTAGCAGCTTGTGGGCCGCGGTCGCCTTCAACTACTTCGAATTCTACTGATTGACCTTCTTCAAGTGATTTGTAGCCTTCTTGATTGATTGCAGAGAAGTGTACGAATACGTCATTCTCGCCTTCAATTTCGATGAAGCCAAAACCTTTTTCTGCATTGAACCATTTTACTGTACCTTGTTTCATTAATAAATCCTCCAAAAACGATATTCAATAGTAAATATCCTATGACTATTGATATATTGATTATACTCTATTTTGACTTATTTTGCAAACCAATATGCTAATATATTTTTTGTATCATAAGAATATTCTGAGTATCCTATTTGACCACTTCATTATCCTTGGTCATGATTGGAGTATAGAAAATTTGAAGGTCTTCATCGCAATCTTCACAGTATTCCAATTCACAACCATTGAAAAAGGCATGCATATCATACTTACCAATCTTATATAAGTTGAAGCGCTTCTTCATACCTAGAATAATATCTGTATATCCATTTACCATTTCTTCCTCTGTATCATACGTATACCGGTCAACTATTTCTTCCTGCCAGCCTTCAAAAAGCCACCAACCTTCGTAATCAGCCTTTAGTATGACAATTTCGTACATTTTAAAAACCCCAATTCGGTAACTTTAATAAATGTATTATATACGCGTATAATTCGCATTATCAAGCCAAAAAACTTATAATATATTAATAAGAGGTGTTATGAAATGGAGACAAGAATGATTATTGTTATTGGAAAAGTCCAAGGAGTCGGGTTCAGGTATTCTACAAAAAGAATCGCCGATCGATTTGGCATAACCGGTTACGCAGCAAATGTAAGAGATTATGTGGAAATCTATGCATCCGGTAAAAAAGATGATCTTGATGAGTTTACTGAAGAAATCATCAAAGGCGCCTCCCCTGCTTCACAAGTTGATGATCATTCAATCAAGAAAATGCCATATGACTCCAGCTACAGTAATTTCTCGACAAAATAGTTATCGACTGAAGGTGTATTGCTTTTATGAATAAAAATATCTCCCACTTGGTTGCGTCGATTGTATCCATACCGGTTGCGTTGATTGCCGGCATGCTTTCGATGATCGCCTTTGATATTCATCTTATATTCGATATGATGATTGCGGCTGGGGCGTTCTTTTCATCTTACCTACCAGTGCAGACGAAAAGTATGCGGTCACAACTGGAAAAGATGGGTATTACTAAAAGTGAGTATCAGCATGTTAAAAAGCAATTGTCTGAAGCCAGGGAAAAGATGAAGCGTTTGAGGCAAAGCTACAAGAATGTCAGAACATTAAAAGATGCAAAATTGATATACGATATAAACAGGCTTTCGCGTACTATCTATCAAGCTGTAGAAAATGATCCCAAACTTTTCTTCAGCATCCAGCAATTCTTCCATTCAAACCTGGATTCTGCCGTCAACACTATAGAACAATATTTGTTTCTATATAAGATGCCTGGAAAGACAAAAGATGAAAAAATCAAGCTTCATGAAACCCGGATTTCCCTCTTTGAACTAAAGCGTACCATCCAGTCTAATCTATCAGCGATGAATGCCACAGGCTATCAAAATCTCGAGGTGGAAAAGGACATCATTAAATTGAACAGAAAAAGAAAGACGACTACCTTGAAGCTGGATAATCAAATGGAAAAGAAAAAAGTCAATTTGAAAAAAGAAGAAAAAGAACCAGTATACCAAGACAGAGGTGAGCACGATGAAGGAAGAAAATAATTTGAAGGAATCATTACTCTCTGATCCTTTTTCATCTGTGGATGAGAATACAGAACTTATGCCTCAGCCAGAACCCACAGACATCGAATCGGTGGAACAGGATCAACTCACAACGTATAAGGAACGCTTCAGTGAAGAAGACCTTAAAAAAATTGAAGAAATAAAAGATAAAATAGAACCACTGGATAATGATGGTTTGATTCAGTACGGTTCAAATGCCCAACAGGCCCTTTCAAAGTTTTCCCATCAGATGTTATCAGAAGTACAGTCAAAGGATGTTGGCCCTATAGGGGATACCCTGGAGAACTTGATGAAGAAACTCAAGGAAATAAACCCAGATGAACTGACCGATAAGAAAAAGAATATATTCAATCGTCTATTCAAACGAGTGAAAAAATCTGTAAATGAGCTGATATCGAAACACCAGAGCGTCGCTTCACAAGTAGACAGAATCAGCATCCAACTTGAACACGCCAAGGAAGTGCTGATAAAGGATATAAAATCACTAGACCAGTTATACAATCAGAATAAGGATTATTTTGACGCAATCAACATCTACATTGCAGCTGCAGAATTAAAGAAGGAAGAACTGAATGAAAAAACCTTGCCAGAATTAAAGAACAAGGCACATAACTCTGACAACCAGATGGACGTTCAGGAAGTGAATGACATGATGCAGTACATCAATCGACTTGAAAAAAGGATCTATGATCTGAAGCTGTCGCGTCAAATCACATTGCAATCAGCCCCGCAGATCAGGATGATACAGAACATCAACCAGACGCTTGCGGAAAAGATACAAAGTTCAATATTAACGAGCATACCACTATGGAAAAACCAAATGGCGATTGCGTTGACCCTACTCCGTCAACAATCAGCTTCACAGGCTCAACAAGCTGTTTCGAACACGACTAATGACTTGCTCACAAAGAACTCTGAGATGCTTAAGCAGAACTCGATTACAACAGCGAGAGAAAATGAACGTGGTATAGTAGATATTGAAACGCTGAAAACCACGCAGGACAATCTTGTCAGCACTATAGAAGAAACACTAAGGATACAGCAAGAAGGATCCCAAAAGAGGCAAGCTGCAGAAAAAGAACTCGTCAATATGGAAGACGAGCTTAAATCAAGGCTACTTGAACTTAAAGATGAACATCGTTATTAAAAAGAATCGGCCGATATTAGATATCTAATATCGGCCGATTCTTTATTTTATTAAGAATAAGATATACGTTCTTTCTTGAGACCTATCAGATAACCAACGATATAGCCGATTATCATTACTGGAATCCATTCGAATGAACTTGAGAATAACGGCATGTTTTCAATCCATCCGATATCCATCCAACCATTACGTTGAATGACAGCCAAAACACTGGTTATGATTATAAGGTAAACAGGCAGTTGGAAGCTGAGTCTCGGTGAAGGGACAAAGTATGTTATGAACAACAACGCAACAGACGCCATGGCGACTGGATAGATGATGTAAAGGACAGGTACACTTGTCTGTATTACCTGATTCAATCCTTGGTTGGCAAGTATAAGTGATAACAATGTGAAACCGATGACGAAAGTTTCGTATGAAATTTTAGGCAAAATACTGTTGAAATATTCACTGACTGCAACGATGAGCCCTGTGGCAGTTGTCAAACAGGCAACTAGTACAATAACCCCTAATAATACAGCCCCAAAACCACCATAGGTGTCGCTAGCGGTGAATGTAAGGATGAATGTGCCCAAGTTCTGGTCACCTATAACTTCGTCTCCTATATTTACCCTATTGCCTATCCAACCGAGTGATATATAAATTATTCCAAGCAACAGAGCTGCGATTGAAGCGGATTTTATAGTTTCGATCAACAATTCTTTCCGGCTGTTGATGCCGAGTCCTCTGATGGCGTTCAAAACGATAACTGAGAATGCTATAGCTGCTATGGCATCCATAGTCAGATAGCCTTCCGTGAAACCGACAGAGAATGGTGCACTGGCATCAAATTCTTCGGTAGAAGGATTTGGATCATTACCTGTATACATCATTATTGCTTTAATGATAAGAGCGACGATGGTAAGTAGTAATACAGGCGTCAAAAACCGTCCGATATTATCGACCATGCTTGTTGGATTATAGCTGAGGGCGAATACTATAATGAAAAAGACAATTGAAAAGATAAGAAGACTAACTCCACCTGCTCCATTGATAAATGGAACAGCAGCCATTTCATATGCAGTTGTTGCAGTTCTTGGAATGGCAAAGAAAGGCCCAATAGCTAAATATATAACAACCATAAAAAGAACAGCGAAGACGGGGTGGACCACTTTCAGTGATTCCCTATACCCTCCTCTTGAGATTGAGCCTGCAATCACCCCAACCAGAGGTAGCCCTACTCCAGTGATGACGAACCCGATAATCGCCAGCCAGAATAGATCTCCACTTTGAAAACCCAGACCCGGAGGGAAAATAAGGTTGCCTGCTCCAAAGAACATGGCAAACAACATAAATCCAACTATAAGACTGTTTTTAAACTTCATTTATTGACCTCCTAATTGAATTTGATATAAATGATAGACTTTAGTTTACAGTATAAAACTGTTTTAGTCTATGAAAATTCTAAATTATCAGATATAAGACGCAGAGAGTTACAATAAAATCTGCGTCAGTAGTCTTTGCATAAGTTGCGGCAGAACATATACGATATTTTCAGCATCGTCAACAATGACAGCATTAGTATCATATATATTTTTTATGGCTTCTAGTGTATTTTCTTCATTATCTTGGTTTATGAAGATATTGATTACTCCTATACCATTTTTAGCTGCTTCCTGCACGGCTTCATGAGTGTCAATTATGCCACTCTGATTATATTCCTCTGCGCTTGGCAGTCCATCTGAAAACATAATGATGAATTTATTCTTTTCATTACGCCTATTCAAAAGCTCCATCTCATGCCTTAAGATCATACCATCCCTATTATCTCCCGAAGCTTCAATATTTAATAAAGAAACAGGATAGTAATATTTGGACCGCTCGAAATCCATATGCTCATAGATGGTGTTGGGATAGTGATTTTTCATGACTTCAAATGTATCTTCATGGTGCGAAATGATGCGATGAGGGATTTCAAGCGTCTTTAGGACATTGTTGATGATGATTGCCCCATTACGGCATCCTTCGAGATTCTCCATCATAGAGAAAGATTGATCGATGATAAGAGTAAATGCAGCATCTATTTCTCTCGATTCTGTATTTTTCTTTGTAAAAACTTTATGGCTACCTGTAATCATTGGTCCTACTGGATTTTTCATGAGCCTGCCTGAAGATCGATTGTCTTGTATAGAATTTATCTTGTAATCGAGAATCTGCATGATTTCTAGAATGATTTTCCGAGCTGCAGAGTGATAGGTATCATATAATGATCTGTAATCCGTGTAATCCGTGAGATTTATTTTAGGTTGCACAATATTCAGGACAGCATCGTGGTTGGCAGAATAGGAGTCCATGAAATGATTATCACCAGTATTTGTGCCGAAACCTTCGTGGTAATCATCAACATCATCATTATAATCATTTTGCTTTCCATGGTCGTTTTTCTGGGACGCGTTGTCTCCCGCCTCACCAATCATATTAGCCTGTCTCGCATCCCTATCCGTTTTAGTATCTATCTGCCTCATCTCATCCTGCTGGTCTTCATTGGATTGGCTTTTTAGTTTCTGTGCATCCTTCCGTAAATCATCTTGGCGGATGGCCGACTCGATTTCACTGAACGGCATATCGTGAATCTGAAACTTTGAAGACACTGAGATGTACCTGGACAAATAATCTGTCATTTCTTTTGCCAGCTTTATACTTTCAGCAGTAGAATGGGTGATGATATTAAAATATTCATCCATGAAATAAAATGAACCTTCGGATTTTAAAATGGCTGTATTAAACCCTTTTAAAAACTTCTCAGCATCACTTTTGGAAGGTTTTTCATATTCCTTCATCATAATATTGTCACCTGGACCAATCATGTCTACTATTAACGGACGTTCTTGTAATGCATATCTTCTAGTACGGTTGTATTCCAGCGAAAGAAAGATTTGTTGGGTAAATCTGGATACCTCTTTCATTTCACTGTATAGAGTATAATCAAATATAAAAATGGACGGATAGCGTGTCAGGATATCGTATCTGAATCCTTCCAATTCGGATATATCCTGTCTATGTTTCCAAAAGAAACTGAGATTGAAGATATTGTCAACTGGATTGAAGTAACTGAATTTACGCACCATCACAGTAGTTTTTTCCTGTTTGAGCAGAAGGCGCGTCAGATCCGTCAACTCCATCATAATTTTTGAATCTATAACTTCATCGTTGAATTTAATAAATGAATAAGCGATATCCATCACCTTCCAAAGCGTAACTCAGCTGCATTTAAAATCGCCTTCTTCTCCTGGTTACTATCGAGCTTATCAATGATTGTGCGACGACACGCACGGTTTATAGGTATTTTAGTAGATAAGTCTGCGAGGTCTATCAGACTCCTGACACTGGAAGCTTCCTGTGAAATCTGCCCCTGTTCTGTCATGGTAACGAGATCAGTATGGAAAAGAGTGATTGCGTCAATGACTGATTCCTCTTGTTGTAGGCTTTGTGCTTTCAGAACTTCAGTCAGTGCCTCTCTCGAGACATAACCGAGTTCGATTACGTTGAACCGGTTGAGTAGCGCTTCATTCATGGGCATTGTTCCGACATATCCGACATTTATCGCGGCAATGACATTAAATCCATCCTTTGCCGTCGTTGTTTCACCTGTTAAAGGGTTGGTAATGGTTCGGCGGTAGTCCAAAGCGGCATTCAATATAGGCAAAACTTCCGGTTTCGCCATATTTATCTCATCTATATAGAGAATTGCCCCTTCATTCATCGCCTGTATGACGGGCCCTGACACGAATACGACTTCCTGCTTGCCATCGATATACTCGATTGTCTTGAAACCAAGCAAAGATTCTATATCTACATCCACTGAACAATTGATGCTGTACATGGAACTATTCATATCTTCAGCTAAATTTTCAGCAAGTCTGGTCTTTCCCGACCCGGTCGGCCCTTTGAGCAGGAGATTTTTATTCAGAGACATTATTATTTTCGAATCTTCATATATGGTTTCATCATTATGGAGAAAACGAATAGCCATTATGATTCCACTTTTTCGAAATATGTCTTGTAATAGCCGCCGACTTTTCCGGAATTATCTATGACGAATATATATTCTTCAGTTTCGTTCACCATTTTATATGTTTTACCAACAGTCAACATATCAGAAACTTTATACTTTTCGGCATCTGTATGCACTACCTTTACTGTACCTAGGTCATTTTCGTGCCATGTTTCATGTAACATATCAATCTCTCCAGTCATTTTATTTAATATGATTCTAACATAAAAAAGTCAGGCGTCACATGGACGCCTGACACAAAATATATTATCAGCCTTCAAGAAGTAGATCTTCAGGATTTTCTACAAGATCTTTAATCGTTTTCAGGAAACCGACTGCTTCTCTGCCATCAATTATACGGTGGTCATAGCTTAGTGCGATATACATCATTGGGCGGTTTTCCATATTTTCATCATCTATTGCAACAGGTCGCTTTTGGATGGTATGCATTCCAAGAATGGCTGCCTGAGTACCATTGATGATAGGCGTGGACATCAGTGATCCAAAGACGCCACCGTTTGTTATTGTGAACGAGCCGCCGGTCATGTCATCGAGACCCAACTTTTTATTTTGAGCTTTTTTCGCCATATCTGCGATGCCACTCTCTATTTCAGCGAATGTCTTACGATCACAGTCCCGTACGACAGGCACTACAAGACCTTCTTCAGTCGATACTGCAACACCGATGTCATAGAACTGTTTGAGTACGAGATCGTCTCCATCAATTTCAGCATTTACCGCTGGATATTTTCTTAGTGCTGCTACTGAAGCTTTGGTGAAGAATGACATGAACCCAAGGCGGGTACCATCATGACGTTCCTGGAACTCTTCTTTTTT
Source organism: Salinicoccus jeotgali (assembly GCF_039538805.1). Classification (GTDB taxonomy): domain Bacteria; phylum Bacillota; class Bacilli; order Staphylococcales; family Salinicoccaceae; genus Salinicoccus; species Salinicoccus jeotgali. The sequence continues at coordinate 116,290 of NZ_BAABCK010000023.1, read as the reverse complement.
ACGTTTTCTGAGTTCCATCAGATTTGTCATGTCAACCTCATTGAATGTCGTCAACATGGCAGTGTTCTGGGAAACTTCCAGCAGACGCTTGGCAATAGTCTGCCTTCTGCGTGAGAGCTTCTCCCTTACTACCGGCTTTTCAGGTTTGCCGGAGTCTTGTGATTTAGGCTGCTGTGATTGTTTTGGTGCTTTTTCTTCGGCAGGTTTATTGCCATGGTTCTCGACATCTTGACTCCTCACCAACCCACGTGGATCGGCAGCATTGATATCACTGATTGAGATGCCTTTTTCACGTGCCATTTTGCGGGCAGAAGGAGTAGCGACTACATGTTCATCATCAGAGGAAGATTCTGATGTCGCTGGTTCTTCGGATTTTGTCTCCTCTTTGGCAGGCGCTTCTTCTTTCTTTTGTTTTGGTTGGGCATTTTCATTATCAGAGGAACTCTCTGAAGCTTGTTCATCAGAAGAGTCCGCTTTACCGCTTTCGTCAACTATGGCAATGACTTGTCCGACCTCAACCGTATCCCCTTCTTCAGCTTTCAGTTCAGTAAGGGTACCAGCTTCTTCACTGATCACTTCTACGTTGACTTTATCAGTTTCCAACTCAAGGATATTTTCACCTTTTTCAACATAGTCGCCTTTTTGTTTTAACCAAGTCGCAATCGTTCCTTCTGTTATGGATTCAGCTAGTTCCGGTACTTTTACTTCAGCCATTTTTCAACCTCCTATTATTTAAAAGCAGTTTCGATTATTTTTTGTTGTATCAGTTTATAGGATTCTCCATCGCCCTCAGCAGGAGATGCACGCCTTAACCTTCCGACGTAGTTCAATTCCACTTTTTCAGGCAGGATCTCGAGCAATAGTGGCAACGCATAATGGTATGCACCCATATTTTTCGGTTCTTCCTGAACAAATCGCACTTCTTCGAGATTTTTTAGATCATCCAATAGATCTTTCAGCTGTTCGGATGGGAATGGATAAATCTGCTCCAGCCTTACAACGATGATTTCATCGTCAGGATTATCCTTTTGTTCAGCAAGAAGGTCTACTGCCATTTTTCCGCTTGCAATCAATACTTTTTTGACTTTTGTCTTTTTATAGGAAGGGATGATTACTTCCCTGAATTGACCTTCAGTGAATGCACTAACCGGTTCACTCACTATTGCGTTGCGAAGCAGGCTTTTTGGAGTCATTAGAACCAGAGGTCTCATTTTTTCGGTATCCATGTATTGAGCTTGCTTACGCAATAGATGGAAATAATTGGATGCACTGGATAGGTTTGCAACCGTCATATTATTTTCTGCCGCAAGCTGAAGGTAACGCTCAAGCCGTGCTGAAGAATGCTCCGCCCCTTGACCTTCTTGTCCATGTGGCAAGAAGAGGGTCATGCCGGAAGTTTCTCCCCATTTGGCATTCCCGGACGATAGGAAATTATCAAATAAAACTTGAGCCATATTTGAAAAGTCGCCATATTGCGCTTCCCATATCGTCATAACATCTTTATGTTCAATGTTATAGCCATAATCAAATCCGACTACAGCAGCTTCGGATAATGGTGAGTTGTGTATATCGAATGAAGCACTCAGATCTTCTACGTTGTGAAGAGGTACAAGTTCTTCACCACTTTCTGGATCATGGAGTACCGCATGTCTTTGGGCGAATGTGCCCCTTTCGGAGTCCTGTCCTGTCAGACGGATAGGGGTGCCATCCTGATTGATTGTAGCGAAAGCAAGTGCTTCAGCATGTGCCCAGTCCACGAGCTCTTTATCATCCTCGAAAGGTTTTTTTCGACGGTCTAAGACTTTGGAAAGTTTTTTGAATACGGTGAAATTCTCTGGATAATCCAAGAGCGCATCATTAATCTTTTGGAGTCTCTCCCTTGAAATATTGTCTTCGGAGTTACTATCTTGACCTTCCATCACCGAGTCCGGAGCTTTAAGGTCACCATCTATATTTGTATCATTCTTATCGATGGCATCATGCGCTGCTCTCATTTCATCAAAGACACTCTGGATAATTTCCTGCTTCTCGTCTTCAGAAAGAATATCTTCATCAACGAGTCTGGCACCATAAAGTTCTTCAAGAGTTTCACGCGACTTGACTTCCTTGTAGAGCAGTGGGTTTGTAGCGGAAGGTTCGTCCATCTCATTATGGCCATATCTTCTGTAGCCGATTACATCTATGACGATATCCTTACCGAATTGCTGCCTATATCTCAGGGCGATTTCCATTGCACGCAAGACATGTTCTGGCTTATCCGCATTGACATGTATCACAGGCAGGTCGAAACCAAGTGCAGGGTCTGAAGCATAGACAGTTGACCTTGCATCTGTTTCTTCAGTGGTGAAGCCAATCCTATTATTTGCAATGATGTGCAGGGAACCACCGACTGAATAGCCCTTCAATTTACCTAGGTTAAGTGATTCGTACACAATTCCTTGTCCCGGGAAGGCAGCATCTCCATGTATGATGGCTGCAATTGCTTTGTTGGTATCCTGTTCTGGACGACCAGCAAGGTTCGCAGTCTCTTGTTGTGCCCTTGTTCTGCCGAGGACTACAGGGCCCGCGACTTCAAGGTGACTTGGGTTGTTGGCGAGGGTGATACGTTGCTCAAGACCTTTATCAGAACGCGTTTTAGCGCCTCCAAGGTGATATTTGACATCGCGCATCCAGCCCTGTGTTATTTCCAGGGAACCATCTTCAGGAAGGAATTTCATAGGATCGGTATGCATGAATTCACTGATCATCATTTCATATGGTTTTTCAAGAATGTGCGTCAGTACATTCAGACGCCCACGGTGAGCCATACCGATCTGAAGGTTTGGTATCCCCTGTCCCGCCATAAGCGTAAGCAAGTGATCAAGCATAGGGACAATGGAGTCAAGACCTTCAATAGAAAACCTTTTCGCACCAACGAAGTTTTTATGAATGTACTTTTCAAAGCCTTCTACTTTAGCCAGCATTTTGAAGAGGTGCTTCTTTTCATCATCTGACATTTCAAAATTACGCTGATCTGCAATCATCTCTTTGAACCACTGGCGTTCCTCAGTGTCATTGACATGCATGTATTCGTATGCAATCGGTCCAGTGTAAAGGTCATGAAGCTGCATTAATGCCTCATATGCATTATCGTTGTCATCGCTCAGATACTCGCTGACAACAGTAGCAGGCATATTTTTCAGATCTTCTTCAGTGAGGTCGTAATCTTTGAAATCCAAACTTGGCACATTTTTTATATCAGGGTCATACACGGGGTAGATTTCCGATTTCAAATGTCCAAATAGCCTTATATTGTCGATGAGGTGAAGTAGATTCTTCACCTTCTTATGGTCAGTTCCCGAAGAATCGGCAACAGCACCACCCGAGCTGAGATTTTCAAACAGGAATCGCATTTCTTCGCTTACACTGTTTGGGTCTTCCTGATACATTTCATGAAGCTCGAGAAGCATTCCCATGTTAGCGCCGAAACGTACCGGGGCATTCTCAAGTTCTTTCTCCTGCATTTTGCCACACCCTCTTTAGAATCTTTTTAACTTATACAGCTCCATTTTAGCACTATAGAATAAGGTTTTAAAGCCAATAATAAGAGCAAAACATAGAATAAGCTACTTTAGGTCACTTTTTCATATAAAAACGGATTGTTACCTTCGTAAACTGTCCTTCTTCGCTTTCCAGCCAGACATTTCCCCTATAGCTTTCAATAAGCTTTTTCGCAATTGAAAGGCCGAGTCCATTGCCTCCCATTTCTCTGCTCCTTGATTTATCCACTCTATAGAACCTATCGAATATGGCTTCGATTTCCTTTTCCGGTATTCCAATGCCATAATCCATGATGACTATGTCAAAATGATCTTCTTTCATTTCTGTAGTAATCATTATGTGACATCTATCTTTATCATATTTTATGGCGTTATCAAGAAATATGACGAGTATCTGTTCGAGGTGGTAGGGGTTGATCATATATTTGATCGGTTCTTCTTCCAAGTCAAGTGTGAAAGTATAATTAGAATGGAGTTTCCTCATAGATTCAACACGGCTTCTGACCTCTTCGTTAATATCCACCTTCTCCATATTCATATCGGGTTTACCTTCGTTCTTTGTAAGGATCAAGAGTTCTTCGACCAATTTATTAATCCGTCTCAGTTCGTCGATGGATATGCCCAATGACTCATCCAGAACTTCAGGCTTATGCTTTCCCCATCTGCTTATTAATTTCAGATGCCCCTGGATAATCTGGAGGGGAGTCCGTAGTTCATGACTGGCGTCCTCGACGAATTGTTTCTGCTGATTATAGGATTGTTCCAGTGAATCCATCAGATGGTTGAATGAATCGATCATATAGTCCGTTTCTTCTGAATTGGTTGTAATCTTCAGACGTTCAGAAAAGCCTTGCTCTTCGATCCGTTTCAATTGGTTCGCAATCTTCCTGATTGGGCGCACCATCCTATTGGAAAAGAAGTAGCTGATGACGGAGGTGAAGAGAATCGACATGAAACCAACTACTGTTGCTATGAACATCATCATGCGGATCACTGAATTGTATGAGTTCAAGGGATGGATGACTGAAATGTAACCATCCCAATACTGTGAATCAATTTTGGTGCTGCCTATAAGAAAATCTTCCTGATCGATTTCAGACTCCTTTATTTCCCGTTCAGAAACAGCTTCCAAATCAATATCAAGCTTCATCGGTATACCGGTAGTGGCGCTGAAGACCTCCTCGCCACCTTGGGTATAGAGTATCATCTTCTGTCTGTCATATAGGCTTGAATACACTTCATCCTGGCTTATGGTGTTGATCGGTTGCGTTTCATATAAGCTTTCCAATTCTTCAATACTTCTATCGACTGAACGGTACTCCTGATCCTTCAAATATATACTGGTGAAATATATGAGCATCGAACTGAAGATCAGATAGGTTACTGATATAATCAGGGTGGATAGCCTCAGCCATTTATACTTCAACGATTTCTTATTCATGTTCGGATCACATACCCTACTCCCCTTACAGTTTCAATCAGCTTGTGCTTATTATAGGGCTTCAATTTATTCCTTAAGTATCTGATGTAGACATCCACTACATTCGTTTCAACTTCACTTTCATATCCCCATACATGGTCTAGAATAGTCTCTCTTTGGAGCACGATCCCGGCATTCTTCATCAGCAGATACAAAAGATCATATTCAGTCTTCGTCAATTCGATTGGATTGCCGTCAACGGAGACATGGTGGGCGTCGGAATTTATCTTGATGCCATTGGTACTGAGTATCTCGCTTGCATTCCCTTTAGATGGTGAGCGTCTCATAATCACTCTGATTCTTGCGAGAAGCTCCTCGATTTCAAAAGGTTTGACAATGTAGTCATCGGCACCATAATCAAGACCTATGACTTTATCATACGTCTCCCCTTTCGCAGTGATGATGATGATCGGAGTGTCTTTTTCCTTTCTTAGCCTTCTACATACTTCAAGACCGTTTAATCCGGGCAACATGAGATCAAGGAGAATGCAGTCATAATCATTTTCCATTGCTTTCCTCAACCCATCTTCGCCATCCGAAGCTGATGTGACTCCATACCCTTCATGCGTCAACTCAAGTTCTATAAAACGGGCAAGATTGAGCTCATCCTCGACTACAAGTATTTGTTTCATCGTAATCTTCCTATCATTCTTTTTACATATCATATCACTAATCTTCATTTCTAAGAAAGGATAGCAACAAAAAGTGGTATAGCTGAAAAACAGCCATACCACTTAGAAAGGATATATAGTTTTTGAAAATGATTAGATTAATAAGGGGGGCTTATTCTCATTGAGAATCATTTTCAATTAAAATTTTATCGTTGTAGACGAGTTCTGTCAAGCTTTTTATGCATAATAAAACTTGTACCTGTCACTACAGCAATACCTCCGACAATTCCAGCTATTACATCAGTTGGATAATGTACGCCTAGGTATACCCGTGATGATGAAATCATTATTATAAAAAACGCCGCGAGACTATAAAGTAAGGTCTTGTGATTGAGGGAACTGTTTTTCACCAGAACCATCAACGAGCCAAAAAAGATGGTCGAACCCATTGCATGGCCACTCGGGAAACTGAATCCTGTAATTTCTATCAGCCGGAGCATCGAAGGCCTTTCTCTATCAAAGGAATTCTTCAGCACTGGGACAAGTATGCTGCTGGAGAGCATGGATATGATCAGAAATAAAGTCGCATACTTTAATCTATAGAGCATCAATATAGTAATCATCATCACTGATAATATAATCATTGAGAGGACTTCTCCGACTTGGGTAAAGCCAAGCATCAATGCTGTAGTGATGAAACTCTCAGAAGCATATATAAGTTCGTAAACTTCTTTGTCCACCCAGCGGCCGACCCGTGATTCATGGAATAGTGCAATGGTACCGAAGATCAGAACGAATACCATGAAAAGCGAAAATTTCTTTGTGCGGCTCATTAATCCGCCTCCTTATCCACCAGCATATCCACCAGGTCCTTTGGACGGAAACCTGCATCAAATTGCTTCATTCTGGCAAGTATCTCATCTTCATCGTCTCGGATGCGGTTCACGGCCTCTTGGAAAGTATCTATGCCGAGTACCTCTTCATCAATGACTTCTGCATATCCTTTCTCTTTAAAATAATCTGCATTCTCAACCTGATCTCCCCGGCTTTGTCCTTTAGGAAGTGGGATGAGGATCATTGGTTTTTCATTCAGCAAAAACTCGTAGATTGCATTGGAGCCACTACGGCCAACTGCAATCTTGGAAATTTTCATAAGATGCGGCAATTCTTTTTTGACGAATTCAAATTGTTTATAATTCGGATTATCCAGCCCCTCAATATAGTTTCCTCTACCGCACAGATGGATAATCTGCCATTCGTTAGTCAGCACGTCGAGATTCTTCCTGATGAAGTTGTTGATTGATTTCGCGCCAAGTGATCCCCCCATCACTATCATTACAGGTTTTTCAGGAGTGAATCCTGTAAGTTCATACCCAATCTCATCATATCCACGTGTCAATTCGTCACGTATTACAGGGCCCAGATATTCAGTTTTATTTTGTGGCAGATAGTCTAGGGTTTTTTTGAATGTGACGAAAATCTGTGTGGCAAACTTAACGGCAATTTTATTTGCCAGGCCAGGTGTAATGTCAGACTCATGGATATATACAGGTATGCCGAGTGATCTGGCGGCCAGTACTACAGGCACGCTGACAAACCCCCCTTTTGAAAATACAAATTCCACCTTTTCTTTCTTAAGAATTTTTCTGGCATCACCGATGCCCTTTGCAACGCGTGTTACATCTTTAAGGTTCTCCATCGAGAAATAGCGTCTTAACTTACCACTCGAGATGTTGTAGTATTTGATCGATGTTGCACCGATTATTTCTTTCTCAATTCCTTTTTTCGATCCGATGTAGATAGGTTCTATCCCCCGGTTTATCAGGCATGGAATCATCAATTTATTAAGCATGACGTGTCCCACAGTTCCGCCTCCGGTAAGGGCAACTTTTCTTTTTTTAAGTTCCATACTTTCCTCCATTACTGTTCTATTGTAATTACTTTAAACTATTTTGACTTGCTGTACAATCAGAAGCCGCATAAACATTATGTTCATACGGCTTCTGGATTATTCTTCTGTATCTTCTTCGTCAGGGGACTCTTCAGAACTTTCTTCTGAATCGTCTTCTTCTGGTTTCTGCATTTCAAGTATTTCCGCATGTTCTTTTGCATACTCTTCGATTTCAGGACGTGTATAATCACCATTGATATAATCCACAAGATAATTGAGTTGCGCATCGTTTTCATTGATGTAGGTCCGCAGCTCACTCATTATGGCAGTGGCTGTCTCGCCAGTGACGTTGCCTGTCTGTTCGAGATCATTATCAGCCTGGAACTTCATCACTGTTTTCGTCAGCTTCTTATCGTAGGACTCATCAAAATCATCCACTGCATATCCGAGAGTATCGAGCGCGACCTTGATGGAAGGAACAGTTTCATCGGATATGCCTTCTGTAAAGACTTCATCAGGCCCAAGCATTTCGACTCTGTAATAATCAGGGTTCACTAGTCGGATATCCGGTGTGATACCTTTCTCATGAATCCAATTGCCTTCTGGCGTAAGCCATTTTGTATCAGTGTACTTGAGAAGGGAATCATCACCGAATTCGATTGTCTGTTGAACAATACCTTTACCGAATGACTCTGTGCCGGCAATTGTGACATCAGTCAAATCGTCCATTGCTCCGGTGAAGACTTCGGAAGCACTCGCTGAACCTTCATTAATCATTATATATAGATTAAAGTCGTCCGTGTTTTCATTTGAAGGTCCAGGTGCTGTAATTTCTTTTCGTTCTCCCCCATTCTCTTCTAGATAAAGTACAGTTTCCCCTTCATCGATGAATTGGTTGATCATGCCGACTGCCTCATCCAAGAGACCGCCCGGGTTATTTCTGAAATCGATGATAAGGTCTTCAATATCGGCTTCTGCAGCTTCATTCAATTTAGCTTCGAATTCATCATTGGTGCCTCTTTGGAATCTGTTTATGCTGATATGGCCGACTCCATCTACCTCTTCATAGGTAACACTATCGATATGGATGGTATCACGGGTAATCGTAATCTCAAATGGGTCCCCCTCATTTCTTACAAGAGTAAGGGTGACATCCGTACCTTTCTCCCCGCGGATAAGTTGAACTGCTTCTTGTACATTCATACCTTCCACTGGCTCATCATCAACTGCAAGTATTTCATCGCCAGGCTCGACTCCGGCTTCTTCAGCCGGAGAACCCCGCATTGGAGATGTGATGATAATGCGACTGCCTTCCTGCATCACTTCTGCGCCTATACCTTCGAAGTCTCCACTGACGGATTCTTCGAACGAAGCGATTTCCTCGTTGTTCATGTACTCGCTGTAGGGGTCGTCGAGACCTTCAACCATTCCCTGTATTGATGACTCTATCAGTGCGTTTTTGTCGACATCATCGTAGTAGTTGTCAGTGATGGTGTCATAGACACTATAGAGTTTGGAAAACTCACTCCTGGTATCAGTACCTACATTCACTGCTTTTTCATTGCCTGCTTCAAGGCTCAACGCAGTAATAACTGCAGAAAGTATGATGGAAGTAAGTATTATGATGAGGAACCAGAAAAAATTGATATTTATATGTTTGGCCCCGACTTTTCGGGGATTATTTGAATCATGCTCTTCTTTCAAAATCTACACCTAATTTCTACTTGAATAATTAAGTAACAGTTTACCAGTTTAAAGATGAAAATTAAACAAATATATGTAAAAAGGAAAGGTGTCGACACCTTTCCTTTCTTTTGGAATTATTTTTCTTCTCCAATGAATGGCAGGCTTGCTTCTAAGGCAACCTCTATCATTTCATTGAAAGAAGTTTGTCTTTCTTCACTTGAAGTTGCTTCACCCGTTAACACGTGATCGGAAACCGTCAGAATTGAAAGCGCCCTGGCATTGAATTTTTTACTGATTGTAAACAATGCAGTGGATTCCATTTCAAGCGCCAATACTCCATATTCCGCCAACTGTTCAATATTGCCATTCTCATCATAGAAGGAATCAGCTGTGAATATGTTTCCGACTTTAACATTCATGCCCTTTTTCTGCGCTTCATTATAACTTGAGAGCAGCAATTCGAAATCGGATGTTGGAGCAAAATCAATGTTCTTGAAAAGTTTACGGTTCTGATACGAATCTCCTGATGCGCTTTGGGCAAGTATAACATCCCTTACTTCGACATCTTTTTGTATAGCACCGCAAGTTCCAACACGTATCAGGTTTTTAACGCCATACTCGTCCATAAGTTCATGGATGTAAATGGAAATTGAAGGTACTCCCATACCAGTCCCTTGGACGGAAATGCGTTTTCCTTTGTAGTACCCTGTAAATCCGAGCATGTTACGGACTTCATTATAGCAAGTGACATCATCCAAGAAGTTCTCAGCGATATATTTCGCGCGCAGTGGATCTCCCGGCAGTAGTATAGTATCGGCGATATCACCTTTTTTGGCATTGATATGAATACTCATTGTTTTATTGCTCCTTTATCTTAAGTTGTCTTAATGCTGCAGCCAGTTGAGGTAATCGTCAAAAGCAGTATCAAAATGCGAAAGCGGCATATCTTCATATGGATTGTTCTCAAGGTATTCCGTAACCTCAGGATATTCAGTGGAATATTTCGGGAACATGGGATCTTTTAAGATATGTTCGGCTAAACCTCCGATTGGTGAGTTTTCACCTTTTCTTATTTTCATGTACTGGTAGAACGAATGATTCTTCATTATTTGACGGTAGCGGTCACAACTACAGTGTCGGCCCTGTTTAAGTTGGTGACATCCTCAACCTTGAATTCATCCAGCATATCACTATTCGTGATGATGACAGGAGAAATGGTGCTGTTCGCTTCTGATTTTACCAGTTCCATATCGAAAGTGACAAGTGGATCCCCTTTTTCGACGGAATCTCCTTCTGAAACATGGCCTGTGAAGCCCTCACCTTTCATAGCTACAGTCTCAAGACCGATATGGATCAGAACTTCCAGCCCATTGGCAGTCCTGAGTCCGACTGCATGATTTGTTGGAAATACTTGCATGACTGTCCCGGAGACGGGCGCAACGACTTCACCGTCGGAAGGATTGACGCCAAACCCTTCGCCCATCATTTTTTCGGCGAAGACCGGGTCTGGGATATCTTCAAGTTTTACATATTCACCGTTCAACGGACTTGTGATTTCCAATTTCTTCTCAGCATTGTCTTTTTTACCAAATAGATTTTTGAACATAATTTTACTCTCCTATCAAAATGGATTTGAAATTCAATCGAATAATTTGAGGTATTCCCCATAACCTTTTTCTTCGAGTTCATCTTTCGGTATGAAGTCCATAGCGGCTGAATTGATGCAGTAGCGCAAGCCACCCAATTCTTTAGGGCCATCTTCGAAGACATGGCCAAGATGGCTGTCTGAAGCTTCACTCCTCACTTCAGTTCTACGCATCCCGAAGGATTCATCGAATTTTTCACTTACATCCTCTGAAATTGTTTTGGCAAAACTTGGCCAACCGCAATCGGAGGCGAATTTATCCCTCGAAGTGAATAACGGTGTGCCTTTTAATTTATCGACATAAAGGCCATCCTCGTAGTGATTCCAATATTCATTCTGGAATGGTGGTTCAGTCCCATTATCCTTCATTACACTATATTCTTCTGGTGATAACTCTGATTCATGACGTTCTATTGCCATTTTATTTCATCCCCCAATGCTTTTCTATGAATGCTTTTCTGCCGGAACCTTTAAAGTACGCATTATAATGGGCACTGTTGGTTTTATAGAAATCCTGATGTTCTTCTTCAGCTCTATAGAAGTTTTTGTAAGGTAAAACAGGTGTTTTTATCGGACCATTGAATATATTCTGTTTGTCCAAATCTGCAATTACAGATTCTGCAATTTCTTTTTGCTTGTCATCATGATAGAAAACAGCCGGTGCATACTGCGGGCCTCTATCACCAAACTGACCTTCTGTATCAGTTGGATCGAAAGTCTGGAAAAAGATATTCAATAGTTTTTCGTAAGGCATTACAGTTTCATCAAAATCAATTTGAACGGCCTCAACATGTCCTGTTGTGCCGGTTGAGATTTGCTGGTACGTAGGGTTTTCCACATGTCCATTCGAATAGCCAGACACGACGGAATTGACACCATCAAATTGGTCGAATGGTTTGACCAGGCACCAGAAACATCCTCCTGCTAGTGTAGCTGTTGACAAATTACTCACCTCTTAATCATTTATTATTGAAAAATACCACTCGTCATTCCGGTAATCAATCTTTTCGACTTCCACTTCCATTTTAAAATCCTGCGTTAATGCTTTGATGTTGATTAATAGTGCACGCTCATCTTCATCAAAACGGATGCCTTCTGGGAGGTCGCTTTGATTTTTGATGATTGAGTAGAACATATCTTGGGTGAGCGGCAGATCGGCAACATCGATATCTTTTACTGCAAAGACAAGTTCTTCACCTATAGAGACAGGCTCCAAGTTCAGAGAAGTCTCTACGTCAATGCCAAGGACACTCTGCACAGCCTTAAAGTAGATGCCTGCTTCACCCACAGAAATCTGAATGGAGTCATCATCGATTACATCGTTGAGGATGGATTGCACTGACTGATTGGTCATCTTCAACTCTATACCCGATTCTGCTGTATTATAATTACCGTTTTTCTCATCAGGCAGATCGTATGAATTGCTGAATGTAATGGTTACCCAGATGATGAACAGAATATTGATGGACAGCAGTATTGCGAAGAGAGATTTCCAGACGTTCAAGCCCCCACTCCTCTCATTATTCATTTGCGTCTATAGTGCAGGAATTCATAAGGATATCTGTTTTTTTCATCTTGAGTCCCTTCAATCTTATCGACCAATTCCCATTCGGAAGGATCATAATCGGGAAAGAATGTATCACCAGCGAAGCGTCTGTGAATGCGGGTGATATGCATTTCCTCTACAAGGTGCATCGTCTGATCATAGATGGTGCTCCCTCCAAAGATGAATACTTTTCCCTCCAAGGAATTGATTGCATCAATATGATTGATGACATCGATGCCTTCTGCACTGAAAGTTTCATCGCGCGTCAATACCACATTACGCCTATTGGGTAGGGGACGTCCCAAAGACTCGAATGTCTTACGCCCCATGACGATTGTATTCCCTTCCGTCAGTTGCTTTACATGTTTAAGATCTTCGGGAAGATGCCAGGGCATTTCATTTTTAAAGCCAATTACAGATTGGTCGGCATAAGCGACTATTAAAGATATCATGATTCTCCTCCTAGACGGCTATTGGTGCCTTGATATAAGGGTGGCAGTCATAGTCGATGACTTCGAAATCTTCATATTCCAGCTCGAACATTGATCTATTGCCTTTTATTTTTATTTTAGGAGGACTGAAGCTCTTACGGGCGAGCTGTTCATTTACTGCGTCCATATGGTTAGTGTAGATATGCGCATCTCCCAAGGTATGGACGAATTCATCCGCCTCCAGACCACACTCCCGTGCAACGAGCTCAAGCAATAGCGCATAGCTTGCTATATTGAATGGTACGCCCAGGAAAACATCTCCGCTTCTCTGATAGAGCTGCAGACTCAACTTCCCATCGTTTACATAGAATTGGAAGAAGGCGTGGCATGGTGGTAATGCCATACCATCGATTTCGGCAGGATTCCACGCCGTAACGATATGTCTTCTTGAATCCGGATTCTTTTTGATGCTTTCGACTACGTTCTTCAACTGATCGGTAAACGAGCCGTCCGGGCCTTGCCAATGGCGCCATTGCTTGCCATAGACATTTCCAAGATCACCGTATTCCTCGGCGAATGCATCATCTTCCAAAATTTTATTTTTAAAACGCGCCATCTCTTCTTTGTAAGTTTCATTGAATGATTCATCTTCCAGCGCACGGCGTCCGAAATCGGTCATATCCGGGCCTTCATATTCTGCGGATTCGACCCAATTTTTAAACGCCCACTCGTTCCATATATTATTGTTGTATTGAAGCAGGAAACGTATGTTCGTATCCCCGCGTATGAACCATATCAATTCTGTTGCAAGCATTTTGAAAAGCACCTTTTTGGTTGTCAGTAACGGGAATCCTTCTTTAAGGTCAAAGCGCATCTGATAACCAAACAACGAATATGTGCCGGTCCCGGTGCGGTCATTCTTGTAACTGCCCTCGCTTTTGATTTTTTTCATAAGCTCATGATAAGTATCATCAAAAGTATTCATTAGATCCTCCCCTTTTCTTTTTGGACGTCTTTATATATAATATACATTGAATACAATTAAAACAGTAAAAAATTTATTTGATTTGGGGTGTCGATCATGGAAATATTTATGACGGTCGGTCTCACTCTTCTTGCTCTCTATTTGATGTCGATGAGTATTTTTGAGTAGATCCTATCCAATAAAAACAGGAAAGGCTTGGCCTTTCCTGTTTTTATTTTGAACAGTTTTCATCAAACGCTTCTTTCAAGTCCATCATGATGTCATGCACATCCCGACCCTCAATATTTTCCCGGGGTACAAAATGAACAAGTGCATCCCCTTTGAAAAGGGCCATGGAAGGACTGGAAGGCGCTTGACCAATGTAATCACGCATACGTTCAGTCGCTTCCTTGTCCTGGCCGGCGAATACCGTTGCTTTATGATCCGGCTTGATGGGGTTCTGTTCTGCTACAGTTACGGCAGCAGGTCGTGCGAGTCCCGCTGCACAACCACAGACGCTGTTTACAACCACAAATGCCGTTTCATCTTTGCCGATATCCTTCATGAACTGATCGACTTCTTCTGCTGTAGTAAGGTCATTGAAAGATATGCCAGTCAATTCCTCTCGCATCGGACGTGCCATTTCCTTCATGTACTCTTCATAGGCGTTCATATTATCGCTCCCTTTCCTGAATTTGCTTCCATACGCTACCGAGGGCTTCCTCGCCCTGCTCTATCCGGGTGATGGCCATTTCGATCTGCAGCCTTACATCGTACTGCGGATCATCTTTATGCGCCTTTAAATGAGATAAGCTTTCTTCATCGCCGACCTCATATATGAACATTGCTGCACGCCACCGTACAATCGGACTCTTGTCGCCGAGTAAGGGATAGATGTCCGGCAACCCTTCTTTGTATCCAAGGTCACTGTACGCATCACCAGCAGTCCGTCTGACAGGTACAGAACGATCCTGCAGGGCTTTTTTAAGGTAAGGCAGCGTCTCACGCTCCTCAATCATTGCCAGCAGGCTCACCGCTTCCCGCCTGATCTGCATCTTCTCATCGTCTAGGGCAATTGATAGGATGGGATAATCATCCTGTGTGGGTGTCTCCATATGATTGAGCAGCCACAGGCGTTCCTTCCAGTTGTCGCGTGCAGTGAAGTCGGACTTCTCTACTTTGAAGTAGCGTTTTGGTTCCGGTGTCTTCTTTGTCTTTGCTTCCTCTACCATGGTCTTAAGCACTTCATCATCATGAAGCGCTTCAAGCTCTTCAGTCAACTCCTGGAAGATTGATTCAGGCTCCCCGTACCTAGTGCCATAATCCTCCCATTTCCTGAGCATGATGATGTTGTCTTCAGGAAGGGTTGCCGCTTCAACAGCATCGGTGAAACGTTCTGGCAGCTGCTTGCGGTGTTCTTGGCCATCGTTGAGCTTAATCTGGTAAGGTATGCCCTTGAATGTAAGCACTTGGGCCGAGACGGACCCAAAGGCATTTTCAGATTCTAGTTTTTTTTTACTTCGTCGTCATTGCTGGAATCGAAAGTCTGCTCGATCTGGGGAATGAGCGTTTCCCAGTCTGCCTTCGGCGACTTATCAACTGATATGAAATTGAGGGCGTGAAAGACGCTGGTCACATCCTCCAATTCAAGTACACGGTTGATGAACTCAGGTGCATCATCTGAAACAGCACGATAAGTCGATGACTTCATTTCCTTCTTCTCTTCACTCACAGTGATTTTCATTGTATTAGGGCTTGGTGTAGGTTCAATTTTTACAATTTCCATTATAATCCTCCTATTGAAGTTTATTGCCATGTGTACGGATCGAAATACCGACCGAACACTCATGGATGCAGAAATTATGTGCAGCTGTCCTCGTGCCTTCGGAACGGTTCAATTCTTTGAGAAGGCAGCCGTGACAGTACTTTTCTTCTAGATCATTAATTTTATCAAGTACATCTGTATTCACTTTTCAACCTCCTCCAATGATTATAACGAAGTTCCTTCCATAAAAAAAGGCAAGGCCACCCAATCAGTTTTTCCGGTGCCTGAACAGTGCATCTTTTGCGAGTGCATCAGCATGTCTATTTTTATTCCTCGGGGTCCAGCTGATGATGAACAATGTCAATTCGCCTATCTTGTCTGAAACACTCATAAAATATTTTCGGAACACTTTATTTTTGACGTGGTTTTTATCGAAACTATCTGCAATGACTTTTGAATCGGTGTGGATGATCAATGAGTGGAAACCATGCTCAAGCGCCTTATCTACAGCAAATTCCAAAACCGCCCACTCCGCCTCATGGTTATCCATCTCCCCGAGATACGTGGTGAATTCTTTTTGTGCTGAGTCATCCTTGAAGACTACAGCGCCGGCAGCGGCCTTCGGGTTGGTGCTTGCTGCTGCATCTATATATACACGCGTCATACAGACCCTCCTAGAGACCGAGCTTCCCTACATATTTTCTGGCGATGGACAAATCATGTGCCAAGAGCACCTGATCGACGTCCTGAAGGGACAGGCGCAGTATGCTCGATTCACTTATCTCATTTGCGTCAAGCGGGACATCGGTAATGATCTTCGCCAACTGATGGGCAATCCTTAAAGATGCCATATCCACTTCAATCTTCTTTTTCAGTGCTGGAGTCAGGGTGTCGAGATTAGTCAGCATATTATCTATATTGCCATATTCCCGGATCAGTTTGAATGCGGTTTTCTCGCCCACGCCCTTGACGCCTTTATATCCGTCACTTGCATCCCCCATCAGCGCCTTTACATCGACGAATTGCCTAGGGGTGATGCCATGTTCCGTTATAAAACGTTCTTTTGTGTAGTGATGGTATTCGGTATAGCCTTTCTTAGTCAGCCACAACTCATTTTCTTCATCCAAAAGCTGCAGAAGGTCGCGGTCACCGCTGACCATCACGACATCGTCGAGCGCAGTTGATAGCGTACCGATAATGTCATCCGCTTCGTAGCCTCTGATGCCGATCTGGAAGATGCCGAGGTCATCAAATACTTCCTTGATGTGGTCGAATTGCGGAATCAGCTCATCGGGCGGGGCTGTGCGATTCTTTTTATAGTCTGGATACCAATCATTGCGGATCGTCTGTGATCCCATATCCCATGTGATGATGAGCCGGGTCGGCTGCAAGGTTTCGACCAGTTTGAAGACATGGCGCACAACACCCTGCACGCCGTTGGTCGGTCTGTCGAAAGCACTGTACATGAACTGCTGCCTGAAACTGGTCGCGTAGAAATGGCGAAACAAGAGGGCCATGCCGTCTATTATCAGATTTTTATCCTTCAAATTTTGCCATCCTTTCATGCATATCCGACTCACCGATTTCCACATCGTGATGGAGGATCCATTCCGAGAAGCTGCCGCCATAAAGGCGCACCGGCACCCCCATGTTGTCGAGTACATAATATGGCGGAGTCGCACTCATGCCCGAGCCGCAATAGACTATAAGTTCCTTGAATTCCGACAGGAAGGGTCTGAGGTGTTCCAGGCTGCCCATATCCAGACGGCCCGATCTGAAGACGTCGGAATACGGGATATTTACAGCCCCTGGTATATGCCCTTTCTTAAAGTCGATCGGTTCAGTGTCACCGAGGTAGCGTTTGTGTGCCCTGACGTCGATCAGCAGCACATCATCAGTGCCCACGGCATGCTCTACGTCTTCGAGTGTGGCGAGCATCGATGCATCTGGAGGCTGTACATCACGGGATTCATCAACTTCATCCGGTAAGGAAGGCGTGTGCTCCAGTAGCGTGAGGCCGGGATCTTTAAGATTCTCCCATGAGTCATTCCACAGTACAGCATGGAAGCCATAGAGCTTGAATAGATAATAGAGGCGCGTATGGAAGAATGCGTCCTCTTTATCCAACAGAAGCAGCTCGGCATCCACATCTTGCTTCAGTGCAGCATAAAGTGCGCCTACCACTGAGCCTGGTGGTATGGGATGACGCCCTTCATTCAATCCTTCTGATGTGAACATCCATGGCTTTTGGGGGACATGGCGGCCTAGATATGGTTCGTCCGCTACCATCGCGGCGGATGCGTCTAGATCATCCATGACATTACGGCAATCGACGGGCACGAACTGTGTGCCGCGTAGATTATTTTCGATACTGTCGATAATCATTTCTCAATCTCCTTTATGCCTTTTCAGTTGTTCGAAAAGTGCCTGGTCTTCTTCATAATCCGTTTCACTGATGTCATCAAGCGGTTCATTCAATGCTTGTGAGACAGTGTTGAGTGCATCATCCAAAACGGCGTCTTTGGCTTTCAGATACTCATCTGCCATCTGCATCAGTTCTTTTTTTAGCGTTTCGAAATCGATGGATGCGACAATCGCCTCGGACAGTTCGAGTAGGAGGCTCCTGAATGCTTTAGGCTGACTCCTCGATTTATGAAGTGCTTTTTGATGGTCCAACAGGACTTGCGGATCGATGCGTAGTTCCGGCTGTGGCCTCGGCACACGCCCGTCTTCAATACGACTGGCGATCATGGCTGCGCCCAAGTCTTCGTTGATGGTTGTCAAGGACTGCGTAAGCTCGGCATCTGCCTTGTGGTAGACTGCGTTGAAACTTGTGGCGAGTTCAAGTCCAAGGTGCTGATTGATGTCATTGGAGAGCGCCGTCAGATTGTCGGCGATGAAATTCCGTTCTTTTATGTCCCCAACCGATATCAAATATTTCAAGTAATCATAGAGTTTAAGTTTCAGCTGCTTTTCAGTATGGGAGAGGATGATGTCGATCTCCTGATGCAAGGTTTGGGCAAATTGCTGCGCACTGTAGTCAGCAAGTGTTTCAAGGAGGCGGCGCCGCAGCGTTTCAATGCGATCTTTTTCCTCATTCTGATTATGGTACCGCCGCATATTGGAAGCCACTGCTGCTTCCAGTTGATTGGCCGTTTCCCTAAGGGACTGATACTGCATGCCGATGGCATTGCTGTTGGCAATCTCGATGATTTCCGCCTTAGCCGCTTCAAACTGATCATTATGTGACGCCACTGCTTGTTTGCTTGAGACCGGAAACACTTTGTGGCTGATCTCGAGGTGATCAAGCGACTCGTGGGTATAGTCCATAACTTTTTCCAAGTCTGCCTCGGTCCGCATCAGGTCTACCGCATTGATAATGAAGATGATCGGGAAGGCGCTGCCCTTTATCGACTTTATATACTGCAGGAAGCGCTCATCAGAACGGCTGAAGACATGATTGTAGTAGGAGACGTATATGATCATATCACTGTCTGAGATGATGCGGTGCGTCTCCTCTGTATGGCGTTCGTTGATCGAGTTTATGCCTGGTGAATCGATGATGGAAAAGCGCTGTGTCAATTCATTATCGATGGACAGGTATGCTTTATGGATGAAGATAGCTTCTTCGTCTGCGCTGATCTTTTCTATAAGTGCATCCTCGGACATGCTGATTTCCTTGCCCAGATCATCCCGATGGGCGTCGTAATGCGTCAATATGCCATTTAGGAACGGAATATAAGCTTCTTTGACATTATTTTTATGGCGTTTGATCCAAGGGATGAAATCATTGATGGCTTGACCATCCTGATTGGTGATCACCTGCAGCGACTGGACGATATCCGCTTCTGTCTTATAAAGTGCCCGGGACTCGCCTTCGTTCGATATCTCAGTGATCGTGGCGGTGGTCGGATTCGGACTTGCGGTCAGCCGGGCCTGGCCCATCAATGCATTGATGAACGTCGTTTTACCGGCGCTGAAGCCACCGAAGACGCTGATGTTGACTTTACCGTCATGGATGCGTTTGAGCTTATCGTTGATTATTGCAGCGAACTCCGCATACCGCGGATGCGGTTTTAGAATCTTTAGGATATGTTCGAACGGGTCGATGTCCATATCTTGTGGTGCAGGTGCTTCATACCCCTTCGATTCGGGGCGCTCCGCTTCGGTGTGGGCGACATCACGGCTCACTGCTTCCGTCAGTTCAAGTTTTTCGGTTTCGTCGTCCAGATGGATATAGAAATGCCTGTAGTTGGCAGTGTCAAGCGACTCCTTCAAGGCAAGCAATGCCGCCAGATGTTTCGATTCATCAATCTCGTCCGAATGGTCTTCAGTCCGCGCCCCTTCAGTGGTTGCGGATAATGTGGCGGCATGGGTCAATGCAGATGCGGTGACGTCTTTTTCAATCCTGACTTTCAACTTATCCAAATAGTTCATGATGTACTGGGAAGACAGGGCGGTGATGTTTTCCTCAGACAGCAGTTCATCATTCCAAATGTATCGGAAAGGGGGCCCCTCTAGAGCGAGCGTATCAAAGAGGGCATTCACCGGGGCGTTTATTTCGGATTGGATGACGGGTTGGATCTCTTCACCGATCTTTGTGCGGTGGGACTCATATAATGATTGGTACTTCTTTTGCTTGCCAAAGAACCCCCCTGGTTTGATGTCTCCGGATAACACCTTCAAAAATTCGGTGATCGCAGACTTCACGGGGTGGGGATATAGGTAGCTGTCCTTTGCGATCGCCTTCAGTTTCTCCTGTATATGTGTCTTCAATTGGTCTGGGTTGGAGTGCAGTGCTGCAATCTTGTTCTGGTCATCTTCCTTCTCGAGATAATTGATATGGTCCTCTACAACATCCTTCTCAATACCCTCTTCAAGTCCCAGACGCTCCTGCAGAGAAGAGATCTGGTCATCCAGATAATGCAGTTGACGACTCTCGATATTGTCTACAATGCGTTCATGGTACGCCGCCTCATATGCCCCGCGGTGTGATTCGACTTGTGAGATGTGCGCAACCAGTGCTTCTACATCATTATGCGGAGAATCATAGATGGAGGTTGTAAACACTTTCTCCGGCATGATGCGCCACTGACTTAATGTCTTTTTGATGCGCGCGATAAAAGTGTCCATCGACAGTTCCTGGTCGTCATGCTTATCAATCTGATTGATGATCAGGGAGAACGGGATGTTCATTTCTGAAATCTCTTTTAGCAACCTTAAATTATGATCGCTTTCGACATGATTGTATTCGACTGTAAAAAAGATGTAGTCACTGTTCAATAGGAAGCGGTTGGCACTGTCCTCATGACTATCAGTTCTGGAATCGACACCTGGCGTATCCTGGAAGACCGTCTTTTCCTTGAATACAGGGTGGGTGACTGTCATGGAAATTGAAGCGATGTCCAAGTCGCCGGTGTTCAACTCCCTAAGCGCACTGTAGTCTTCGAGTGGAATATATCTATATTGGTCGATAAAGGCCTGGATCTCCTCCGATTCACCGATTTCCACCGATACGGTGTTGCTTGTGGTCGGCACTGGCGAAGAAGGCAAGATATCGCGGTCGAGAAGATGGTTGACCAAACTGGATTTCCCTGCAGAGAAGTGGCCGATGAATGAAAATACAAGCTGGTCCCTGTAAGTTTTCATAATGGCATGGTCAATCTGTGACACTAGAAATGCATTGTTGGACTTCAGGATCTCTTTCCGTAATTTATACAGGGTTTCAAGGATAGTGGTTCCAGACAATTATTCATTCCCCCGCTTTCCCCAATATTGGAAGTATGTGGTCTCTATATAGCCATTGAACAGTTTGCGGCGCTTCGTCGCGCGCTTCCCTACTATATGTTCGAACATTTTATTTGAAGTCAGCAGGTAGACGCTCAGTGTCGGGTCGGCAGTCATCATATCGCCAAGCCGTCTGTACATCTCTTCGACTTCTTTTGCCTCCCCGATGCGTTCGCCGTAAGGTGGATTGGTCACCAGTTGGGCATCTTCATCTTCAATCTCAAAATCATGGATGTCGGACACCAGGAATTCGATGTCATCCTGCAGGCCGACTTCGAGGGCATTATCTTTAGCGACAGATATCATCTCAGGGTCGATATCGGCGGCGATGATTTTGATGTCCCGCTCATAAAGAGCCGCCTCTTCCAACTCCATACGCATATTCTGCCAATCCGCCTCCGGGATGATATCCCATTTTTCAGCATCAAAAGTACGGTTTGAACCGGGTGCGATATTAAGCGCCATCAATGCAGCTTCAATCGCGATGGTGCCGGAACCCGCAAAGGGATCTATCAAAGTTTTCGAGCCGTCATAGTTGGCCAGTTTGAGCATGGTGGCGGCCAACGTTTCTTTGATCGGCGCCTCCCCTTGTCCCGTACGGTAGCCGCGTTTATGGAGGGCATCGCCACTTGTATCGATGGTCAGCACTGCCCGGTCTTTCAGGAGGGCGATGTCCACTTTGTATCTTGGACCGTTTTCAGGCAGCTTGCCTTTTATGTTGAATGCTTCTTTAAGATGTTCGACGATGGCTTTTTTCACGATGCGTTGTACGTCGGGTACACTGTACAGCGTCGACTTATGGGAACGGCCTGTAACCGGGAACGCAGCCGCCGGACCGAGGATGTCCGACCACGGCAATGCCTTCGTCTGTTCAAAAAGATCGTCAAAGGATGTCGTTTCAAAGTCCCCGACTATGATGCGGATGCGGTCGGCTGTGCGCATCATCAAGTTTGTCCGGATGATGGCCGCTTCATCCCCCTCAAAATAGACCCGTCCATTTTCGAGTGTCGCAGGATAGCCAAGTGCCTCTATTTCATCGGCGACGACCCTCTCTACGCCCATTGGTGTGTTTGCCAGCAGTTTGAATTGCATCTAAAAACCCTCTCTTTTTTATGTATGACCCATAATTTATAAAATAAAAGCTCCCCATTTCGTAATGGAGAGCGTGTCTAGTCCGGTGTCTCTGTAAGCCATGTTCTGTACCACCGTGCTGTCATGTGCACTAGTTACACTCGCACAGTGGTGATAATCATCTGTCTATACTACAAAGTAGTATCTCTCCGCCGGTTGAATTCCCATTGGAAAGTGCTCCTACCAAATTTGGATTGCTCACTCGAGGGGTTTACCGCGTTCCACCTTCTGCATTTCTGCAGAAGCTACGTCACTGTGGCACATTTATGACTACTGGGACCATATTCTCACTTAGGTCCTGTCGTCGCCGTCAGCCTTGAGCTGCCCTGACTTATTGTTTCGTCAAGCACGAACACTACACTCATCTCAGAAGTGTGTGAGCATGGACTTTCCTCTATGCATCAGAGTGCATAGCGATTATCCGAGACGTACCGGTTTGAATCAATTTACTTTAGACTGTCCAAACACCTTTTTCTCCAGATTGCTCAAGCGTTTGAGTATGTCGATCTGGTGGTTTTGTGTCTGGTTATCAACGGAGCGTGATTTAGTCGCTACACGGATCCTAAGTTCCTCTACTTCCTTTTTGAGGCGGACATTCTCATCTTCCAGTCTTTTGAGGCTATTATTCATGTCAGCCATCTTCTGATAGTCGCTGATCACATCATCAAGGAAACTATCTACTTCAATCGGCTTGAACCCTCTGATAGATTTTTCGAATTCTTTCTCGAATATATCTTTTGCTGAAAGCTTCAGCGTGTACTCGCTCATTGTATCACCTCTCATAAGCGGAATCTATGAAAGCATTGATTTCGTCAAATTGTATTCTTTCAATATTATACGGCCTATCTTCCTTTAGTTCAAGCATTTGATCATATATGAATCGGGTTTTTGAATCGGCCTGCTCATCATAGACGACGAGGGCCTGATCCGAATGGGCGATCAGGAATCGGTTGATCATCGGGAACATACGCGGAGATTCGTAAGGTCTGTCGAAGATGAACTGATGATGATCGCTGTTATCTAAAATCTGGTGCAACAGCAGCGCGTCATCCTCTTTGTATCGGTCGTCGAACCCGTGGAAGGGCTTCAGCACAGAATATTTGAATGTATATTCCTCTTTCAGCTCGATCATCGCCAAGGCGGCATAGAACTCGATGCCGGTGTACCCTTGGATGATGAACCATTCGGTGCCGTTATCGATGTATTCCTTCAATTTGAATTTCATGAAGTCTTTAAGCACCTGGGCTTCAGGCTGTGACGATTTGAATATACCAAGCTCATAAGGCCTGTAGCCGGCGATCAGTGTCCGCATCCGAATAACGCCTCCCTTTCGGCGTGGGCCAGCCACATGTTGAGGAATTTGTATTTCTCGCGGTAGACTTTCTTACTGAAGCGCCGCATATGGCAAGCCATCAGGAGTTCCATGAATTCCTCTTCGGCTTTTTTACGGGTGGCAGCGTTGAAGCGGAAGTCCGTCTTCATGTTCCTTATGGACATTACTGTTTCTTCGTTTCCTTTAAGGAATGGTTCGATCTCCTCATCGAAGTCGAATTCATATCCTGCCCTGGCCTTCTCGTACCTCCGGGCAACTTCATCAAGCAATGCGCGCAGTTCGGAAAAAGAGGGGTTTCTTGACAAAAATGCTGCACCTCCTATAATTATCAATGTTTAAGTCAGCGTAAATATTGTATAATGATATATCATCATACACAATAACGAAAGGTGATGGGCATGAAGTACCCTAAAGGCACGAAGCCCCGGCACAACAATCCTGCTTCCCGGAAGAAGTCGAGAAGCGGGACGGTCCGCTACGGATCGCGGGGAATGACGCTGGAAAAAGATCTTGACCATACCAATCAATTCTACCTGGAGACGGGACGGGCCGTCATACACAAGAAACCGACGCCCGTGCAGATCGTCAATGTGGACTACCCGTCAAGAAACAGGGCCAAGATCGATGAAGCCTACTTTAAAGTACCGTCGACAAGCGACTACAATGGCATATATCGAGGGAAATATATAGACTTTGAAGCGAAGGAAACGCACAACGAGTCCCGTTTCCCCTTCATCAACATACATGAACACCAGGTTGACCATATGACACGGTGCCATAGGCATGGCGGCTTAGTCTTTATCATCCTCCGCTTTTCATTCTATGGGGAGACGTATATGATGCCCTTTGAAAAGTTCCTGCCGTTTTGGGATGCTTATAAAGATGGTGGCAGAAAATCAATCAGATATCAAGACATCAAGGATGAGAGCATCCTGCTTAAGCAGGCCATAAACCCGCGCATCCAATATTTGGACGCTGTAGATGAATTCTATTTCGAGAATGGAGAATGACAATGGCACAAAATTATAAGAGAAGTTCTGGAAAGCCACAGAAGAAAGGTGGAAAACGCTCCAGGTCATCAATGATCAAACGCATAGTTTTATGGCTCCTGCTCATCGGCCTGGTCATGCTGGTTGTCGGGTCCTTCCTGTTCGCCTACTATGCATCGAAAGCCCCCGCCTTCAGCGAGGAGAAGCTGAAAGACCCGATACCTGCTAAAATATACGATAAGGACGATGAATTGGTCACGAAATTGTTTGAAGGCCAAAAGCGGGAACTGCTGGACATCGACAATACGCCGGAATACGTCACCGACGCTGTGCTGTCGGTTGAGGACGACCGTTTCTATGAGCATGGGGCTGTGGACTTCCGGAGACTCGGCGCAGCGGTGCTCAACAACGTTACGGATGGTTTCGGCAGTCAGGGAGCGAGTACAATCACGCAGCAAGTCGTCAAACGGGTCTTTCTGACCGAAGAGAAGACCATCGCCCGAAAGGCACAGGAAGCGTATCTCGCCTATCGCCTGGAACAGGAATATTCGAAGGACGAGATACTCGAGATGTACTTGAATAAAATCTACTACTCGGATGGGATATACGGCATCAGGACAGCTTCAAAATACTATTTCGACAAAGAGCTTGATGAATTGAACCTGGCGGAAACAGCCTACCTTGCCGGATTGCCGCAGCTGCCCAACCGGTATAATCTATATGTAGATGGCGAATCGGGAACCAACCGGGCCCACACTGTACTGAATCTCATGCTGCATCATGAACGCATCACCGAAGAGCAGTACAATGAAGCGATTAATACTGACATCACAGCAAATCTTGTGAACCGTTCAGAAGAAGAGCGTGCCTCGAGCGAGCCGGAAGATCCTGAATACGCCTCATATATAAATATGGTCAAGCAGGAACTTCAGACGAATGATAAATTCAAAGATATGGAGCTTGGTGAAGCGCTGGCAAGCGGTCTGTCGATCTACACGAATATGGACAGTGATGTCCAAGCAGAGCTTCAGACTATGGTCAATGACAGAGATTATTATTATAATGAAAAATTCAAAAGCGAGCACTTCAATATTGCTTCCACTATACTGGACACGGAGACGGGTAACCTGGTCGCCGTCTCCGGCGGACGCGATTACCGTGAAGTCGTCATGCACAACCAGGCATTGGTCAAAAAGAACGTGGGGTCCACAATGAAGCCTTTCCTCTCCTACGGCCCTGCCATAGAACATATGAAGTGGCGGACGGATCACCTCATTGAAGATGAAATGGAATACCAACCTGATGGCTTCAGCAATACAATCAGCAACTATGATATGAAGGATCACGGGGAGGTTACGATGAGGGATGCCTTGAGGCAGAGCTTCAATATCCCGGCAGTCAAGACTTTTGAGGCCGTAAAGGAAGAAGCGGGAGAGAATGCACCCGAAAAATTTGCGGAAAATGTCGGACTTGAGTACAGCACTGAGGACGAAGACGATCTGTCATTGACGTTCAATGATGTGCTCGGGGGCGGTGACCATTCACAGTTCAGTCCACTGGAAATGGCCCAAGCCTACGCTTCTTTCGGCAACGGCGGAACATACAATGAAGCGCAGTCAATCCGCTACGTCGTCACCGATGAAGGCGAAACCATAGAGTTTGAGAGCGAATCCGAAAAGGCGATGGAAGATTATACAGCCTACATGATGACGGATATGCTAAAAGGCACTTTCGAACCTTACGGCAGTGCAGACTTCATTCCAATGAATGGCCTGAATATAGCCGCCAAAACAGGAACCACTTCCTACTCGAAAGAATTGAGGGAAGAAAATAACCTGCCCGACAATGCAGCGAAAGATGCCTGGATTGTAGGATACACACCTGAGTACACGATGAGTGTGTGGACCGGGTTCAACAAAACCCTTGAAAATGGTGAGGCGTCATTCGTCGGTCAGGATGAGCACATTACGCCGCAATGGTTCTTCAGGGATATCATGCAGTCGATCAGCACCTATAATGGACAAGATTTCGCAAGGCCTGATAGCGTTGTCCAGGTGAACGGCAATGAACTCGCCGTTCGGGGCAATGAAGGACTTCAGTCTACAGAATCCGGCAGAAGACAACAACAGAACACTGAAACCGAGAAAACAGTAGAAGAACCAAGTCAGGTCATTACAGAAAGTGAAGAAGAACCAAGCACGCAGGAAAATACTACTGAACCATCAACACAGGAAGAGACTACCGAAGAGCCAACTGAGGAAACGACTTCTGAACCGGTCCAGGAAGAAACAACTGAAGAGCCGACCCAGGAAGAAGCCACTGAAGAGCGGACAGAAGAACCGACTTCTGAACCGACTGAGGAGCAGACGGAAGAAGCGGCGCCTTCTGTTGAAGAACCAGTGGAGGAACAGACGGAAGAAGAGACAGATGAAGCGGCATAAAAAATAAGCACCCCAGCTGGGGTGCTTATTTTTTGTTTCTCCTGACGCAATAGGAGGCGTGCTTTTTAACGAATTCCGTATAAATCAAATTCAACTGGACGATGCTGTGGTATTTATAGGGGTTGGCTTTTATATAAGAAATCCTGTCGCAGTAATTAAGGGGGAGGACTTCTGGGTGATCGTCTGCTTCTAGTTCCGATAAGTGCTTTTGGATATGATCGGTGACGAGTGAATAGTATTTGTCGTAAAGGTCATGGTCAGGCTGATGGGCATTTTTGATGAGTGAACCGTAGACTGCCTCGATCGTCACAGTAGCCCTGCCTTCTTCATCCGTTTTTGCCCTTCCCTACAATCGTCGAGAAGCGGACACGCTTCACACTTCGGGTTTCTCGCGGTGCAGTGGTATCTGCCGAAGAAGATCATCTGATGATGGGTCCTACTCCATCTATCTTCAGGGACTTTCTTCATGAGGGTCTGTTCCACCTCAAGCACAGAGTCTTTATACCGTGCAATGCCCAATCGCTTGGATACACGTTCGACATGCGTGTCCACCGCAATTCTCGGGACGCCGAATGCCACTGAAATTACAACATTTGCGGTTTTTCGGCCGACTCCAGCAAGGCTGACCAGATCATCGTAATTATCAGGAATTATTCCGTCAAAACGCTCAATGACATCTTTGCTTAATTTTTGGATGTTTTTGGCTTTATTTCGAAACAGGCCGATTGATCTGATGTCCTGTTCCAGCTCAGCCTGCTCGACCGCAATAAAATCCTCGGGTCCTTTATATTTCTTAAAGAGCTCACGAGTCACCTTATTGACGAGGTTATCTGTACATTGTGCAGAAAGGAGTACGGCTATAGTCAGTTCAAACGGGTTCTTATGGACGAGTTCACACTCGGCATCTGGGAACATGGCGTCAATCTTATCTATCATTTCTATGGTTTTTTTCCGGCTAATCAAAGACATCTTCTCCTTCCAACCAAGATCTGAGGGGCATATGGGTGCTGGTTTGAGGTGACTTCTTGCTTCTCGGCTGACTGAGGATGCGCTCGACATACTGAAGGGATGTCACTTGATTCTGATAGGCAAGATCGACAGCTTCTTTTATTGACTCAGCACTATTTGCTGGGTCTTCAAGCCAGCTGTTGATCCTTTCGAATTCATTCGGGCTGATGACACGGCCATACAGTGCTTCAATATATTCGAATAACGAGCGTATTTCCGAAGGATCCGGCTCTGCTGCTTTTTCCTCGATGAACTGTGGAAGTTTCCTGAACAGTGGTTCGAGCGAGAAATGTTCGACATACCGGCCTTCATCTTTGACTGTTTCGACCTCAAGCAGTCCGTTTTCGATCAGATGTTGGATGACATCCGAAACTTCTCCAAATGATATCGTCATCCCTTCAGAAAGGTGTTTGAAGTCAGGCAGTTCTGCTGACTTCTGACGAATATCAGACAGTCTTATGACGATGATCAATGATTTCTCATCCAACCCGAGTTTAGAGTAATTGTCGAGTAGAATTTTATTGACCGGCACATTCATATACTGTATATAATCTGCAAGCATGATAAAAGCTCCTTATAAAAATATCGCCTTGCGGCGATATTGGTTTTATGGGTAGAGGCGGTTGAGCAGGCGTGGGAATGGTGCTGTTTCCCTGACATGCTGTACACCACTCAGCCAGGCAACAGTACGCTCGAGGCCGAGTCCGAAGCCGGAATGCGGCACGCTGCCGTACTTCCTCAATTCAAGATACCATTCATAGGCATCAAGGTTGAGTCCGCTTTCTTCTATCCTTTGTTTTAATGTGTCATAGTCATGGATTCTTTCACTGCCTCCAATGACTTCTCCATACCCTTCCGGTGCAATCAGATCGGCACATAGGACGGTACGTGGATCCTCGGGATTCTCTTCCATATAGAATGATTTTATCTCTTTTGGATAGTTGATTATGAAGACGGGTTTATCGAAGTGGTTGGCGATTTCGGTTTCATGTGGCGCTCCGAAGTCATCCCCCCACTCTATATCTTCAAAACCTTTTTCCTTCAACAATTCTATCGCATCAGTATAAGTGATGCGCGGAAACGGCGCTTTGATCCTCTCAAGCGCTGCTGTATCACGGTCAAGCCGTTCAAGGTCGAGCTTGCAGTGTTCCAGAACTTGCGTAACCAAGTATTCTACATACTGTTCCTGAACTTCGAGGCTGTCCTCATGCTTATAGAATGCCATTTCCGGTTCGATCATCCAGAACTCTATAAGGTGTCGCCTTGTCTTCGATTTTTCGGCACGGAATGTAGGTCCGAAAGAGAACACTTTTCCATGTGCCATTGCTGCCGCTTCTGCATATAGTTGGCCACTTTGTGAGAGGTAGGCATCTTCATCGAAATATTTCGTATGGAACAGCTCTGTCGTACCTTCCGGTGAACTGCTTGTCAGTATCGGCGGATCGATCTTTTTGTAGCCGTTGTCGAAGAAATAGTCATAAGTGCTCTTGATGATCTGGTTGCGGATGTTCATGACGGCGTGCTGCTTCTTCGAACGCAGCCACAGATGCCTGTTGTCCATAAGGAATTCAGCGCCGTGATTTTTCGGTGTGATCGGATATCCATGGGACTCATGGATGATTTCAATGCCCTCGACTTCCATCTCATATCCAAACGAAGAGCGGTCATCAGCTTTGATGGTGCCGGTAATATACATGGAGGTTTCCTGGTTGAGGCCCTTGGCGGTTTCGAACAGACTTTCGTCATTTTCTTTTACTACGATGCCTTGCATGAAACCTGTCCCGTCTCTAAGTTGCAGGAACTGAATCTTGCCGCTCCCTCTTTTCTGGAGCAGCCAGCATCCTATCGTTACTTTCTGTCCTTCATGTTTTGGTGCCTGGTTAATTGAAATCTTCATGTCAAACTCCTTTTGCATGTTGTGCTATGAATTTTTTGATGCGTTCAAGCGCTTTTTCCATATCTTCTGCGCTCAATGAATAGCTCAGGCGGATGTTGTCGGGTGAACCGAAACCGGACCCCGGCACTACAGCCACATGTTGCTCTTCAAGCAGTTGTGCGACGAAGTCATCGACACTATCGAATCCGCATTTAACAGCACACTCCTTGAAATTCGGGAAGAGGTAGAACGCGCCTTCTGGTTTTATGCAAGTTATATACGGCAGCTCCATCAATTTACTGTACGCTTTATCCCGGCGTTCCCGGAAAGTATTGTTGTATTCGACCAGATACGATTCTTCCATTTCGTAAGCCGCCACCGCAGCCCATTGTGAGGGTGTGGCAGGGTTTGATGTCGAATGGGTCGTCAAGTCAGTCATGGCCTTCATGAGGTCACGATCGCCACAAGCGTAGCCGATGCGCCATCCGGTCATCGCATGGGATTTGCTGACACCATTTACGATGATGGTGTTCTGCTTCATCTTATCGCTCATCGAGGCGATCGAGATGTGTACATTATCGTAGACGAGTTTTTCGTATATTTCATCAGCCACTACGATTATATCCGTCTCTTCGAGATAATCTGCAAGTGCCTGGAGTTCGTCTTCTGTATAGACCATGCCACTTGGGTTGCTTGGTGAGTTGAGGAGCAGCATGCGTGTACGGTCGGTCACGTGGCGCTGAAGTATTTCCGGCGTCATTTTAAAGGACGTGGATTCATCTGTATGCATGATGACTGGCTTACCTTCAGCCAGTTTGACCTGTTCAGTGTAACTTACCCAGTAAGGGGTCGGTATCAGGACTTCATCCCCTGGATTCAAGGTCGCCTGGAAGATGTTGTAGAGGACATGCTTTGCACCGCTTCCAACGAAAATCTCTGAAGTGTCGTATTGCAGGTCATGGTCCATTTTCATCTTTTTTGAAATGGCTTCTTTAAGCTCTGGAACACCAGAGGCAGCGGTGTATTTGGTATGGCCTTCTTTTAGCGCCTGATAGGTTTTCTCGATGATCTCATCTGGTGTATTGAAGTCAGGTTCTCCTGCTCCAAGGCTGATGACATCAACGCCCTGGGCTTTCAGTTCTCTTGATTTGGCTGTGATGGCCAATGTCTGGCTTGGTGTGATGTTCTTTATTTTTTTAGAGAGTTGCATCGTCTGTCTCCTTTAATAGTGTTATATCCATTATAAGTCACGAAGCAAAGCTTTGAAAGACTCAGTGTTTCCTTCTATGACGTTTTCGTCAGGGAAGTATTTCAGAAAGGCATTTTTATACCTTCTGCTGAGCAGCCGTTTATCGAACAGGAACAGAAGCCCCTTGTCAGATGGTTTGCGATGGATGCGCCCTGCTATTTGACGGAATTGAAAAACAGCTTCCGGCAGATCATTTTTATAGAAATGCCTGAAGTCCGGCTGTTTTGGCACGGGGAACGGTAATTTTGTCAGCATTAGGCTCTTCAGTCCATCCCCCTCTATATTGATGCCTTCGTTGAAACTGGAAGTGCCAAGCAAAATGCTGCGTTCCAACTGATTGAATTGGGCCAATAACTTGTCGCTGGCCATTCCTCTCGTCTGCCTAAGTATGACGAAGCTTTCGAATGTTTCGATGGCTTCCATGTATTCATATACCTTATCAAGCAGTTCATAATTGGAGAATAGAATCATTAGTTTTTGATCCGTTTCACTCAAATAGACGGCCATGTATTCCACGATTGACGAGATGAAGGCATCGTCATTGATATTGTAGTCCGGCACATCTTCAGGAATGAAGAGCTTCGTGCTGTTGAACAGGGAATCATTCGCAAAAACTTTGGTGCGGGGCTCATGCTCTCCGAACCAATAATCAAGGTGGCTGAAGCCGCCGTTCACCTCGAGGGTCCCTGAGAGCAGGATGGATGCCGAGTCGCGCACCACCCTCTCTTTGATGGTCTCCATATCATCAAGCTGTATATGGATTTTTATCTTTTGGAAATTAACGTCAACATCAAGAGAAAAGCGCTCATTTTGAAGCCCTTCGTATATCTGTTTAAGCACCATAGCATAATGGTGCATATGGTTATAGATTGCCTGGTAGTCGCCTGTGTCCCTGACGATGCCAAGGAATGTCGAGGCATGTCTTGAGCCTGTCTCAAGATGTGCCATAAGCTGGTTTCTATTGCCGGCCGAGATGGCGCTGAAGATATTATCGATATTATGGTTGATGCGTTTTAATATATCCTCCAGCATTTCGGCATCCGCCGCAACATTCTGTTCAAGGTAGGTAGAGAGTAATCTATCCTGATTGGTGGTGCCTATCTGTCCAATGAAGAACTTCATGTCCTGATAGCCATAGGAGACCTTCAGACGCTCATCGAGCGCGCGCTTCAGCTGATGGGCCTCATCGATGACAAGCACTTCTAAATCCTGTAGGTATTCAGCACAGTCTGTAAGGAAATAATGGTTGGTCACTATCAAAGTCGACTCTTCGGCACGTTTTAGGGCACGGTTGAAGAAAATCTCCCCGAGTGTCCCGGATTGGATCGACGCAGTCCGGTAGTAGGATTTTTCAGGTCCCCTTAAATGTATTTCCGCTATATCCCCTGTTTCAGTTTCCAAAAGCCATACGAGCAATTTCATCTTCAACTGTATGATTTCTGTATTATCATCTTCAGCGGAGAGCAGAAGTTCTACGGCATCGAGATCAATGTAATTATCTTTTCCCTTCAAGCTGGCTGTCGGTATATCTTTGCCAAGCGCCGCCTGCAGCGATGCCAATTCATCTTTGATGATCTGGTTCTGCAGAATCTTCTTCGACGTGGATATCAACACCCGTTTTCCATACAACGAATGATAGCTTACGGCTGCAATAAGAAAAGCGATGGTTTTCCCAATACCAGTATACGCTTCCACCGCGAGGTTTTCAGATCGTTCCATCGCTTCGAATATTTCTTTCGCAAGATGCAGCTGGTCCGCCCTGAAGTCTTTATGTGACCAGCGTATGTAGGCATTATATATTTCGTCTACTGACTTGGGAATAGCGTCTGCCGTCTTCGTTTTGACTCTGCGGATATAGAAGGTGCCATACCGCTCGAGATGGGTCGTCTTTGATGATGTAGACTCTGCTGCTACAGAAAAGATCAGATCTGAAAGGTTAAATTTCAGGGGTTTGGATAAATGATACAAAAGCTTCAATGTTTCTGTATCAAGTGCAGTGATTTTAGTGAGCAGATGGATAAGCAGTCGTGCGGTTGCCCGCGCATCTTCATCAGCCCTATGAGCGTTTGACAGTTCAAGATCCAATACCTGCGCAATTTCATTGAGCTGAAAGCGCTCAAGCGTGGGCAGGAAGATTTTGGAAAGTTCAACAGTGTCGAGAAGATATAATGGTTGGAAGGAAATGCCACAGGACTTGAAGGCTACTTCAAGAAACCCGTAGTCGAATTCCACATTATGTGCTGTGAAAACGCAGCCTTCAAGTATGTTCGCGATGTGCTTTGCAACCTGTTTAAACTTTGGCGCACCTTCAAGCATCCCGCTGTCAATCCCCGTCAAATCTTGGATGAAAGGAGAGAGCGTGACTTCATCCGACAGGAATGTAGTATACTGATCGACTATCTTCAAGTTTTCAACTATTACAATACCTACTTGTATAATGCTGTCCCTATTCCGATTGTTGCCTGTTGTTTCAAGGTCTACAACCGCAAATTTCTGATGTTGCATCTTATCACCGATTCCCCACTATAATTCTATATCTGCACTGATTACTTTTCTGAGCCGACCATTTTCATCCACCACTTCAAGGAAGCCATCCTCATTTATGTCAAGTGCCCTAGCCATGTATGAATCTCCGGTCTCGCTGATTTTTAAGTATTTGTCGAATATTATCGACTTGGCCTTCCATTCGTCCCTGATGGCAGTGAATGAATGCTTGAGGAACAGATCATAATAGTGTTCCAGGTTTTTAAAGAGAGTCTTAATGAAAACATCTGTATCCAGACTTTCCCCTTCAGCCATCTCCGCTTCGATGGAAGTTGCCTTTGGCAAGGAAGACAAAGCCGCGTCTTTGAATATATTGATGCCGATGCCGCATACCACAGCATTGACGGCATTTCCTTCACTCACTACTTCCGTCAAGAATCCGCATACTTTCTTATTATTGATATATATATCATTTGGCCATTTTATGCCGCTCGGTAAATTAAAAGTTTCATCAATGGACCTGGAGATGGCCAACGATATGAACAAATTGAACCGGATGATGTCCGTTAACGGCACGTCCGGTCTCAATACGAGTGAGATGTAGAGCCCCCGCTGTTTAGGGGAGGCCCAGTCACGATTGAATCGGCCACGCCCCTTCGTCTGCTCCTCTGAAACCACGACAAATGCACTGTCATAGATATCGAGCATCTTAAAAGCGATATTCTGCGTCGAGTCGACCGTCTGCAGATATTCGATGTGCCCGAACACTTCAGAGTGCTCCACCAGAACTTCCAAGGCGGTCTGATTTATGTAGCCAGGTGGAGCAATCAACCGATGACCTTTATTCGGGACAGAAGTAATCTGATAGCCTTCGGCTTTTAGCGCTTTAATGCTTTTCCATACTGAAGTTCTGGATATGCCAAGCTGATTCGCCATCGACTGGCCCGAAATGTATTCATCACTCTTCAATAATCTTAATATGTCCTGTTTCGATTTCGACATGGGCGCCCATCCATTTCATGATTTCATTCTTGTCATTCTTTAAATTGCCACGTAGAATCTCTTCTTCAAGCGCCTCCATGATTGTGCGGATCCACTTGCCGCCAGGCAGATTAAAATAAGCCATAAGTTGTTTGCCATCGATGGCAATATCTTTTTGTGAATGTATCGGCAAATCCGATTTAACCCCTATCGCGGCAGTTATATTCTGCACCTTCAGCGGTGAGGAGAAAAAAGGATTGGCACCCATCATGGAGGAAGCGACAGATAGTATTCTATCAGAAAAATTATATGCAAGCATCAAGTAATCTTTTCGTTCAGCATGCTCCGACAATTTTAATATCTGGTTGATTTCATTTTTCATCTCGTTGGAAAGTTTCAAAGTATTGAGCGCATCATATAAATCTCCATCCAGCCAAATCTGCAGTGCAATCTCTTCCAATAATGATCCTGGCCGTGTTTTGAGGAACGATGTTTCGCACACAAGCTTGAAGAAAGGGAGATGCGCTGTAATTCCAGTTTTGATAAGGACGTGTTTTGCTTTTATATTATCCTGCCCAGCATACAGTTTTACAAGTTCTGCTACTGTTCGCTCTACAGCCACATGTTCAAGGTATTGGGCGCTCTTGGTCATGGCGTTCTGTGTGGCTGATTCGACATCAAACTGAAGCTGGGAAGAGAAGCGTGCCGCCCGCAACATCCTGAGGGCATCTTCACCGAATCGTTCCCTTGGGCATCCGACAGTCCGGATGATTCCACCTGCTATATCGGCTTTGCCTGAATAGGGGTCCAAAATCTTGAAATCTTCATCCATGGCCATCGCATTCATCGTAAAATCCCTGCGCTCCAAGTCCGTATAAAGGTGATTGGTGAAAGAAACGCGGTCCGGCCTGCGGAAATCACTGTAGCCTTCTTCTGTGCGGTACGTCGTGACTTCAAAAGAGACACCTGAAATCCTTACGATGACCGTGCCATGTTCCTTACCTACGTCGATCGTCTGCGGGAATAATGATTCTGTCTGATCTGGAAGAGCGTTGGTTGTGATATCTACATCATTTACCGTGCGTCCCATATGGTAATCCCGTACGCAGCCTCCAACAAAGTATCCCTCAAACCCGTTAGATTTCAATGTCTTCAATATTTCTCCACCTAAAGTAAATAACTCATGCATTGTCTGCATCTCCTAACAGATCTCCATAAAGCTTCTCGTACTGACTGACGATGACATTTGAGTGGAATCTTGATGCAATATCCGACAACATATTCTCTTGCATTTCCTTATATAAGGAAGGGTCTTTCGCCAGTTGCATGATATGTTCTCCAGCACTTCTGTAGTCCCCCACCTCAACTAGAAATCCAGTGTCTTCATTTCTGATCACTTCACTGATTCCACCGGCCACACTGCCGATAGGGACCGCGCCGCAGTTCATCGCTTCGAGCAAGGCTAATCCGAAGCTTTCCTTCTCACTCAACAACAAGAAGATGTCGCTCATCAGATAGAATGATCGTACATCCGTCTGCTGGCCAGCGAAGATGACATGGTCCTTTAGCCCCAGTGACTTTACCAGCCTTTTGACACTGTTCATTTCGGGACCATCACCCACCAGTATCAGCACCCCATCGAGTGCTTCATGCACAGTATGGAAGGCCCGCACTATATCATCGATGCGCTTGATCTTCCTGAAATTTGAGGTGTGCATCAATACGACAGTGTCTTCATCTATACTGAAACGATCCTTCATCTTCTGCTTAGTCATCATGCGCTGTTCAACATTAAAATAATTTTCATCGACGAAATTATGTACAGTGCGGATCTCTTTCTCCGTCTCTATCACAGCTTTCGTCTGTTCCTTTAAGCTCTCGGAAACTGCCGTAACAGCATCAGAGCCGTTTATGCCAAAACGGATGGCGCTTACTAACGACATATCGTAGCCGAGCACCGTGATGTCCGTACCGTGGAGAGTGGTTACAACCGGCACCTCCCGTCCAGCCATCTGCCTTGCCAGTATGCCACATACGGCGTGGGGCACTGCGTAATGCATGTGGATGATGTCCAGGTTGTGCTCAAGAATCACTTCAGAAATTTTACTTGCGATGGTTATGTCATATGGTGGATAGCGGAAAACGCTGTAATCATTGATGTCCGTCTGGTGAATATAGATGTTGGGATGGCTTGTGCTTAGACGGAACGGTACGTTGGAAGTTATAAAATGGACCTCATGCCCCCGCTCTGCCATCTGCATACCAAGTTCGGTGGCGATGATTCCGCTGCCCCCCACACTTGGATAACATGTAATGCCAATTTTCATAGTGTTACTCCCTTTCCGTGCGTGTCAGATGGTACAAGACTGCTTCCGCAGTGCCCTCATTGGTTGCTAGAGGCACGTCATAGACATCGGATAACCTGAGCAGGGCGGTAACATCCGGTTCGTGCGGTTGGGCAGTGAGTGGATCCCTGAAAAAGATGATACAGTCTATGGCTTTATTCGCGACCATAGCACCTATCTCCTGGTCGCCCCCTAGGGGACCGGATTTACAGCGGTTGACCGGCAAACCTGTATGCTCAATGATGCGTCCTCCGGTAGTCCCTGTCGCAAAGAGCTCTTGATTTTTGAAGAAATCCAAGTGGATGTCCATAAAACGTAAGAGGTCATCCTTTTTCTTATCATGTGCAATCAATGCAATCTTCATGTTCATCATCCTTTTCTGATCATTCAATGATCGATATTCAAAAGAGTATATATTGTCGAGTTTACTTCATATCATCATTATTTTACCAGAGTTCAAGACAAATAAAAAAGGAACCCTCCAAAAGGGTTCCAGAAAAACTATCAATTGCTTCCACGTGCAATGAGGATGAACCGGACCAGTTCTGCCACAGCGACAGCAGTCGCGGCGACATAAGTCATGGCCGCTGCATTCAAGACCTTCTTGGCATGACGGTATTCCTTCTCATTGACGATATTCAAAGTCTCTATCTGGTTCATGGCGCGTTTTGAAGCATCGAATTCGACCGGTAGCGTGACCACCTGGAAGAGTACTGCAAAAGCCATAAGTGCGATACCGCCCCATAGGAGCATTTCACCCAGTCCACCACCTGCATTGCTTTGTGCATAGGTGATGAGCATTCCTGCAATGATGAGGAAGTACGAGAAATTACTGCCAATTTGTGCGAGTGGGAACAGTGCGGAGCGGAAGTTCAGGAAAGCATATCCTGTTGCATGTTGGATTGCGTGCCCCACTTCGTGCGCTGCTACCGCGGTTCCGGCAACACTAGGCGTATCATAGTTGTGGGGGGATAGAACTAGTTTTTTATTCTTGGGATCGTAGTAGTCGCTCAGAAATCCTTTGCCTCTTTCAACGGACACGTCGTAGATGCCATTTTCCTTCAAAATTTCCTCTGCGACTTCACGTCCTGTCAGGCCGCTGGTTGATCGCACACGGGAATACTTATTGAATGTGGATTTTACATTCATTTGTGCGAGCATTGGAACAACCATAAGGATTACAAAATATAGAATGATATACACGTGTATTCCAACCTCCATTATTTTTACATACTTTATTTTACTTCAAATTTCAGTATCCCGTCAATCAGAACGCCTTTCTACCAGTTGATGTAGCAGCACCAGCACCAACACACTCAGCCAGAACGAAAAATACCCGATATGATCCTGGTATTGGACGAGATTACCATATACGGGGTACTGATCATAGACATAATCCACCACGTCATTATGGAACAGCCATATTGCAGTGATATAGAAATGACTTTGTTTTATTTCAAGATGTGGCAGGAATAGGAACGCCTGTATAGCCATTATGCTGTGGCTTGCTATAAGCATAAGTCCTATCCACGAAACAAAACCTGTTTCTATGAAAGTCAGGAAGTTCATCACCACTGCCCATACGCCGTATTTTATAAGCGTGGTAAAGGCAAGCGCATCCATCAGCCCCCATCTTTTGCCAAGGAGAATCAGCACGATAACTATGCATAGGAAAAGCGTGGCCGTCGGACTATCCGGGACGAAAGGCATGAAGTACCATTCGGTTGAACCCAACTGTCCCCTATACCACCAATACCCATACAAAGTCCCGAGTATATTTGAAATGAGCAGGAGCAATAAAAAAGCCCTGTTGTACATTAGGTCCAGTAGCTTATACATATAAACATTCCCTTATTAAAAAAAGCCCTATTCCTAGGGCTTTTTGACTTATCGATCTGTAGCGTGACGCTCCCAGAAGAACTTATTCGTCTTCTGAAGTTTCTTCAAGGTTTGCTACAAATTCTGAGATTTGCTTTATTTCATCGTCTGAAAGTTGATCTTTGAATGCTGGCATATCCCCTGAGCCGTTCTCTACGAATGCCTGTACAGTTTCAGGAGCGAGATCGGCTTCAACCAGGTTTGGACCTGAAGCACCGGTCAGCTCACCGCCGTGGCAACTTGTACAGTTCGTTTTGATGAGGTTCTGGTAGACAGGGTCTTCAGTATCCAAGTTGGAGAATACGATCTCCCCTTGCTGATTCTGTGTCTCCCAGTCGTGGTATGCCACTGATTCCCATGTAGTATAGAAAATAATCGCAAAAGAAATCAGCATCATTGCAGAAGCGACTGGACGTTTTGACCAGAGGCGTTCTTTATTGTTGTCAAGCCATGGTGCAAGAAGCAATGCACCTACACCAAGCCCCGGAATGACGATTGCGCCGATGATGTTGAACGGGCCGGATGCGTATGAGTATTTGAGTATCTGATAAAGGAACAGGAAATACCAGTCAGGTAACGGTATATAACCAGTGTCGGTAGGATCTGCTATACGCTCAAGCGGCGCAGGATCGGCCACTGTCAAACATAGGAACCCTATAAGGAAAACCGAACCAGTCACCCATTCTTTCAGAAGGAAATCAGGATAGAATTCTTCCGTGCGACCAGGAAATTCTGAATAGTCGCGATTTAGTTTTGGCTTTTCATACTTTTGTATTCTGGAATCGCCGACAAAAGTCAGCCCTTTTCCACGTTTCATATCAATTTACCTCCCTTGATTCCTATAGTGGTCCTGAGATGCCTTGTCTACGTATCATGATGAAGTGGATAGCCATCAGTACAAATAGAGCAGCAGGCAGGAAGAATACATGGATGGCAAAGAAACGTGTCAATGTCTGGGCACCGATGATCTGTTCATCACCAGCAAGCAACGTCTTAATCCATTCACCGACGAACGGTACACTCTCTGCAATTTCCAAACCTACTTTTGTGGCAAACAATGCTTTCATATCCCATGGCAGCAGGTAGCCTGTGAACGCCAGCCCAAGCATGACGAGGAACAGCAGTACACCAACGACCCAGTTGAGTTCACGTGGTGCTTTATACGATCCGGTAAAGAATACCCTGAGCGTATGTAGGAATATCATCACTACGACCAGACTTGCGCCCCAGTGGTGCATCCCTCTTACTATAAGTCCTGCAGCAACATCATGTTGCAGATAGTAGACGGAATTCCAAGCATTGACGATGTCCGGGACATAGTACATTGTCAGGAACATGCCCGACAATATTTGAATAACAGTGATGAAGAATGTTAACCCGCCGAAACAATAGACGAATGCTGAGAAGTGGTAGGCAGGGTTAACGTGTTCCGGCACTTCATGGTCAGCGACATCCCTCCATATAGGAGTGATGTCCATGCGATCGTCTATCCAATCATAGATTCTATTAAGCACATTATTCCCTCCTATATTAATTCACCAGTTCGTTAGGCTTCAATTCGCCTATTGTAATAAAACCATCGGACTTGCCGACTTCATACTGATCCAATGGTCCTCTTGGAGGAGTACCCGGAACATTCTTACCATTTTTCTCGTAAAGTCCATTATGGCATGGACAGAAGAAACGATTCGGGTTTGCATCATCACCCGCCCAGGTCACTGTACAACCGAGGTGCTTACATACCGGTGATAACGCTATGAGCTTATCTCCGTCCTTATACACCCAGGCGAAGTCAGTCACTTCACTCTTATACCAGCCATCCTGCTGCTCAAAGGAAAAGTCGACCTTCGTAGGCTCTTCAGTGATCTCATCGACTTTGATGCTCGTTGTGATCATAGCACCTTCTGCTTCACCTTGGAACAATGGATCGACGGCAAATCTTCCCATAGGTAGTATTATGCCGGCAGCCATGAATGAACCGACCCCCATCAGGGAATAGTTCAGAAATTGGCGTCTTGTTACTTTTTGCGACATTCGTATTTCCCCCCTCAAACGCGCGTTCTTTTACATATTAATATAACTAGGACAGTTCAATTTTAGCCTATTAGATGAGGCCGGTCAATAACGTATATCAAGTTTTGACAACGGCCTAAAGCATAATGGTGTAAAAACACCTATTTTTTATTGTTCCATACCGCAATGATTTGTTTCATCGTATCTTTGACCTCATCATCGATGAGGCTCATCTTCATATCTGCAGACATATCCTCCAAGGGGATGTGGTTCAATTGTATGCCATGTGTTCCTTCTACCTGAGGCACATTATGGGAAAGAATGATGATTTTCTTGAAGCCATAGTTGCGGAGCTGCTCAGAATAGTCCTCTACAACAGCCGTGATGCCATTGACGGTAACGACTGCAGGTGTGATGAAGAGTCTGCCTTTGAACTGTTTCTCAAGATGAACAGTGATCATCTGCATCATTTCCATATCGCTTGCGTGCATTTTAGGATCTTCGTTCATATCCCCATACGCAAAGGGAATGACAGCCGTATCCACAAATTCAATTTCATCTTTGAGCACATTGAGATCTTGATGGTTATAAAGCATCAGGTGCCCTCCTATCGGTTTGTTTTCTGCAAGTAATCGGTCAATTTTATGAAACGGTCGTGGTCTTTCCTGTCTAGGGCCTCATCAATCTGACTTAGCACGGCAGTACGGCTGAGGGCCATCAACTCTTCGTCCAGAGAGGATTCAAGTTCCTTTATTTGTTCATAACGGTTATCCTCATATCCTAACCTGAAAGTAAGCAGTAAAGGCTCGTCCTGATTCATATTCAATTCATGGAATATTACTTCACCATCTACAGTGATCGTATTCCCCTTCTCAAGCATGAGCGTTGGACCTTGTCCTGATGAAGCGACTTTAAGGTGACGTTCTATCTCCTGGTCATCTTGAAAGTGGATGTTACTTGAGATATCTGGATGCGATTTGATGAAGTTTAAGATCCATACCGCAATACGGTCATCAAAATCATAATTATATAAAATATAGTCAATGAAGTCTTTTCTATATTTCATCGTATTCGTCATCCAACCTCTCCTTTTCAAACTGCCATTCGACATTGTCAGGTTCAATCAACCTGAGTTTATCCAATACTTCCATTCTTGAAGGATGCCTGATCTCTGTCAGGTAACCATAATAATCC
The DNA here is from genome assembly GCF_039538805.1 of Salinicoccus jeotgali. Lineage (GTDB taxonomy): Bacteria > Bacillota > Bacilli > Staphylococcales > Salinicoccaceae > Salinicoccus > Salinicoccus jeotgali. Next base: position 74,023 of record NZ_BAABCK010000023.1, on the reverse strand, counting down.
GTGTAGAATTCCAGCGAGTCTCCGATGAGCATTGCGGCTTCCTGATATAGCGATAAAGCATCATCGTCATTTTCATTTTCCTGTTGGATCTTGGCCAACAGATACAGACTTTCTCCAGACAACGCATGGATATCGAGATGCGAGGTATAGGCCCCTATTTCATCTGTCCTTGATGATTTCAATAAGGTTTCAAAAAGCATCAGGTAGGCATCATCATAATCTTCATCGAGTGCTATTGCACGACTGAAGTTTGTGATAGCTTCGTCAGACTCTCCACTCCTGAAATGCAGACGGCCCAAATGGAAGAAGAAGAGCGCATCCGTATCATCTTCCAGAATATATCTTTTAAGCAGATCTTTAGCCGCTTCGAGATCATGTTCCGTTTCATATATGTTCATCAGTAGAATATAGGAGTTGACGAAGTAAGGTTCGTTCTCGATGACCTTACCGAGTAGTTGTTTGGCAGATTCATATGATTGGAGCTGATAGTTGAGCAATGCCTTGCGGTAAAGGTCGTCATTGGTGTATTTGGACTCGTCTACAGCCTCAAAATAGTCTTTGGCGGACTCGAGCTCAAGTTGATTCATATGAAGTTCTGCCAAGCGTAGATTAAGTTCGATACCATTCACTTCATTGATATCATTTGCGGTGAGCATTTCATAGAAGCGGATCGCTTCCGGGAATTGTCCATCCTGATAGTGGATTTCTGCCAAACCGAAATCCAGTATCGGGTCATCAGAAAGCATTTTAGCTTCGTGAAGCGATTTGACGGCTACGTCATTCATGTTGAGCTGCTGGAATATTTCAGCTTTCAATATAAGGATAGCAGGCGTCTTCTCAGCGCTGTTCACCAAGCTCAAAGCCTCATCCAGTCGGCCGTCAGTTATCATGATGTCTATAAGGTAAGACAACACTTCATCATCATGCCCAACATGCGCGTTCAAATGGGTGAATACGGTCTCCCCTTCTTTATGGAGACCTAATGACATGAGGGCATCGCCAAGTATGAATAAGGCTTCCAGGTCTTCCTCTTCCGTCAGCTTGGGAACTTCAGCCAATACCTCATTCAATTTTGATTCCGGGTGTTCCCCTTTCCTCAAAAGGTCAACTACTTCATAAATCTGATTTTGCATATGCTATGCATCCTTTCTTAACGCCTCGAGGTCTGCCATAAAATCCGGATAGGAAATATCTATGGCCGTCATATCATCTATATCAAGTGGTTGGTCCATCACGATTCCCAACACAATCAGCATCATGATGATCCGATGGTCGTCATATCCTCTCATGGACACTCCCTCAGCCAGGTGAATTTTTTCTAGGGAAACTGTAAATCCATCATTGTATTCCGTAAATTCGAATCCGAATTTTGATAACTCATCGATGACGGCGCGAATCCGATCTGTCTCTTTATATCTGAGCTCTACAGCATCCCTTACCGTGCATGGTCCATCACTATGGGCGGTCAGTAGTGTCAGGATCGGAATTTCATCAATTAATCTTGGGATGAGTGCTCCTGAGATTTCAAAGCCTTTCAATTTGGGGGTATAGATAGCGCGGATGTTTCCAATGGGTTCACCTGTCATCGAAGTGGGTTCAACGGTGATGTCAGCTTCCATCATCTCCAACACATCTATAATGCCAGAACGTGTTTCATTGAGGGAAACGTTCTCGATGGTGATGTCGGAACCTGGTTTGAGAATTGCCAACACCAGTAGGAACGCCGCCGAAGATATATCTCCAGGTACTACTACATCGGCAGGGCTCAACTCTTTACCACCATCCAATGTGATTACTTGGTCATCAACCGAGATGTCGGCCCCAAATTCCTCCAACATGAGCTCACTGTGGTTCCTGGACGGCGAGGGTTCGGTTATGACGCTTTTGCCCTCAACAAACAATCCCGCAAGAAGCAGTGCACTTTTAACTTGTGCACTTGCGACCGGCATAGTATATGAGATGGGTGACAGCCCAGCCTTGCTTATCTCGATTGGAGGATATTTGTCATTCTTCAGGGCAATGCGTGCGCCCATCTGTTCAAGGGGTTCTTTAATGCGGTCCATCGGGCGCTTCGATATGGAGGCATCCCCTATTATTTCAGCTTCCAGTCCAATTCCGGCAATCATTCCAGTCAACAACCTGGCGGTAGTTCCGGAATTACCGGCATATAATGGTGCACTAGGGGAGTGGAGGTGCTTTCTTCCTGGAGAATCGACTCTCCACCCTTCGGCCTCAGTCACTATTTCGACGCCCAGAGACTCCATACATGCTTTCGTAGCATATGTGTCTTCGCTGAGGAGGGGGTCTTTCACATGAGAGGTCCCCTTCGCCAATGAAGCGAACATAAGGCTTCTATGGGTGATCGATTTGTCGCCTGGAACTTTCAGGGTGCCGTAAAACCGGCTGTTCATCAATGTTTTCATAATGTCTCCTTTAACTCTTCAAGAAGCTGGATCAGGTGCTCCTTTGCGATTTGTTGATAGTGGCATACCCCTATCTCCGTCATTAAGATGAAACCGATGCTCGTGTCATCCTGATTTTTCTTGTCCTTCGACATAAGGGCGATCAGCTTTTCGACATCCATATGCTTTAGAGTATCCATCGGATAACCGAGCCGTTTGAAGTACCTGTAATAGGACGATAGCTCAAACACTTGAGCGTTTGAGTTTGAATTTGACACATGCATCATGATGTAGAGGCCAAGTACCACCGCTACGCCATGGGGTAGCTTGTCATTGTATTCTATTGCATGGCCGAATGTATGTCCAAGATTAAGGTATCTTCTTATACCTGCCTCTTTTTCGTCCTGTGTGACATGCCGCATCTTCGTTCTTATACCACTTATGATATACGGTTCCAGACTCTCTAACTGGATGTTTTCGGTGGTTTTTGACATCAATGAATGAACAGTGTCCTCTCCGTCGAGCAATGCATGCTTGAAGACTTCCCCAAATCCGCTTCTCAGTTCTTCCTGGGGTAATGTCTTCAGGAAACTCAAATCATATATGACTGCTTGAGGCCTATAGAATGTACCAATTAAGTTTTTGCCGTGGGCACTGTTTATAGCAGTCTTTCCGCCTATTGATGAATCATGTGCCAAAAGCGTTGTCGGTATCTGGATATAGTCTACGCCCCTCAATACAGTAGATGCAATAAAACCACCAACGTCACCAGAAGCACCGCCGCCAATCACAATGATCAGATCATTTCTGTGGATGCCTTTAGAGAGGAGTGTTTCCATAACATGGGCATAGGATTGGAAGTTTTTGGATTTTTCGCCACCTTCCAATATAATGGGTTGGTAGACCAAAGCATCAATGGTGCTGGAGTAGAGGGTGTAGACGCTCTGGTCCACCAATGTGTGGATTGTTCCATAGTGCGCCGTGTACTTCAAAAGTTTCTCTTCCAATATCCCCCAGCCTATATGAATCGTATAGTTGTTGTCATTATAGGTGGTCTCTATATCCATCTAGTACTCCTTTGTTCTTTCCTTGTATCGTTCTACAGCAGCGAGGAGTTCGCTGAAGTCATCATGAGGGAATTTCTCGAGCACAGCGCGTGCCATTTCAATGGCCACCATATGTTCACACACTACAGATGCAGCAGGAACTGCACAAGCGTCACTACGTTCTATCGTTGCTTTGAATGGTTCCTTAGTGTTGATGTCTACACTGAATAGAGGCTTGTATAATGTTGGAATAGGCTTCATTACAGCTTTTACGATAATCGGCATTCCTGTTGTCATGCCGCCTTCAAAACCGCCGAGGTTGTTGGTGCGTCTATGGTACCCTCTTTCCTCGGTATAGAGGATCTCATCCTGGACTTCAGAACCTGGAGTGGACCCTGCCCTGAAGCCGATGCCGAATTCTACACCTTTGAAGGCATTTATGCTGATGATGCTGCCTGCAATCTTGCCATCGAGTTTACGATCATAATGGACATGACTCCCAAGCCCAGGAAGTGGATTTTCAACAATGACTTCCACTATACCGCCGATCGAGTTCCCTTGTTTTTTTGTTTCGTCTATCAGAGTTTCCGCTTCCTTGGTCTTCTCTTCTGACACCATGCGGACTGATGATTCGGCTGGACGGTCGCGGCGCTCTTCCATACTGTAGTCGCCTGAATCCTCGACGCTGCCGATCTGATTGACGCGGCTGTAGATGCGGATATCGAGTGCATGCAGCAGTTCCTTACTCAACGCGCCTACCGCTACACGTGCAGCAGTTTCCCTGGCGGAAGACCGCTCAAGTATATTGCGGAGGTCCCGTACATTGTATTTCATCCCGCCAACCAGATCTGCATGACCGGGACGCGGTTTGGTGATGACACGCCTCAGCGATTCCTGTTCTTCTGGAGTGAGAGGCTCACTTCCCATGATTTTACTCCAGTGTTTGAAGTCATCATTGATGATTTCAATCATTATCGGGCTGCCGAGTGTTTTGCCGTGTCTGATGCCACTTCCGAACTGGAAGGTATCCTTTTCGATCTGCATGCGACGTCCCCTGCCGTAACCACCCTGACGTTTGAGCAATTCTTGCGTCATCCTCTCCTTATCAATCGGAAGATTGGATGGAAAACCCTCAACTATTGCGGATAATTTTGGGCCGTGCGACTCCCCTGCTGTTAAAAATCTCATGTAAATAGCCTCCCATTTAATTTTTTATACTAAAAAAAGCTGAGTAGATTACCCAGCTTGTATTAAGATCTACTAGTAGATCCAGTCAGTGTTGGACAAGTTGTAATCCAATACTTCACTGTCGTTGAAGAATAGAGAAATTTCTCGTTCTGCACTCTCTTTTGAGTCAGAACCGTGGATGATGTTTTTGCCGACTGTAAGGCCGAAATCTCCACGGATTGTGCCCGGTGCTGCTTGTTGAGGGTTTGTGGAGCCTACCACAAGGCGAGCAGTATCGATTACATTCTCACCTTCGAGTACCATGGCGAAAACTGGACCTGAAGTGATGAAGTCCACCAACTCTCCAAAGAATGGTTTATCTGCATGCTCCTGATAGTGTGTCTTCGCAAGATCTTCAGATACATGCATCAATTTAGCACCAGCAATTTTAAAACCTTTGTTTTCGAGGCGTTCGACGATGGTACCGATAAGATTTCTTTGTACCCCGTCAGGTTTGATCATTAGAAATGTCTTTTCCATTATTCAAAAACTCCTTTTTTTCTATTCTTCATCATTTTAACACTATTATTTTTGTTATTTCAATTCAATTTGGACGATTCGCAAGCTTTTCTGCTATTTCCATCAAATATTCCTTGATTGGGGAGTCAATATCTCTTATGGCTTCCCGGGCTTTCTCAATATGTTGGGAGCTGATTGACAAGGATTGTTCAATTGCGTCTGAGGCAAGTAGCGTTTCTATCAAATCTTCAAGGTGCTTTCCATCCTTACTGAATGCTTCAAGCCTATCCCTGAAAGAGGCATCACGATTCCGATGCAAAAGGACGGGCAGTGTATAATGGCCATTCTCCATATCCGAAAACTTCGGTTTCCCCAGATTCTTTTCATCCCCCGTGAAATCGAGGCAGTCATCTATAATCTGGAAGCTCATCCCTATATGATAACCGTATTCGATCAGATGATTGAGTGTGTAAGAAGATAAGCCAGAAGCATATCCGCCCATTTTGATGCTGAGTTCGATGAGAAGTGCAGTTTTTCGGTATATTTTTCGATAATAGTCATCAAGCGTCTGTTGCGCATTGAACTGCTGGTCAAGCTGAAATAGTTCTCCATCGACCAGGTCTCTTATCGTTTCGGAAAAAGATCTATGCAATTCTTTATGTTTTATCGTGCTGACGAGCGAGATTGAAGTGGACAGCAGATAGTTACCCGTATTTATGGCCTGAAGATAACCATGTTCATAGTACACCGTCGTTTTGCCTCTGCGCATTTTGCTGTTGTCGATGATGTCATCATGCACCAGACTGGCCATATGGATGAGTTCCAGACTAGCACCCGCTTTTAGCACATCTCCAAATTTACCCGGATCGCCAAGCTTTCCTGCGAGAAGTGTGAACGTGGGCCTAATTTTTTTTCCGCCCGACATAAAAAGCTCATAACTCTTATTATTGACAAGCACATCACTTGGAGCCAGGCTTTTTTTAATCAATGCATTTATCTCCTCGAAATCTGAGGAAAGGTACTCTTTAACTGTTTTCACAGCGACCCCGTCCATTCGATGGGCTTATATCCGATATGGGTAGCTGCTGTGCCCAAAGTGTGCCTGATAACTTTTATATTTACAAAACCGTTCTCAGCCATCAATGCTTTTAGTTCGTCCTTTGTAAGGAAGGTGCTTGTCGATTCGTAAAGCCATTCATATTCCTTAGTACGATTTGCAATAATTCCGCCCAATACTGGCATCACCTTACCGAAATATAGGTTGAAGCCTTTGTTGATGAGATAATTTTCAGGATTGGATGTCTCTAGTATCACCAATTTGCCGCCAGGTTTGAGTACGCGATAAAATTCCGTGATTGCTTTATAGTAGTCAGGCAGATTTCTCAGACCGAAACCGATGGTGATGTAATCGAAAGAATCGTCATCGAAAGGCAGTGACATGGCATTGCCTTGGATCAATTCTATATTTTCATACCCTTCAACTTTTTGCGCAGCAACTTCAAGCATTTTTTCGCTGAAATCCAAGCCGGTAATCTGGGCACCTGGGGCCACTTCAGAAAGCTGTATGGTCCAATCGCCGGTGCCACAGCAGACATCGAGCACCCGGTGGTCATTTTTAACGAACATTTCTTTCATTGTGCGATTGCGCCAGATATTATGTTGGTTGAAGCTGATGATATCGTTCATCCTGTCATAGTCGCCTGAGATGGTGTTGAATATGTTTTGTACTTTTTTCTCTTTATCCATTGACCTCACCTTTACTTATGATTTATGTATGGCAATGAAGTGATGTCCAGATTTTCAATCTGTTCATCAATGACATCATTGAGTGAATCATCCGCATAGCCATGCTTGATCAAGTACAGCATCGGACCATACAGGAGCCATTTAAGCTCTTCAAGTTGAGGGCTGGACTCCTTGAGCGCCACTTCTGACTTTGTAGAACTCAAAGACTTCGACATGTTCATCATATCATGGAGCACTTCATATTCCTCATGCTCAGCGAGCTTCAAATAAAATTTACTGAAGAGATAGTCTCCTACGAGCACACCAAGTTCCCTACTGTCGTCAGATGGTGTGTCCAGAAAATTGAGAGCAGTATTAAAGAAGAGGACCGCTTGATTCACATGGGGGTTTCGGAAAGTATGAGCATTATCTGAAAAGAAATCGAAGAAAGGATCATTATGTATATCAAGTATATGTGAATGGTAACCGAGGTCTGATATGAGTTCTTTTCTTAGAGCATCCATGAAAAATATCACCTTATAAATTAATAGACCTAACCATATGTTAGGCCTAAAATGATTAATTATTTTACTGCATCTTTGAGTGCTTTACCTGCTTTAAAAGCTGGAACTTTCGATGCTGCGATTTCAATCTCTTCTCCAGATTGTGGATTGCGTCCTTTTCTTGCAGAACGTTCACGTACTTCGAAGTTACCGAAACCAATCAGTTGTACTTTCTCACCATTTTTAAGTGATTCCTGAATAGTGTCAAATACTGCATCTACAGCAGCACCTGCTTCTTTTTTAGTCAAGTCAGCCTGATCACTGACAGCATTGATTAAATCTGTTTTGTTCATTAGGTCCACCTCCTTATATAACTATAATGATAATGCTCATTATCATTATGTTTTGACTTTAACACAGTGACTGGGGCACTGCAACGCATTTGGAAGTTTTATGGCCAAAAAAAGGCGTATTAATCACCTTTTGACCGGTTTGTCATGAAGATTGGGTTATTATTCTCATCAACTGTGATTTCTGGGGAATAGACCGGAACTATGGGTGTGTATTCGTACAATACACTGCGTACATCTTCTCCGGTTTCAAAAGAGAGATCATTCTCCTTGATTATCTTTCCGACGTCCTCCCTGTAGTCTACAATGAATTCCTCCCCACCGTTATAGTAAACATTCAATGCCGCTCCAGTATAAGGGCTTTTTATCGTAGGGTTTGATTCCAAGTTGTAGAATTTCAAATCGAGTGGGTATACATTCGGACCAATCTGTTCATCCAGTTCAACATGTTCTCCCATTGCATTTAACCGCAGACGTAGAGAACGTACTTCCTCGGTGATTCTCAGGTCGGCAAGCTTAACTTTCGGGTCATCTTCAGCGTCGATGACGACATATTGATAGTGTCCACCCATTTCATAGGAATTTTCCGGTCTTTTCTCCAAATAATCCGGAACGAGTTTCTCAAAGTCGATTTGGTATTCCAAGTATTCGCGCTGACCTTCTTTAGTTTTAATGGGCAAAAGTCCTCCGGAATCCTGACTGAATAGATCCACTGCGTTCTGTACCATCTGGATCTGTGCTTCATCAGGCATTTGGCGCTCTGCCTTTTCGGATTCCGGATAAAGGCAACCGGCCATGAGTATGGTACTGATGATGATCATCACCATCAATCTCCATCTATGCATGGGTACTACCCCCCAGTACAGGAATCATCAACAGAAATGCAATGATCAGAAGGGCCCATGCAATCATTGAGATGATGAAACTGAAAATCCCTTGATTCATTTTATACCTCGCTAAATAAATGAGGACAGCCGCCAGGGCCATCGCACCTATTGAATAGAAAGATATCCACATAAGATCCATTCTTGATATATCAAACATTTGATCACTCTCTAGTCCATTCTTTGTTTTGTTTTCCCATAACTTCTTTCAGCTTATCTGTCTCTCCAGTCCTCTCACGGAGCATCAGGGCATAAATCGCCTCTTCTTCGCTCATTTCTTCAAATAGGAACTGATAAAGCACTTTTGTTATCGGCATCTCGACTTCGTATTCTGCAGCAAGTTCATAAGCGGCACGTGTCGTATTGACGCCTTCAACGACCATGTTCATCTCTTCTTGGGCTTGCTCTACACTCTTGCCCTCAGACAGCATTATGCCACATCTATAGTTCCTGGAGTGCATGCTTGTTGCTGTGACGATGAGGTCCCCCATGCCAGCAAGCCCTGTAAATGTGAGTGGATCAGCACCCATACGTGTCCCGAGGCGGGCAATCTCCTGAAGTCCGCGTGTGATGACTGCAGCTTTCGCGTTGTCGCCAAATCCCAACCCATGGATGACGCCTATGGAAAGGGCAATGATGTTCTTTAGGGCACCACCGATTTCAACACCCACCATATCATCATTATCGTAGACTCTAAAATAGTTGTTCATGAAGACATCCTGGACGATTTTAGCATATTCCGGCTGCGCAGATGCCACACTAACGGTCGTAGGTGATCTTTTGGCAACTTCTTCCGCATGGCTCGGGCCACTCAGTACTGAAATATCTTTAACGGTATCAGCAGTGGTTTCCTCAGCAATGACTTCAGATACTCTAAGATGGGTGCCGAGTTCGAGTCCTTTGGCGACATGCACTATTTGAACTTTCTTACCCAAAGATTCCAACAGCTTATGCATATCCCGAGTGACAAGCCGTATAGCCTTGACAGGAACAGCCAAAACCACCAGTTGTGCATGGGTCAATGCCTCGTTTAAATCCACAGTTGCCTTGATGCTTGAAGGGAGTTCTACTTCCTTCAGATATGAAGAATTGGTGTGTTTTGTATTAATTTCTTCAACGACTTCGCTGTTCCGGCCATAGATGATGACATCGTGGCCGTTATCTGCAAGTACCAATGATAAACTGGTGCCGAAACTGCCGGTACCGATCAATGAAATTTTCATAAGTCAATCAAACCTCCTAATTTCTTTTTCTGCTGATGATGTGGATCGGGGAACCCGTAAAATCAAAAGCCTTCCTCAGCTGGTTCTCCAAATATCTACGATAACTGAAATGCATCAGTTCTACGTCATTGACGAAAAGTACAAAAGTAGGTGGTCCGACACTGACTTGGGTACCATAGAAAATGTTCAATCTGCGGCCTTTATCTGTCGGAGTGGGGTTCATGCTCACACTATCGACCAGCACTTCATTGAGTGTGCTTGATTGCACCCTCTTCTTATGGGATTCATTAGCCAGTCGGATGAGTGGGAATAGCGTGGGTAACCGTGATCCTTTAAGGGCTGATACGAAAGCTACTGGTGCATAGTCAAGGAATTGGAATTCCTGTCTCACCTGATCTTCAAACTTCTTCATAGTATTATCGTCCTTTTTCACTGCATCCCACTTATTGACGACAATCAGTATAGCTCGTCCCGCTTCATGAGCCAATCCGGCTATGCGTTTATCCTGCTCGATTATGCCCTCTTCCCCGTCCAATATGACAAGGACAACATCAGATCTCTCAATGGCACGATTGGCACGAAGAACAGAATATTTTTCTGTAGCCTCGTAAACCTTGCCACGTTTTCTCATTCCGGCAGTGTCAACCAGTTTATAATGTTCTCCATCATAATGGTAGTCGGTGTCAATCGCATCCCTAGTTGTACCTGCCACGTCGGAAACGATGACACGTTCTTCTCCAAGAATAGCATTCACAAGGCTTGATTTGCCGACGTTCGGCCGCCCTATCAATGAGACCCGGACAGAGTCATCTTCCGCCACGTCGGTTTCAATATTTTTAAAATGCTCTACCGCCTGGTCGAGAACATCACCCAATCCAAGGCCATGTGAGCCAGAAACCGGGTAGGGGTCACCGAGACCAAGCTCGTAGAACTCGTATATATCGCTTCTCATTTCGAAGTTATCGATTTTATTGACCGCCAAAACAACGGGTTTTTTGGACTGCTGCAAAATGCGGGCTACGAAAAGGTCGTCATTCGTAACACCTTCCCTGCCATTGACGATCATCATTATGACGTCCGCCTCTAAAATGGCTATTTCCGCCTGCATTTTAATCTGTTCCTGGAAGGGTTCGTCTTTGATCTCTATCCCTCCGGTATCAATGACGTTGAATTCATAGTTTAACCAGTCGCCTGTAGCGTAAAGACGGTCTCTTGTAACGCCGGGAGTATCTTCAACTATTGCTTTTCTTTCGCCTATTATTCTGTTGAATAATGTGGATTTCCCAACGTTGGGCCTACCTACTACGGCAATTGTCGGTTTATACATAAGTAACCTCCTATATTTAAGCTTATTTTAACACAAAAATAAAAATAAAGAGCGATGGTATCGCTCTTTATCTGGTCGTATCCAATATTATTTTGAACGTTTAGATATCAAGATCTTTGAAACGATCTCCGAATACATCACCTAGTGTTGGTGCGTCATCGTCTGTATCGTCACGATAGACTTTTGGCTCAGGATCGCGAGCAGGCTTTTCCGATGTTTCTTTGATGGACAATGATACTTTTTCGGAATCTTCGTCCAGGGAAAGGATTTTGACTGATACGGTCTGACCTTCTTTTAGAACATCGGAAGGAGTCGCTACGTGTTCGTGGCTGATCTCAGAAACGTGTACGAGACCCTCTACTCCTGGAGTTACTTCTACGAAAGCACCGAAATCGACGAGGCGTTTAACTTCCCCTTCAAGCACTTCCCCTTCTGAATGTTCTTCAATGAAGGAATCGAAAGGACTAGCTTTTGCCTGTTTAAGGGATAGGCTGATCCTTTCCTGCTCAGGGTCAACGTCGAGTATCTTCACTTGGACTTTGTCGCCGATGTTAACTGCATCTTCGACTTTTTCGACTCTGCTGTAATCCAGCTCAGAAATGTGTGCGAGTCCATCAACATCGCCCAGATTAATGAAAGCACCGAATGTAGTGATGCGCACTACTTCACCTTCGACGATACTTCCCGCCTCCAGTGATTCAAGTTGCTTTTTGCGTTCTTCGGCCTTTTCAGATTCTACGATGCGCTTACGGTTTAGGATGACACGATTCTTTTCAGATTCGATATCTTCAACCTTGACTTCAAGGTCCTGTCCTTCGAATTGATCGAGATCTTCAATATAAGCGTCTGACAGAAGAGAAGCTGGTATAAATCCTCTGACTCCCACATCGACGACAAGACCTGCTTTGACGACTTCCATGACCTTCCCGGTAATCGTCTCATCATTGTCTTTGGCTTCCTGCAATTTTTCGTAGGCATTCGCCTCATCCAGTTTCCTGATTGAGAAAATGACATTCTTGCGATCTTCTTCGTTTTCCACCTTGATGACGACACCCTCGATAGTGTCTTCTTCCGACACGATTTCTTCAGGGCGTTCAATCCTCTTGTTGGTCAACTGGCTGATTGGTACGATGCCTTCAAAATCAGAATCTTCAATGTGTGCTTTGACAAATTTGTCTTCTACTTTGTAGACGGTGCCTTTGACAACGTCACCAACTTCGAATGTACCTACAGAATCTGTTGTGTTCTCTTCAGGAAGACTGTCGGTTGTTTCTACGTTGCCTTCTGTCACTTCGTCCACTTGTGTTTCGTTTACTTCTTCGTTGTTCTCTTGTTCTTTAAAATTATCTGTCGTCATGTGCCTGCCTCCATTACATTACTAAAAAGTATACCTCTAACTTCTTATAAATATCACAATTTGTCAAGTGATTGTCTCTGAAATCAGAAGATTGTTGATATCTTCCCTGAGGATTTCAGTAATTTCCTTACGGTTTTTACCTTCTTCCGTTAGTGCTTTCGTATCGATCGGCTTGCCAAAAACAAGTGTAATCCCCTTTTTTCTGTCATAGTTGCCTTTGATTGCCGCGGGTACAATGGCAGCTCCGGATTTGACTGCCATGAAACTGGCACCCTGTTGAAGATCTTTCAAAGTGCCGGATTTGTTTCTGCCCCCTTCAGGGAAGATGAGGAGCATATTGCCTTCCTTCAGTTTCTCGACAGATTTCTTCAACGCTGCCCTGTCCCCTTTTCCTCGATCGACTGGAATAGCATTCAAATGGCTGATCAGAAAACCGAGCACAGGTATCTTGAATAATTCAGATTTGGCGAAAAACGACATCTCTCGCTTTACATTGATGGCTATGAGGGGAGGGTCGTATTCTGAAGAGTGGTTGCTGCATATCAGAACCGGACCTGTAGCAGGTATCCTGTCTTCTCCAATTACCCTTACCTTGAAACGGGAATAGTAAAAGCCTTTCACCAAAGATTTGACTACATTGTAAAACATCTCTTCAACTCCTAATCAGGTCTTCTGCCAGCTTTATGATTTTATCCTCAACTTCATCGATGCTCATATAACTGGAATCCAAAAGCACCGCATCTGGTGCTTTGACCAACGGCGAAATCTCCCTGTTCATATCAAGGGCATCCCGGCGGATGATCTGCTCAGTCAAGGTGTCGATGTCAATCTTGACTCCACGCGCTTCTTCTTCCTCCAGGCGGCGCTTGGCTCTGATTTCAGCGGAAGCTTTCATATAGACTTTCAACTCAGCCTCGGGCAGAACGGTAGATCCTATGTCCCTTCCATCCATCACCACACCTTTTTCTTCTGCGATTTTCCTCTGCATTGAAACGAGGTAAGAGCGCACCTGGTGCTGACTAGAGACCTCACTGACACGTTGGGTCACTTCTTGGCTACGGATGTCTTGGGAAACGTCTTCCCCGTTCAGGAATACAGATGTGCCAGAAGCACCAAACCGTATGTCCACATCTTCTAGATGATCCAATACTGCATCGCCATGTCTTATAACATGAAGTGTAATGGCGCGGTACATTGCACCTGTATCGATATATATGTAGCCTAATTTTTTGGCAACACGTTTTGAAATGGTACTCTTGCCTGCCGCCGCAGGGCCGTCAATTGCGATATTAATTTTATTTTTCATATAAACCCGCCTTGTTCATTGTTCCAGTATATTCTATCATAGATTTATAAATTCGTTTAGGAGGAAGTCATGTGCAGAATAAAATTTTAGCGATACATACTGGCGGCACCATCAGCATGTCATCAACAGATGGCATCGTCACTCCAACTTCTGAAAATCCACTCAGGATGGAGACGGATGGTGCAGGCGCACTTGGGATTGTGTTGGATGAAATCTACCCGGTGCAGAAGCCATCGCCGCATATGACTCTAGAAGATATGATGATAATCCGTGACATCATTCTACAGGATGACGGCAGGCATGATGGGTTCGTCATTACCCACGGCACCGATACTTTAGAGGAGACGGCCTACTTTTTAGATCTCACGCTTGATATCGATCAACCTGTCGTCATCACAGGGGCAATGCGGTCCTCAAATGAAATAGGGTCTGATGGATTATATAACTATATATCAAGCCTGAAGACTGCGATGACCCCGGAATCTGCTGCGAGGGGTGTACTTGTCGTCTTCAATGATGAAATCCACACAGCCCGTAATGTGACGAAGACCCATACATCAAATATTGCGACATTCCAGAGTCCGAACCATGGCCCCATCGGCTTCTTGACAAAGGACGACATCCATTACCATCACTACATCAACAAGCAAGATCAATTCAATTCCGTCGATTTAGGCAAAAGGGTAGCACTCATCAAAGCCCATGCAGATCTGGATGATACATTCTTTAAAGCATTGGTGGATGCTGGATACGATGGCCTGGTTCTGGAAGCACTCGGTCAAGGCAATATTCCACCAACAGCATTGGAAGGCCTCCAATCTGCACTTGATGCGGACATTCCGGTCATTCTAGTCTCCCGCTCCTTTAACGGTATCGTCGGAAGCTATTATGACTACGAAGGAGGCGGCCATGATTTGAAACAAAGGGGCGTGATTTTCTCGAATGGTCTAAACGGGCAGAAAGCACGCATAAAATTATTGCTTGCGCTATGTAATGATTATGGCCATGAGGCCCTGGAAGAAGTATTCAGGCATTGACAGCCAGCATGCTGATGTTACAGAAAAACAACTTGGAAATCCATTGAATTCAGGATTTCCAAGTTGTTTTATTATTATTTCAACAAATTTTAACCTATCGTTCTGAATGCTGTTTTGCGATTTCATCAGCAATTATTTTACCGTGGAAACGGCCATTTTCTATAAAAATCGTATTTGCGTCATTGCCAGCTGCTATGACACCGGCAATATATAAATTTGGAATATTCGTTTCCATGGTGTTCGGGTCATGGTTAGGAGCAGTACCATATTCATTCTCATTCAACTCAACGCCAAATGAGCTCAGGAAGCGATAGTCTGGATGATAGCCGATCATCGCAAAGACAAAATCGTTGGGCAGTTCGAATGTTTCCCCATTCTTCTCAAGCACCACGCTCTGATCTTTGATGTCCACTACTTCAGTACTGAAATGCATATCGATCATGTCATTCTTAACGAGTGAATCGAATTGCGGTAAGATCCATGGCTTTACACTTTTCGAATACGCATCGCGCCGATAGACGACCGTGACCTCAGCACCTGCCTTCTCGAGTTCGATGGCAGCGTCAACACTAGAATTCTTCCCGCCGATCACCAGTACTTTCTGATTGAAGAATGGATGTGCCTCTTTAAAATAGTGAAACACCTTTTGCTTATCCTCACCTGGTATATCAAGATGATTCGGCTGGCCATAATAGCCTGTAGCGACGATGAGATGATTACATACATACTGTCCTTTGGAGGTCTCAAGAATGAACTGGTCTCCAGATTTACGCCCTGAAGTCACCTCTTCATAAGTATTGATCTTCAAATTGAAGTGTTTAACTGCTTCCCGATAATAGACGAGTGCCTGATTCCGCTGGGGTTTGTGCTGCTCGGTAATGAACGGGAAATCCCCGATGGATAACTTCTCACTGGACGAGAAGAATGTTTGATGTGTCGGATAGTTGTAGATCGCTTCAACGACATTCCCCTTCTCTATGACCAGGTAATCCATGTCTTGCTTGTGCAGCTCTATGGCTGCGGAAAGGCCGCAGGGCCCAGCTCCTATTATAATCGTGTCAATCTGTTTCATGTTCTACACCTTTCTATTCGGGTATGGTCAGTTCCTGACCGACCGATAATTCTCTGTAATCATTAATGCCATTGGCCTCGAGTATTTTATCTATATTTTCCTGGCTATTATCGCCATAAAATCTGAGTGCAATGCGGTACAGGTTATCATCGGGCCTTACTGTATAAGTGCCGATTGAACCTGATTGCCCCTGCTCAGTTTCCTGTGCCGATTCTTCTACGGAAGACTGTTCTTCATCTGTTTCCTGTGTCGCTTCTTCAGGTTGCTCGAGAGACTCCTCTTCCGGTGGTGTGACCGGGCTGTCCGGGGTGTCGCTGGCATTCCCTGATTCTTTTTCTTCTATCGCTGCATCAGCGGCGTCATCGAGTTCAGACTGCTGTTCTTCTGAGTAGGAGAAGTCCGATGTGCCTGTGCCCAAGTCATCTTTCTTTTCTTCACTTTGCCCATCATCTTCATTTTCACTTTTTTGGGCCTGGGCAACCTCTTTTTCTTTTTGTGTCTTTTTCTTTTCCAATTCTTTACGTGCCTCAGGCGCAGTCTCTTCGCTGTTTTCTTCTGATTGATCAGCTATCTGGGTTGACGGGTCATCAGGCCAGAAGTTGCTTGTGATCATAATGCCGAGGGCAATGGTTATGGGCAGTATGAAGACACCAGCCACAATGATGGGCCATAGGCGGCGCTCATTATGCGTATTCTCATCTTGCTTTTTATTTTTAGGGACATTTGGACGTTTTCTTTTCAACTCTCCAAATTTCTTTTTAGAGACATTGATTTCATCTCTGAATCTTTCTTTATAGGAAGAAAATTTATCTAGGAAGAATGTTTTCTGTTTGTCTATACTTTCGCGGTTGATGTAGTTGCCGATAGTTTTTCCAAGTGGTTGCCGCTTGGTTTTTGCATCAGTTTTATTTTTTTGTTTATGACGCTCAGCACGGCTTAATCGGGGTGCATCTTTTTTTTCATTATGTCCATTTTCCTGCTTTCCATCCTTCTTTTCATCGGGGGTCCGCTTATGGTTTATATCTTTATAGAAATCGTCTTTCATATACATTCTCCTCAGAACTTCAATATTTCTCAATGTAAGTATAATATGTTTTCATTTTAATTTAAAGAGCTGGTCTGTGGCCTAATACGACCATGGTTGTATTATTAGGCCAAATATTTAATTTAATTGAAATATGGTGTAATTAGAATTAGAATGATAAAGAATGAAACGGTTAAGAGGTGAAAGTGTTGAGCGGAAAAAAATATACTATTGTAGATATGGATACTTGTATTGCATGTGGTGCATGTGGCGCGGCAGCACCTGATATATATGACTATGATGATGACGGCATCGCCTATGTCATCTTGGATGACAATAAAGGAACAGCAGCGGTTCCGGAAGAGTTGCTCGAAGATATGGAAGATGCCTTTGATGGATGCCCGACGGATTCCATAAAAGTTGAAGATGAACCATTTGATGGTGATCCTTTGAAATATGAGTAATGATATTTAAATCACCTTGATCTGACAGATCAAGGTGATTTCTTCATTTCCTCAGTTCCTCAGTTTTGGAATCACTTTCGTATACACCAGATAGGCTACAAGACCAACCAATATGCCTTTTATGATATTGAAGGGAATGATTCCGGCAGTAATTATTGCACGTATATTCTCTATAAGATCACGCTGATCGATAATCAGGCCGTACATGGGCAGCAGGACGAAATAATTCAACACAGCCATGGCCACTGTCAATGTAGTGATCCCTAAAACGAACCCTAAAATCAATGATTTTCTGGTCTTATATTTACTGTAGACGAAGTATACGGGGAGCAAAAGCGAAAATGAGGCGAGAAGATTTGCTAAAGGTCCAATCGGTTCACTGGCCATGAGCAGTCCATACAATATAATCTTCATCAAAATCACAAGAGACCCTGCAACACCTCCAAAAAGCATGAAGCCTATGAAGGCGGGAATATCAGAAAAATCTACAGTCAAAAAAGGCGGTATAAGGGGTATCGGAAACTGTACAAGCATGAGTATGAAGGATAAGGCTGCCAAGATACTTATGATGATCAGCTTCTCCAGACGTGACCTTCTCACTTTTATCAATCCTCTCCAGTAATTTTTGGCAGTGTAATGCGGAATGTAGTGCCTGACCCGAATCTACTTTCCAGTTCAATGGTGCCTTTATGCCTTTCAATGATACTTTTGACGATATAGAGGCCTAATCCAGTACCGTGCTGACCCCTGGTCCGTGATTCATCAACCTTATAGAAACGTTCGAAGATTCTAGCCTGATGCTCCGGTTTGATTCCTGTACCCGTGTCCTGGATCTCGATCGTCACTGAATGTGGTGATGATGATACATCCACGTTGATCTCATCTCCCATTGAAGTATAGCGGATGGCATTGTCCAGGAGATTGGTCATCACTTGGCTCAATTTGTCGTAATCAAATTGGAAAACCAGAGGTCCGTCCATTGAATTCAACGAGAATTTTATGCCATTTTCATTCATCTCATGTCTGAAGCGGCTTTTTAGTTTTTCAAGCAACAGATTAAAGTCATTATCCACGATGTCGAAGAAGTCGGAACGACTGTCCATGCGGGCAATTGTAATCAATTCATTGACCATTGTATTCATGCGATCTGATTCATCTTTGATGATACCGATCATTTCTTTGATCTCATGCGGCTCTGTCACAATGTCGTCGAGGAGTGCCTCGGAATAGCCGCTTAGCATGACCATTGGGGTTTTGAGTTCATGTGATACGTTGGCAATGAATTCAGAGCGCATTTTCTCAGCACCCACTTCTTCAGTTATATCCCGTATGAGAAGTATCACTCCGTAAACTGTCTCACCCTCTTTCACCGGGGTGTACGACAGTTGGAAATGACGATGCTGCAGCTCTACCCTTTCGATGGTGGATTCACGCTTATCTGCCACTTCCTTGATGGCATCGTTGAAGCGTATACTGCCCGCTTCCGTACTCTGGAATATATGATGCATTTCATTCCCTTTATGGTTGCTGTAGATCAGTTCGGCAGTACGATTGAAGTATAATACACCTTCATTCATATAGGTGAATATTTGTTCACGTAAATTTTTCTCATGGGTGATTTCCGATACATTATGTCTGATGTCGTCATTCATTTTGTTGAATGCAAGGGTAAGCTCACCCAATTCATCGCGGCTTTTGACTTGAAGTGTATTATAGTCTCCTTTTGCTGTTCTGAATGCTGCATTCTTAAGGTTTATAAGAGGCCTCGTCAATCGGTTTATCAGAAAGAAGGCGAATAAGGTGGTGATGATGAACAATACAAAAGCACTTGCAATGATTATGGTTGTCACTGCACGCATCGATTCATTGATATCCTCCAGATCACGGTATTTCAGAATAGCTGTGTCCTTGTCGAAATAATCACTGAGATTGGAGACTTTCACCATATAGTCATGGCCGTATATATCGTTTAGGATGACTGTGCTTCCCCCATCCTCTTTGGCAATCGTTTCCTTAAAGATCAATTCATCAGTGGCAGATTCCTCTGATAGGACAGTCCCATCCATATAGATGATGAGGTTATCTTCCCTAAATAGTATTTCATCTGGATTATCGACATAATGTTCAGTAAGCACCATTTCTTCGACTCGTGACACTTCCTCCTGAAGAAGTGTTTCGGTGGAATTCAATACATAATTACGGAAATAGAGACTCAGTATGATGGATAATAAAATTAAAACTGTCGTTACTATCAGAATGATAGTCAACCACAGTTTTGNCTCGCTTCCGGTGAAACTTTGTTGAGTTTCTCGCGTAACCTCTTGACATGGGTATCAACAGTCCTTAAGTCACCATAGAAATCGTAATGCCACACTTCCCTCAGCAATTCTTCCCTATCGAAGACTTTATCGGGGCTGCGTGCCAGGAACAGCAGCAATTCATACTCTTTGGGCGTCAAGTTTACTTTTTCATCGTCAGCGAGCACCCTGTGGGCGTCATTATCAATCACAAGATGATTATAGATGATGACATCCTTAGCGGTGGCATCAGCTTCTATGAAAGCTGTCTCAGATGAGCGGCGGAGAAGTGCCTTAACACGTAAGACGACCTCACGTGGAGAAAAAGGTTTGACGATATAATCATCTGCTCCAACCTCGAACCCTTCAACCCGGTTATTTTCCTCACCTTTGGCGGTCAACATGATGATAGGTGTAGATTTTTGGGCCCTAAGACGTTTAGCAACTTCTATGCCATCCATTTTAGGCATCATAAGGTCCAAAAGGATGCAGTGAAAGTCCTGCTCCATTGCAATTTCAAGAGCTGCTTCGCCGTCTTCGGCTTCTACAATTTCATATCCCTCGCGCACAAGGTACATATTGAGGAGCTTTCTGATACGCTCCTCATCATCTACTACGAGAATTCTTTCAGTCATACAACCCCTCTTTCCATTTTATGCATAAGAGTGTAGTCCTGCTACAAGTAAGTTGATTGCAATCAAGTTGAAGAGTATCAACAGGAAACCGATGATCGCAAGCCAAGCGGATTTTTCCCCTTCATATCCCCTATTCAACCTGAGGTGTAGGAAAATCGTATAGAACATAAAGGTGATGAAAGCCCATGTTTCCTTAGGATCCCAACCCCAGAATCTGCTCCATGCAATCTGGGCCCAGATTGCGGCGAAGAATATGCCACCGAGGGCGAAGACTGGGAAACCGATGATTACTGAACGATAACCAATTTCATCCATCAAATTCAGATCTGCTTTATTGGACCATGGCTTCAATGCTGCAATTATGCGTTTTCTTAAAATCAGGCGTACGATACCGTAGACGATCGTACCTAGAATCACTGACCAGATTACTGTATTGAGTTTCTGTGAATCAATGATCGGTGGCAAGTTTAGGCCACTATGGAAGTGTTCTGCTTCTTCATAATTATTATCACCAACATTTTCAACCGCCACGGCACCTTCAAAATTCACCAGGCTCGGAAGATGATATTCGGCCACTTGAGTCTGGCCTTGCTTATCTTGATAGATGAAGTCATCTTGGTAACCAATCACGTTCTGCATGATTATTGTAGTTGCGATGAAAGTGACGACGATGACAATACCTGCCATAATAGCTTCAAGGAATCTTGCCTGCCATGACTTTTCAGTTGCCGGAACTGCTTTTAAGAGATAAATCAACCCAGCTACTGCACTCATCGATAGTATACCATAGGCCAAGGTGACCGTGATGACGTGGATTGCAAGCCAACTACTCTGAAGTGCAGGTATAAGCGGCTCCACATCTCTTGAGAACATACTGCCGTAGGCCATCAGAAGTAAGGAAACCGGTAATGCGAAAAGACCGAATAAGGCACTTCTGAAATAGTAGTAGGTGATTAAATATCCTGCAATGAGCATGATTGCAAACATTGTAATGAATTCATACATATTCGATACTGGGGCGTGACCCTGTGCAATCCATCTTAATATGAAATAGGATAGTTGCATGGCAAACCCTATAATGATCATTATAAGAGCGATTTTTTCTGGCTTTTTAGATTTTGACTTGATGCTTGCTGCCAGGGGCAACAGTGCCACCAGATAAAGCAGAAATGCCGCATATAGCAATGTGCTGCTTAATGTAACTAATTGAGATGCCATAAATATTACTCCTCGTCTTTATCAGTTTGCGCAACATCCAACTTATCGGAAACGGGTTCCATACCGGTGGATGCAAGCACTTCGTTCAATTCTTTTTTCATACCGAAGTAATTTTTATTGGTATGTGCAGCCATCAACAGCCCATCATCAGTCCTTATCCATATGCGCCTATGGTTGATGTAAGAGCCAATTGCGAGTCCAATCAGGAAAATGACGAATCCAGTGGCAATCAATGGGATGGTGTGGTCTTTTTTAACCGTGAGCACAGTCGCGATATGCTCTTCTGCACCGACGAACCGAACGCTGTATTCGTTATTTTCGGTGATATCTGTACTGTTCATTATTTGCAGTAAGCTCAGCTCACTGTCATCTCCATCTGCAACTTCAAACACAAATGCTGGGTTTCTTGGGACCGGAGTCTCTGATATGAGTGTACCATTCTCAGCGACTTCGAGAAAATCAGGCGAGTAAGCCCGCATATTTACATTGATGTCTTCCGTGATCGGGAAAGTCGACTCCGGATTTTCGAGGTTCACTGTAAAGTTATCTCCGATAGTATTACCTGAAGCATCTTCGAGTCTGAAAGTCATCGATTTCATCTGTGAATTATCATAACTTGACTGATACACGTCATAAGAGTCGAAGCGGTACGGATGGTTCACTTGGATGCTAGACTCGTCAATCGCTTCCAAATCCGGTGCCGAACCCACTATGTCGGCACTTTTATTTTCATAAAAAGTGATGTCAGTCTGGAAATTGCTAATGACACTCGAGCCTTCAGCCAATGCTTTTTGGAAGACTTCACCATCATCTTTCTCATAAGTGTCGATGGTAAATTTTTCATTTTTAATATAATACTGCCCTTCGGTGGTCGGGATTTCTTCGGTCTCCCCCTCATTGATATAGAGAATTTCATCCACATACATCCCTGGGAAGAATCTTAGCATGCTACCGAGAAGAAGCAGAATCAGGCCTGTGTGGTTGATGTAAGGGCCGTATCTTGAGAGTCTGCCCTTTTCAAGCAGATAATTTCCGTCCTCTTCCCTCACCTTATATCTTTTTTTGGCAAGACCATCGACCAATTTCTTCACTTTACCAGCATCTTCATCCGTTGCAGAAAGCCTTTGTCTTCTGAAGAAAGTACTGTGTTTTTTAACTCTCTGATTCCTAAGCGACTTAAACAGCGGTATTCCCCTGTCTATGCTTGCAGCTATGATGGATAATGCAAGCATGCCATTTAGGATAAGGAACCACCAGGATGAATAGAGGTTATGGAAGCCGAGAGAGTAGTAAAGATACCCTAAAGAGCCGTAGTTTTCCTGATAATGTTCCGCTGGATCTACACCCATTGGGATGAAATATTCCTGAGGGAAGATTGTGCCGATCGCTGCTGCAACCGCGATTGCGAGTATGATGCTGACACCCACTTTGATTGAGGTGAAAAATATCCATATTTTATCAAATATACTCTTAGAGCGGGTTTTTGACCTTACGGCACTGCCATCATAACGCATCAAGTCTTTGATTTTGTCTTTGTCATAATCATTGTCGATCATTTTACCGCAGGACTGGCAAAGTTGGGTTCCGGGCGGATTGACATGCCCACATGATTCACATCGTATGTCCTTGAGCTTCATTTTAAATCCATCCTATTCTATGGAAGCCTCTATGAAGGAGGCGATATCCTCATGATTCAATTGGTATTCTTGTTTTTTAACCACTACTCCATCCTTATTGACGGCGATGGTTGTAGGGAGTGGTCCGATGTTATATGCATCGGTTACACTTTTTTCGCTGTCCAGTGCTATAGGGAATTGCAGCTCTGCATCCAAACCGGAAATGAATTGTCTGATCTGTTGTTGATTCTCACCGACATTGACTGCGATGATTTCATAATCTTCATGCCCATCTATGTAAAAATCATTCATATCAGGCATTTCTTCACGGCACGGCTTGCACCATGTGCCCCAGAAGTTCAGGATCACACCTTTTTCAGCAGTTAATTCAGAAAGTTGGATGGTTTCACCTTCCAGTGTCGACAGTTTGAAATCTGTAGCTTCGTCGCCGACATTCACAGTTTTTGTGCCTGAGGTCAGATTGAACCACAGCGTGATACCGATAAGTAGCGTAATCAGTATTATGATGCTGACCCTGAGCACGTTCCTGGTACTCTTCTTCATTTATTTCACCTACCTATCCCTATACATAATGTCCATTATAGCATCATATAATTTAAGCCTACATGACAGTATTATGACAATTCTGTTCTATCTGGATTTGGCATTGGCGATCAATTTTTTGACTTCATGCGGCTTGAGGAAACGATACTCCCCTTCGCTCAGGCCATCCAAAGTCAAAAAGTCATAGTTGATGCGTGTCAATTTCACAACGTTGAGACCGAAATGTTCAAACATCCGTCTAACTTGACGGTTACGCCCTTCGTGTATGGTGAGCTCAAGGATCATGTTCTTATTATTCTTGTCCCTAATGACTTTAAGTTTTGCAGGAGCTGTCAGCCCATCATCGAGTCTGATTCCTTCCCTCATCATTTTTTGCTGTTCCCTCTTTAGGATGCCATCGACTTTGACCCTGTATATTTTGCTCATTTCATATTTCGGATGCGTCATGTACTGCGTGAATTCTCCATCATTCGTCAACAGAAGGATACCGGAAGTATCATAATCGAGCCGCCCTACAGGATATAGGCGGACATCCATTTGCTGGAAGGCATCTGTAACTGTTCTGCGCTGCCTGTCATCTTCGACGGCAGAAATTTCGCCACCTGGTTTGTAATAGAGGATATAGACTTTCTCCTCAGTTTCAAGTGGCACGCCATCCACCTCTATCTTATCGGAATCAACCACTTTACTGCCGAGTTCCGATACTGTCTTGCCATTGACTTTGACACGCCCTTCCTTTATCAGGTCCTCAGCCTTTCTCCTAGATGTATAACCACTGTTTGCAATTGCTTTTTGTAGACGCATTTCTTCCATTATTCTTCCTCCTTCATGTTATCAAAAAATAAGTCGATTTCTTCTTGTTCTGAGATATCCGCTTGTGTAGGGAGTTCTTCCAAATCGGTCAATCCGAAAAGCTGTAGAAAATAATCTGTCGTTATGAAATGGGCCGCCCGCGCATCTTGTATGTTCTTTTTGGCAATCAACCCCTTACTCAGCAAGGTGCTGACAGGCCCATCAGAATTGATTCCTCTCATCACTTCAATATCCCCTCTTGAAAGGGGTTGGTTATAGGCAATTATGGATAGGACTTCAAGCGCAGCTTGTGACAGTTTCTGTTTTGGGCGGTCGCTGAGTACGCGTTCTACATACTTCTCCATCGCTTGGGATGTCTTTAGAAAGTATTTGTACCCATGCTTTTGAATGATGAAATTCGGTTTATCGTAATTATCCGTCACTCTCTCCAATTGTTCCTTAGTAATGGGAACATGCATGATCAGTTGTTCTTCTTCCAAGCCTATATCACCTGCAATGTACAACAGCCCTTCTATAATTTCAATTTTTTCCATTACTCCAACAGCCTCTCAATTTTATAATCTCCTCCCTGCACCCTATATATCCTCATTTGGCCTTCCTTGACGTAGTCCAACAGTACTATGAATACAGCTACAACTTTGGATCTTGATTCATCAAAGTTGAAGAGTTCATGAAACGCAAGTGAGTCGCGATCTGTGAAATGCGCGCCAATGAACGACTCGGCCATTTTACGTGTGTATCGTTCATGGTTGATGACAATGTTCTTTGGCTGATCTAATGCAACCCTCGACCGTACTTTTTGATAGGCGACAAGGAGTTCAGATATCGAAACATCCATCTCGTCTTCTGACACATCCACTTCTTCATACTCTTCTGGCGGCTTGATATACAAGCGTTCACTCTCTTGCTTCATCATGGAAAGCTGTTCTGCATATTGTTTGAAATTTTGATATTCAATCAGTTGCTCCATCAATGATTCTCTTGGATCTTCGAACGGTTCCTCAGCGTATATGGGTTCGGGAAGAAGTGTGTGACTCTTGATTTTCAGCAGTTCACTGGCCATAAGCAAATATTCGCTTGCGACGTTGATCTCAAGTTCTTTCATTTCTTCAATGTATTCCATATACTGGCGGGTGAGCACCTTCATCGGTATATCATAGATATCAATTTCCAATTCTTTGATCAGATGAAGAAGGAGATCGAGAGGCCCTTCGAATACATCGAGGCGCACTTTATAACCATCCATAAAATAACCTCAATTGTTAGGAGCTGGCACAATGGAACGTACACAACTCTTAGATTTCTATAACGAACTCATTATAAAGCAAGATTACTTCGAATGCCATGAAATCATGGAGAGTCACTGGAAATCGAAGCCTGTCTTGACTAAACATGATCCGGAAGTCTTTCTTATTTTGGTAGCAGTTGCAGAATACCATTACAGGCAAGGAAATACAGCAGGGGCCGAACGTTCCTATAGCCGAGCCATCGCACTTTATGATGCGCATGAATATGACCTTTTTTCTTTAGGCATGACTGAAATTCTTATCACAATGATTCACGAAAGAAAGAAGCATATTAAAACCATACCCTTCACCCCCTTGCAATTCCCCCTCACCGATGAGACATGGTCGCACCTGCACGCCATGCAGGATCCATCGACTCCTATCGGGACATTCAGGGAGATGGCCATAAATAGATTCGTACAGGAAGAAGGAATCGTGTTTAAGCATAGGCTCAGGGATCGTTCGGATGTAATTTCAGACCGGAACGCTGCCATTAAAAAAAGAAAACATCAAAAGTGATGTTTTCTATAGCACCATGACCCAATATCCAATCCCCCATGCGAGTGCCGCCAAGACAATCAGAATGAAGGTGAACTTTTTATTTCGCATGTGAGACAATCTCTTCAAACAGGCTTTTGCCATGCGTTTTATACTCAATGTTGAAGTTTTCGGCGATGGTGGCTGCCAAGTCGCTGAAAGTCTCGGAATTGCGCAGTGCTTTATAGTTCATATCTTTTCCAGATTTAATCAGGAGAGGCACTGACTCCCTTGTGTGGTCGGTACCTTTGAACGTAGGGTCATTTCCGTGGTCAGCTGTAATGATGAGCAGATCGTCAGCCGCCAATCTGGAAACGATTTCCGGTAGCCTATCATCAAAAGCTTTCAACGCTTTGCTGTAGCCTTCTGAGTCTCTCCTATGGCCATAGAGTGCATCAAAATCAACCAGATTGAGGAAAGAAAGACCTGTGAAATCACGATCCATGACTTCGAGCAGCTTATCGATGCCATCTTCATTATTCTTTGTTCTGACAGCATCTGTCACACCGGAGCCTGTGAAGATATCGTTGATTTTGCCTATGGCGATTACATCATTACCATTATCATCAAGCGCGTTCAGCACAGTTCTGCCGAAAGGTTCAAGCGCGTAGTCGTGTCTGTTTTCAGTACGTTTGAAGTCGTGTTTCGACTCCCCGATAAATGGCCTTGCAATGATGCGGCCCACCAGGAAATCCGGGTCAAGTGTCATCGCCCTGACCTTTTCACAAATCTCGTAGAGTTCTTCAAGAGGCACAACATCTTCGTGAGCCGCAATCTGAAGGACGGGGTCATTGGATGTGTAGATGATCAAGTCGCCTGTTTTCAATTGATGCTCGCCATATTCCTTTATGATATCCGTACCACTTGCCGGTTTGTTCCCTAAAATGTCACGGCCTGTTGCTTCCCGGATTCTATCCAGCAGAGCTTCAGGGAAACCATCTGGGTATACTTTAAAGGGTTTTTTGATATCAAGACCGGCGATTTCCCAGTGGCCTGTCATAGTGTCCTTGCCTTGTGATACTTCATCCATTTTACTGTGGAATGCTTCAGTATCCTCCGGGCAATCGATGTCTGGCAATGCGTCTATGCATCCCAGACCGAACTTTTCCAAGTTTGGGAGTTCTACAGGATATTGCTCGAGTGTATGTTTTAGTGTATGCGACCCTTCATCCCCAAAATCTTTGGCATCATGCTGAGCTCCGATTCCAACAGAATCAAGTACTACCAGGTGTATTCTTTTAAACATGCTATCTCCTACTTTCTTGGATGGAATTGTTTGTACATTTCCCTGATCTTTACGGTCGAAATTTGTGCGTAGATTTGAGTGGTGCTGATATCGGAATGCCCCAACATCTCTTGCACGGCTCTTAAGTCAGCACCATTCTCAACAAGGTGGGTGGCGAAAGAATGCCTGAAGGTATGCGGCGTGATGTTCTTTCCAATGCCGCTCAGCACTTCATATTTCTTTATCGTCTTCCATAGTCCTTGGCGGGTGAAGCCCTTTCCCCTATTCGTCAAAAAAAGTATATCGGTATTCTTATCCTTAAGTAATGACAATCGTCCTGATGAAATATGTGAGTCAAGAAGATCGCCTACATAGTCTGTAATCGGTACGATACGCTCCTTGTCGCCTTTTCCTTTTACGCGGATGAAGCCAAGATTCGTATTGATATCATTTGTCTTGATGTCGATCAATTCACTGACCCGGAGCCCTGAAGCATAGAGTAGTTCCATCATGGCACGGTCCCTTCTGCCCGCAATCGAGTCGTCGGGAGTGGATAGTAGTGTTTCCATCTCTTCAACAGTCAAGTAGACAGGTAAGGTCTTGCCTTTCCTTATGGATTGGAGGCGTAGTGCCGGATTATGTGCGGTGATATCATCATTCACCAGGAACTGATGGAAGTTTTTCAGTGTAGACTGCATGCGCGATAAAGTTTTGGCGCTTTTACCTTGACCATCCAACATCTTGAGGAATTGAATCAGGAATTCGGTGTCGAGCCGATTCAAGTCATCTATGGCGGAGTCATTCAAATAAGTCTGATATTTTTTAAGATCTTGATGGTAAGATTCGATTGAAGATTGGCTCAGACCTTTTTCCACTCTCAGAAAGAGGAGATATTCATCGATGTATGCGTCGAAATTCATTTTTTTCGGCTTCTTTCCTGACAATCCCGGCATACGCCGTGGAAGGTCAAGCGATGGTCCAGAACTTTAAAGTTATAATCATTCTCAACTATCTTCTCCACGTCGCCAAGCAGGTCTTCTTCAATTTCCTCAACTGCGCCACATTCCATGCAGACAAGATGGTGATGGAAGTGTTCAGCCCCTTCTTTGCGGAGGTCATAACGGCTGACCCCGTCCCCGAAATTGATCTTATCGAGCACTTTCAGCTCACTTAGAAGTTCCAATGTACGATAGACGGTCGCCAAGCCGATTTCCGGGTATTTATCTTTCACTTTAAGAAAGACATCCTCTGCACTCAGATGATCCCTTTCATTTTCGAGCAGGACCCGCACCGTGACTTCCCTCTGAGGGGTCAGTTTGTATTGGGCACCCTGCAGTGTCTCTTTGATTCTTTGAATCCTATTTTCCACGGGTTCACCCACTTTGTAATATAATCACAGACATTATAACGGATTTGTATAAAATTTTAAAGGTGTTTAAAATGATTATAAATTGTGGGTGGCCAACACATGTTGAACTGCGACGATTGTTTTGGCATCTTTGAATGCCCCACTTTCGAGTTCCACCCTCAGTTGATCGAGATCGATCTTCACAATGTCGAGGAATTCATCATCGTCCAGTTTCTGCGGCTTGAAGGATACATCTGCCGCTTCATAAAGATGGACATATTCATTGGAAAATCCAGGAGACACATAGAAAGACTGAATTTTTTTCAGTTCCCCGGCGGTCCCGCCAACTTCCTCCCTCAGCTCTTTTCTAGCCGTTTCAATAGGTGCTTCGCCTTCCTCGATTTTGCCTGCCGGGATTTCGAGCAGGAATTCTTCCGTTGAGACCCTGTATTGTCTGACAAACAGCATCTGGTTGTCCTGTACCGCAATCAGACATACCGCACCCTTATGATAGACGATCTCCCTATCAGCTTCGGCGCCGTTCGGCAATTTCACCCGACTGTGGTCCACTTTAATTACTTTGCCGTCAAAAATTCGTTCGCTTGAAATCAGTTTTTCTTTAAGGTGATCATATTGTTGGTCATTATCCATTTCATTACGCTCCATTATTGAGTTCTTTTAAAACCATATGTTTATATTAACACACGTATGGCCTGCCATATAGTTTTCAGACGTATGAATAAAGGCAAATATGTGCAACTTGGGCGTCTGAATTGGTATAATCAAATCACATATTCAATGGAGGGAGAACCATATGCGACAACTAAATTTAAAAGATGGATTGAACATTTCCGAGTTTTCCTTGGGATGTATGAATCTGCCACTCGACGATAAAAATGAGATGGAGAAAATCATTCAATTTGCATTGGAGTCGGGGATCACCCATTTTGACACTGCCGATCTCTATCAGTTCGGGAAAAACGAACAGGAATTGGGCAAAATACTGAATGTTTTCCGCTCTACCTATGATTTCACCATCGCGACAAAGGGAGGAAATGAATTCGATCAGAAGACCCAGGAGAAAATAGGATGGAACCCTACCCCAAAGCATATCAAATCAGCCATAAAAGACTCGATGCACCGTCTTGGAGTAGATCACATTGATCTATACCAACTTCATGGTGGCACCATTGAAGATAATAAAGACGAGACCATCAGTGCATTTGACGATCTGAAGCAGGAAGGGTTGATCACAAGCTACGGCATATCATCGATACGGCTGAACGTCATCGACTATTACTTGCGCCACAGCGACATGTCGACAATCATGATGCAGTTCAACCCATTGGATAACCGCCCATTGGAAGTTTCAAATTCCCTTAAAGAAGATGTTGCGATCCTGGCACGCGGACCAGTCATGAAGGGCGCCCTCAGCAGTAGCTGGAGAAGTGTCATTGAAGAAAAATTCCCTGATGGGTTCCTCGATTATTCCTGCGAAGATCTGAAAGGGAGCCTGGAACGTCTGAGTGAAGTGGAAGATGATTTAACCGCTTTGTCCTATGCGTTCCTGAGATATAATGAAGCTGCCATAGTCAATGGGGTGAGCAGTCTGAAACAGCTGGAGTCGAATATCGAAAGCTACAATAAAATGCCAGACCTGTCACAGGAAGAATATAAGGCAGTTCTCGATGCGGTGAAAATAATCAAATATGAGGAGCATCGTGCATGAGGAGTTTCATAAAATGGGGAGTCGGACTATCAGGCTCCCTTCTCGTATTACTTATCTCACTTGGCTATTACGCTTCAAGCCAAATCCTTTTCTTTAAACTGCGGGATGTCGAGATCATCAAACGCAGGGAAACGCGTGCTAAGAGGCTCGATATGAACGAATTCAAAAAGCTTCCGCAAGATGATATCCTCATATCTTCTAAATTCGACTACAGCATCAATGCCATCTTCACCCACCCTAACGAAACAAACAAATGGGTGGTCTTGTGCCATGGCGTGACGGAGAATAAAATAAGTTCCATAAAATACCTCAATATGTTCACAGATATGGGCTACAATTGCGTAATCTACGATGCGAGGCGACATGGGAACACAGGTGGACTCCATTCGACTTACGGCTTCTACGAAAAATATGATCTAGAGACAGTGATAGAATACCTTTTTGACCACTACGGACCTGATATACAGGTGGGTGTGCACGGAGAATCCATGGGAGCGGCCACCATGCTGCTCTATGCAGGTGAATTATCGAATCGCGCTGAATTCTATATATCGGATGCTTCATTTTCCACTTTTGGAGATGAACTCACCCACATCTTCAGCCAATATACAAAAATTGGATCCCCTCTAGTACTCATATTCACAAATATATTCTTCCGCCTGAGAAGCCGATTCTCACTCTTTAAAGTTTCCCCACACCGGGTGGTGGACAACATCAGGCAACCGATACTCTTCATCCATTCAAAACCTGATAAATTCATCCCATATACGCACACAAAAGAACTGTATAAAAGAAAAAAGGCGCCTAAGGCAGCCTGGTATCCCGATCGGGGTGGTCACGTTGAAAGCTTCAACCGAAACCCTGAAAAATATCGGCAGGTAATCACTAGCTTCATTGCGAATCACGTGGGATGGTGATTTCCATGAAGTCATAGGCTAGCAGCATGTTTTCAGGTAGCGTGCTACTGATGCTGTTGATCTGCTCCTGATCATATCGATTGCTGATATGACTGAATATGAGCTTTCCATATGAAATGGATGAAAAGTTTTTTTGTACTTCTGACATTTCGGAATGGTAGTAAAGATGTGCTTTTTCGCCCTCTCCATCGAGATATGTTGCCTCATGGACGATAAGGTCTGATCCATCAACCAAATCCAAGTAATCCGGATGCTGAATCACCCTTGTATCACCATGGACTGCCACTTTTCTGCCTTCTGTCGGGGGATTCATGAATTCTGACGTATTGTATATCTGTCCATCAAATTCAAAAGTGTCCGACTGTTTTATCTCTTTATAGAACGGGCCAGGCTGTATGCCAAGTCGCTTCAATTGTTCATCTTTTAGGGCGCCTGGCTTGTCTGGTTCAATGAATACATAAAGGTAGCTCTCAATGGCGTGGTCCAGCAGATAGGATTTCACTTTGAAACCATCTGCGTCAAACTCCATATTATGTGCAACCTCTATATAGTGAATCGGATAGTTCAAATGTGAAGCGCTTGTCCTTAAGGTCAGCTCCACCCACTCCTTCAAGCCGGCAGGTGCATAAATATATAAAGGCACCCCTTCCCCGCCCTGGTGGGCACGAGAAGAGAGAAACCCCGGCAGGCCGAAGATATGATCTCCATGGAGGTGGGTGATGAAGATGTGTTTGATTTTAGCCGGTCGTATCGTTGTGCTCATGATGCGATGCTGTAGTGCTTCAGAAGCATCAATGAGGAAATATTGGTTGAGTTCCTCGACCACATCCAATATATAACTTTGGGTATTTCTTGATTTCGAAGGTATGCCCGCACCGGAGCCGAGTATTTTAAATTTCATGCAATCACCTATCATTAAATGTTGGTTCATTATATCATAGTTATGGAGTTGTGTTTTTCAGAATACAGTGGAATAATAATATAAGAAAATTTTTGATAAAAGGACTTGTTTGCATATGACCCAATCATTTAAAGCATCCATCGCATTGTTTGGCGCTACGGGGGATCTTTCCAGAAGAAAACTTCTGCCATCCATGTTCCATCTGTTCCAGGAAGGTTCATTGACACATGATTTCGCCATATTGGCGATAGGACGTAAAGATATGAATGATGAAGACTTCAGGGAAGTGGTACGCATTTCCCTGCAGGACAACGAAAAGCTGGAAAGTCTCGAAGGGCTGGACTCCTTTTTGAGCTGCATTCATTATGTGCAGGTAGATATTACCGATGTCGATAGCTATTCGACATTGAAGGATAAATTTGAGAGTGTAGAGGCGTCCATCGACACAGAGGGGAACAGATTGTTCTATTTGGCGATGCCTCCTCAATTCTTTACGGTCATTACGGATAATCTACGACGTTCAGGTGTCACAGAGACCAAAGGTTATAAGAGACTGATAATCGAAAAGCCATTCGGCAGGGATTATGAAAGTGCCTATAGACTGAACGAGGACATCTCCAAAACATTTGAAGAACATGAAATATACAGAATAGATCACTATTTGGGGAAAGAGATGGTGCAAAACATTGAAGTCATCCGGTTCAGCAATAGTTTGTTCGAACCACTGTGGAACAACCACTACATCTCAAATATCCAAATCACCTCATCCGAATCCTTAGGTGTACTTGGTCGTGGTGAATATTACGAAAGAAGTGGCGCAGTCCGGGATATGTTCCAAAACCATATGATGCAGATCGTCTCACTTCTTGGCATGGAACCCCCGATCAGTTTAAGCAGTGATGATATACGGGACGAAAAGATAAAAGTTTTGAAGAGCATTAGGAAAATAGATAAAAAGGATGTAAAGAATCATTTTGTACGCGGTCAATATGATGAAGGAAGAGTAGATGGTGAGTATGTATGCAAATACAGGGATGAAGAAGATGTCAGCGAAACCTCCAACACTCCGACCTTCATTGCCGCCCGTCTCTTCATAGATAACTTCAGATGGGCAGGCGTCCCTTTCTATATCCGTACCGGCAAGAGGATGAGGAATAAGGAGACGAAAATCGTTGTGGAATTTAAAGAGGTGCCAAAAAACCTGTATTATCAAAACGAGCAGGACGATGTACTCTCTAAAAACCTTCTCATTTTACGCATCCAGCCTGACGAAAGCATCTCTTTGCAACTTAACGTCAAAGACCATGGCAGTGAAAAGGATACAAAGGAGATTAAACTCTCCTATGCAATCGACAATAAAGACCTTGCGCGTACAGTAGATGCGTATGAGAATCTGATATATGACTGTCTGAACGGGGACGCAGCAAACTTTACCCACTATGAAGAGTTGATGAATGCCTGGCAATTTGTAGATTCGATTAACCAGGTATGGGAGTCTGACATCGCTCCGTTCCCAAACTACAGGGCAGGCTCTGATGGTCCTGTAAAAAGCAATCTGCTCCTCTCGAAAGATGGGTTCAAATGGTGGAATGTATAGAAATGAAGTGAGGTTAATATGCAAACAGTAAATTTTGTAGAGAGGTTCATTATATATATAGAAGATCATATCAGGGAGAATATAGATTATGATGAGGTACTTCTTGATATGTCCGTAGAACCTAAATCATTCATCACAATTTTTTCTTCATTGGTCGGGTTCAGCCCTTACGAGTATCAGATGAGGCGTAAAATGACAGAGATTGCATATGAATTAGAGGCGGGGCACAGACGATTGATTGATATCTCCAAGCAGTATGGCTTTCACGATATAGAACAGTTTAAGAAAACATATCGTGAAGCGTTTGGGATATCGCCCTACGAAACTGAGAAGTATTTTCAAACTTTGGATCTTACAGAACGCATATCTTTTGAAGTGGTTCCGGTTGAACGACCAAAATACCGTTCCACTGAGCAGCATGTTGAAGGGTTCAGAATCATAGGTGCCGTCCGCCGTTTCTCAGTAGACCATTATAGTACATTGATGAAGTATGACTTTTTATCATATCTTGAAGATAACCATGTGTTGGAGGAGCTACTCAAGTATAATGACGGTCATATAAAAGGCATCATACTTCTTGAAAGATATATAGGAGGTAAGATGGAATTGATGATCGGTGTTTCCTCCCTCTCCCCTGCACCATTTGAAGAGACTTATACGGAATCTGGAGATTATGTCATCTTCGAGTCTGAAGGGGATCCGGAGATCGTCAGCGAAGACATCTACCGTTATATATTCCGTAGATGGCGATTCAAGGAAGATCGCGAGTTGAATTGTTCCTATTCCATGGAGCTGATCAAAAGTAGAGGATTGTTTTTCTCTGAGGATAGTAAAGTACAAGTATGGCAACGTTTATCTGATTAATAAAAACGCAGTGTGAAGTTGACTTCAATCAACATCACACTGCGTTTTTTTACTATTGCCAGTCGGTGTGGAAGACGCCTGGCTGATCGATTCTTTCATAGGTGTGTGCACCAAAGTAATCACGTTGGGCCTGAATCATATTGCTGGACACACGTTTTTGTTTCATGCTGTCAAAATAAGAGAGGGCACTCAAGAAACCAGGCACTGGAATTTCATTTTCAATCGCCTTGATGGCAATGCTCCTTAGACTCGGATGTGCTTCCTTTACCACAGATTTGAAATAGTCATCAAGAAGCAGATTGTCGAGTTTAGGGTCCTTTTCATATGCTCTATTGATCTCTTCAAGGAAGTGCGCCCGGATGATGCATCCGGCCCTCCAGATCATGGAAATCTCCCCCAACTGCAGATTCCATTCATAGATGTCACTTGCTTCTTTCAATAGGCGGAAACCTTGTGAATAGC
Organism: Salinicoccus jeotgali; assembly: GCF_039538805.1. Classification (GTDB taxonomy): domain Bacteria; phylum Bacillota; class Bacilli; order Staphylococcales; family Salinicoccaceae; genus Salinicoccus; species Salinicoccus jeotgali. The sequence continues at coordinate 38,608 of NZ_BAABCK010000023.1, read as the reverse complement.
TCATCAGTTTACTTATATATAAGGCATTTTTTAGATCTTCAAGAATTTCATTCTTGTCTTCTTGCGGGAGGGCTCCCATTTCGGCATCATACGCCTGATTGATCTGCGCACGCTCATCAATCAGACTTGAGAGGCATCTTGAGAACACACTGTCTGTAATGATGGAAAGTGGAATGCCGAGTTTCAGACCTTCTATACCAGTCCATTTGCCTGTGCCTTTTTGCCCGGCCTTATCCAAGATGAGGTCAATGATATATTCACCGTCTTCATTTTTGAATTCAAGGATGCGTGCAGTGATTTCAATCAGATAACTGTTTAGGTCGCCCTGATTCCATTCATCGAACACTTCACTCATCTCTTTATTACTCATGCGGAGGCCATGCTTCATGAAATAGTAGCTCTCTGCAATGAGTTCCATGTCTGCATATTCTATACCGTTATGGATCATCTTGACATAATGGCCGCTACCATTATTGCCGATATAGGTGACGCATGGTTTACCATCATCTGCCTTGGCTGAAATTTTTTCCAGTATATCCTTAACATTATCATAGGCAGACTTTTGACCGCCGGGCATTAAAGAAGGACCATTCAATGCACCTTCTTCTCCTCCACTGACTCCCATGCCAATGAAGTTGATGCCCATTGCTGTCAACTGTCCGTTGCGACGCTGTGTATTCTCATACTGTTCATTACCGCCATCTATCAGTGTATCCCCCTCCTCCAACAAGGGGGCTATTTGTGAGATGGTATTATCAGTCACTTCTCCTGCTTTAACGAGAAGCAATATGTTGCGAGGTTTTTTAAGGCTCTTTACGAATGATTCTAAAGAAGAAGAAACCGATACTCCTTCTTCCTTCAGTTCCAAAGTCCTGTTTTTTCTCACATCTTCGTAAAAGTCAAATGTAGTAACATCAAATTCATTCCGGGCCATGTTCTTGGAGATATTTGTGCCCATAACCCCCAAGCCGACCACTCCGATATCATACAGCATATATGCTACTCCTTATCACTTTGGACTTTGATGATGCCTGTAACGAGTTCAGCGACCTTGACGAGCTCTTCGACCGGGATGCGTTCTTCGGTAGTGTGGATGTTTTCATATCCGACTCCGAGTATTACTGTGTCTATTCCGTGTCCTACGAAGATGTTGCCATCACTGCCGCCCCCGAGGCTGATTAAGTCCGGTGTCCTGCCAATTTTTTCGATGGCTTTGACAGCTGTAGTCACTACTTCAGACTCTTTCCCAGCATCCAATGCAGCATACATGACCTCGGACTTGATTTCTGCATGTCCGCCCATCTCAGAGGCAGTGGTTTCAAATACATCTTTCATATGCGCCACTTGTTTTTCCATCTTATCGCCATCAAGGCTACGTGCCTCTGCAAGCAGGTATACATGGTCCGTCACGACATTGGTTGCGCCACCACCTTCAAATCGGCCGATATTTGCTGTAGTTTCTGAATCTATCCGACCGAGCTTCATCTGGCTGATTGCCTTGGCTGCAATGTTTATGGCGCTGACGCCTTCTTCAGGTGCTACACCTGCATGTGCTTTCTTACCATGGATGTTCACTTCAATCTTACTTTGGGTCGGTGCCGTAGTCACTACGGTGCCGACTTTACCTGTAGAGTCTATGGCATATCCGAAACGACTCTTCAAACGTGATGCGTCGAATGCCTTGGCTCCGACCAAGCCAGATTCTTCTCCAACGGTAATTACAAATTCAATATCGCCATGTGGGATTTCAGATTCCTTGATTGTGCGGATGGACTCTATGATGGCTGCAATTCCGGCCTTGTCATCTGCACCAAGTATAGTAGTCCCATCACTTACGATATAACCATCTTCGATGGCTGGTTTAACATTTTTTCCGGGTGCCACCGTATCCATATGAACCGTAAAATAAAGTGGTTCAGCTTCAGTGTTGCCGGCCATCCTCACAAGGATGTTGCCTGCACCGTATCCCGTGTCCTTTTGGGTATCGTCTTCTTCTGCTTCGACACCCATTTCCCTGAAGGTCTTCAGCAGATAATCTGCAATTTCCCTCTCTTCTCCAGTTTCGGAATCGATTTGGACCATTTCCATGAATTGCGAAGTCAATCTTTCTTGATTCATTGTGTGTTCCTCCTGTTACTGAGTTGATTGTGGATGTTCAGTGTATTATAATGTAAAGAGTAAAAAATTGAGGATGATTCCATGCAAAATAAGAAAATGCAGAGAGTAGTAATCTGGTTTATGATCTTTCTGATAGTGATTTCTGGTGTGCTTTTCGGCATCAGCATGCTCACTGCGATTTAATCAAATTAAAGAGGTCCCTCGGGACCTCTTTTTATTATATCAGATATCTTTGCCGTGCTCCTCAAACCAAGCCTGCAGATCCATGATTACACTCATGGTTTCATGGCCTTCAATGTTATGGCGTTCTATCATATCTACAATCTTACCGTCTTTGAAGAGTGCGAATGATGGCGAAGAAGGCAGGAAATCTGGTGCCTTTTCCCTGACATGCTCAGTGGCTTCCTTATCCTGTCCGGCAAAGACCGTAAGCAGTTGGTCAGGAAGCTTATCATAGTTGAGTGCATGCTTTGCTGCCGGACGTGCAATTCCGCCGGCACAACCACAGACTGAATTGACCATCACCAAAGCCGTCCCTTCCTTCAGGAGGTGCTCATCCACTTCTTCAGGCGTCGTCATTTCAGTATAGCCCGCTTCCCTCATTTCGCTTCTTGCAGTAGTGACAATATCATTCATGTACATGTTGAAATCCATATTCATTGCAAAAATCCCTTCTTCCAGTCCTTATGATCCAAAGCATATGCAAAGGATTTGATGACTCAATTCTATATTCAATCACTCTTTTTGTAAAGCTTAATAGATTGAAGTATGTTCGATGGAATAGGCTTCAATACGCTGTTTGACTGCTTTCAGGAATTGTCCCGCCACGAGACCATCCAATATGCGGTGATCAATGGATAAGCAGAGGTTGACCATGTCCCTTACTGCGATCATATCGTCTATGATCACAGGCTTCTTAACGATTGATTCCACTTGCAGTATGGCAGCTTGGGGATGGTTGATGATTCCCATTGATTGAACCGATCCGAATGCACCCGTGTTGTTGACAGTAAAGGTGCCGTTTTTCATATGGTCTTGAGTCAGTGCATGCCTACGACCGAGAGAGGCAAGTTCGCTCACCTGCTTTGCTATCCCTTTAATCGACAGATCGTCCGCATTCTTGATTACAGGGACATACAACTTATCATCTCCTGCGACAGCAATGGAGATATTGATATCCTTATTGACGACAATCTTATCACCTTGCCATGAACTGTTCAGCATAGGATACTCTTTCAAGGTTTCAGCCACAGCTTTTACAAAGAAGCTGAAGAACGTCAGATTATATCCTTCACTTTCTTTAAAAGCATTCTTATGCTTGTTTCTGACATTGACTAGATTGGTCGCGTCGACTTCCATCATCAGCCAAGCATGTGGAATCTCCTGACTGGATTGAACCATCTTATTGGCGATTGCTTTGCGTACTCCTGTTACCGGAATCTCTTCACCCGGGGTCGTAGGAGTTTCTATAGGAGCCACAGGTTCAGTGCGGCTTGGAGAATCGGCCTCTTTATGTTCTTCTTGTTTAGGCTCCACCTGACCGGTGTTGCCGGATTCTATCGCAGCTATAATATCTTTCTTCGTAATCCGACCTTCAAATCCGCTACCTTCAACCGTTTTAAGATCGATATCGTTTTCTTCGGCTAAGCGCATGACTACAGGAGAAATCCGCGTCTTCTGCCCTTTAGTCTTTGTGGATTTTTCTTCTTCAGGATTCTCATCTGCCGTCCCTACGCTTGACTCCTCAGGGTCTGACACGGGCTCTGTATTTGAACCCCCTTCCGTCTCCATCATGCAGATGGGCGTACCTACCTCAACAGTATCCCCCTCGTCAACGAGCAAATCTTTGATTGTACCGTCAAATACAGAGGGGACCTCGGCGGTGACTTTGTCGGTTATGACTTCACATAAAGGTTCATATTCTTCTATTTTATCGCCTTGCTTCACCAGCCACTTTTCTATCGTTCCTTCAGTGACACTCTCACCAAGCTTTGGCATAAGCACCTTTTCCATTACTCTTTTCCTCCTTAGTGTTCGGCAAGTTCCATCATTTTGGCTTCTATCTTGTCCGGATTGATCATGAAGAAATCTTCCATCGGCGGAGAATATGGCATTGCCGGGACATCTGGTCCTGCCAGACGCATTATCGGAGCATCGAGATCATATAGGCAGTTCTCTCCTACAATAGCTGACACTTCGCTCATCACGCTGCCCTCGAGATTGTCCTCAGTCACCAGAAGTACTTTACCTGTTTTGGATGCCGCTTCTATGATGCTTTCCTTATCCAGAGGATAGATGGTGCGCAAGTCGAGGATCTCTGTTTCATACCCCTTCTTGGAAAGTCTCTCGGCAGCCTGCATGGCATAATTGACGCAAAGCCCGTAAGTTATGACTGTAATGTCATCGCCTTCACGCTTGACGTCAGCTTTGCCGATCGGGACAGTATATTCGCCTTCAGGAACATCTTCTTTAAGGAGACGGTATGCCTTCTTATGCTCGAAGAAGAGCACCGGGTCATTATCACGTATTGCGGAAATGAGCAGCCCCTTAGCGTCGGAAGGAGTGGATGGTATGACCACCTTCAACCCGGGAGTTGAAGTGAATATCGTTTCTATCGACTGCGAATGGTAAAGAGCACCATGGATGCCGCCGCCGAAAGGAGAACGGATCACCATCGGACAATTCCAGTCATTGTTGGAACGGTATCTGATTTTCGCCGCTTCGTTTAAAATCTGATTTGTCGCAGGTAGAATATATTCTGCGAATTGTATTTCGGCAACAGGTCTTTTGCCCATCATCGCAGCGCCGATGCTGGTCCCGACAATGTTCGATTCTGCAAGAGGTGTGTCCAGACAGCGCATTTCTCCGTATTTCTCCTGGAGACCTTCAGTCACTTTGAAGACGCCGCCCTTTTTGCCGACATCCTCCCCCAGTACAAATACACTATCATCTCTTCCCATCTCATAATCCAGTGCTTGATGTATTGCTTGCAGATAGGATGTCTTAGCCATTGTTTACCTCCTCATATACATGCGTCAGCGCTTCTCTAGCATCCGGATAAGGCGCTTTTTCTGCTGCCTTGGTCGCATCGGTGACGATCTTTTTCGCTTCGGCTTCGAGAGTTTCGAACCATTCGTCATCGGCAACTTCATACTCTTTGATGTAGGCTTTAAACCGCATGAGGCAATCCTCTTCTTTCAGCTCACCTTTTTCCCTGTAGCTGTCGTCATCGTCCGACGAATGAGCGGTCAGCCTTGTCGACATTGCTTCTATAATAGTGCCGCCTTCACCATTCATTGCACGCTCCCTAGCCTCTTTGACAGCTTTATAGACGGCTATCGGGTCGTTGCCGTCAATGTGCTCTCCGTGGATTCCATATCCAATTGCACGATCGGACAGCTTGTCTGCACCATATTGAAGCTCCACCGGTACACTTATGGCGTATTTATTATTTTCTATGATGCATATAAACGGCAGTTTATGTACGCCTACAAAGTTCAACCCTTCGTGGAAGTCGCCCTGGTTCGATGATCCTTCGCCGAGTGTCGTCAGAGCAACGCGCTTTTCGTCATCCATCTTGAACTTGAAGCTGGCACCGACTGCATGAAGGACCTGGGTCGCAACACAGGAACCTTGGGTCATGATGTTATTACTTTTCTTACTGAAGTGTGAAGGCATCTGTTTGCCGCCACTTGAAATATCACCTTTTTTGGCAAAAGCAAAAAGCATGGTCTCTTCAGCCGTCATGCCGAAATGCGTCACTAGGGCGAGGTCCCTGTAATAGGGGCTGATTACATCAACCGCTGTATCGAGCGCATACCCTGCCCCTACTTGAGTCGCTTCCTGACCTTGGCACGAAATGACGAAAGGCAGTTTCCCGGCACGGTTCAAAAGCCACATCCTCTCATCCAATCTTCTTGCAAGGTGCATAGTCCTATACATTTCCTTTAAATCATCGGGAGTGAGCCCCGCTTCTCTATAATCCAACACGATAAATCTCCTCCTTATACATGGATGGCCTGACCTTCGGCGCTGAGTCCCAATTCCATCAGAACTTCGCCGATGGATGGATGTGCATGGATGGCTGAACCAAGTTCGAGCGCAGAAGCGTCCAGGAATTTGGCGAGTGCCACTTCGTTTATAAGCTCAGTTGCTTCCGGTCCGATTAATGAAATCCCTAAAATGTCCTTTGTATCCGGATCCGTGAGAATCTTGCCAAACCCTTTTGAGCCATTACTGATGACTGCCTTACCGATGGCGGCGAACGGAACTTTATGGACATTGTAGGAAATGCCTTCTGATTTTAATGTAGCTTCAGTCATGCCGATAGAGGCAACCTCAGGCGAGGTATAGATACACCTTGGTACAGCGTTGTAATCCACTGGATGAGGTTTATTATCTGCCATATGCAAGACGGCATTGATTGCCTCTTTAGTTGCTACGTGCGCCAGTTGAAGGTTGCCGATGGCATCACCGACTGCATAAATGTGCTTATCTTCAGTCTGGTAGTTCTCGTTAACGGTCAAGTAACCGCCATCGAGTTTGATTTTAGTATTGTTTAACCCGATATCAGCAGAATTAGGAGCTCTACCAATCGCCACAAGCACTTTATCGAAGACGCTTGGTTCGTCGTCATCGATTGCAAGGCTGACGGTGTCCTCCCCTACTTCTATGTCTGATTCATCCAGCGCATGGCCGGTCTTGAATGTGATGCCTCTAGACTCTAATGATTGCTTCAGCTGTTTGGCGATATCCCCATCTTCCAGGGGGATGATCTGATCCCCCGCTTCAATTACCGTTACAGCACTACCGAGATCATTCATCAGACTTGCAAATTCAAGGCCAATCACGCCGCCACCGATGATTGCCATTTTAGCAGGGATGCTTTCTAGGGTCATCATATCATCACTTGAGAGTACAACTTTGCCATCAAAGGGAAGGACTGGCAATGGGCGTGGATATGAGCCTGTTGCGATTAATACATGTTGATTTACCAGTATATCGCTTTCCCGCTCTTCATCTTCAGGATATTCCACTGCAATTGTCCCCGCCATCGGTGAGAAGATGGAAGGTCCCAATATACGTCCATAACCATTATAGACGTCAATGGCATGCTTTTTCATAAGGTGTTTTACACCATTATACATTTGGTCGACGACAGCGATTTTGCGTTCCTGCACTTTAGCCATATTAACTACAGGTGTTACCGACTCTATGCCAAAGGTGTCTGCATTTTTCATGGCATTTGCGGTGCCCGCTGACTGCAGGAGGCTTTTAGTAGGTATGCAGCCTTTATGGAGGCAGGTGCCACCCAATTTTTCCTTTTCAACAAGTGCAGTCTTGAAACCCAGTTGGCTGGCTTTGATCGCTGCAACATAGCCTGCAGTACCGCCACCAAGTATAACTAGGTCATATTCATGCGCCATTCGTTTTCCTCCTATTCATATCTCTTCATTTCCTCTTCTCCGCTCAACACCCGATAGCCGCCTTCTGCAAGCGCCTGCATTTCTTCCTCGCCAGGATAGATGGTATCCGGCGCGATGAATGCAATATACGGCCGTACGAGATCAATGAGATAAGTGCTGTGTGCCAAACCGCCGGTAAATATGATCTGTTCGACTTCGCCCTTCAGTATAGAAGCCCGTGAGCCGATTTCTTTAGCGATTTGAACAGCTAACGCCTGGTATATAGCGATTGCCTTTTCATCACCAGCTATTGCCATTTTCTCAAGCTCCAGCGCGTCCTGTGTTCCGGCCAATGAGACGAAACCACCCGATTTGGTCAATGTTTCCACGACCGCATCATAGTCCATGGCGTTATCCTCCATAAATTTAGCCAGACTGCCATTCGGCAGAGTGCCAGTTCGTGTTGGACTCATCGGTCCTTCCCCTGCCAGTCCATCATTCACATCAATTACCCGTCCATGGGCGTGGGCACCCACTGTAATACCGCCTCCCATATGACATACGATGACGTTGATATCCTCGTAATTCCGGCCTATGGAATACGCATACTTGCGCGCTACAGCCTTTTGATTCAATGCATGGAAAATCGACTTGCGCCTGATTTCCTTAAGGCCGGTCATGCGTACTTCCTCAACGAGCTCATCCACTACCACAGGGTCTGTAATCACGGCTTTGCATCCGTATTTTTCCCTAAACCGATCGGCAATCAATGCACTCAGGTTAGAAGCATGCCTACCATATCTGTTTGACCTCAAATCATCGATCATTTCCTGTGAAATGTTATAGGTTCCGCCTGAAATCGGTTTGAGAAGCCCACCTCTGGCGCTGACGATATCAATTTCTTCTGGTGGTACACGTTGTGTTTTAAGGAAGGTGCGAACCGCTTCAAGTCGAAATTCGGTCTGATCGGTTAAAGGCTTGACGGTTTCTTCAGTTGGGTGCTTCAATGTATCGAAAGCAAGTGGCCTGTCGTCTTCATAGATGGCCACTTTTGTCGATGTACTCCCAAGGTTGAGCACCAGGATTTTATATGTCAAATGGGTTACCTCCTGCTGAGAGGTGTCATTTCATTTAGGGAGAAAGTACTTTTGACGTGCATCATGCTCTTGATTCTTTCTTCTGCCAACCGATCTGCAGCAACTGCCGGAGTCACGTTGTCACGCTTTGCAATGGAGAAGATTTTATCCATCTGATCGTATATGCCCCGCACTTTACTTTCGGCACGTTCTGCATTATAGCCCTGAAGTTCATCCGCTACTGTAATCACGCCACCACAGTTTGTGACATAGTCAGGCGCATATATGATGCCTCTCTCTTCCAGCATACGGCCATGCTTATCATCATCGAGAAGCTGGTTATTGGCACTGCCGCAAACGGCCGCCACTTTCAGTTCAGGAATTGTGTCGTCATTTAGGATGCCACCCAGCGCACAAGGTGCGAAGATGTCTGCATCAACAGAGTAGATGTCGTCTATTCCTACTGCTTCTGCGCCGAAATCAGTGACGGCACGATTCACAGCATCCTCATTGATATCTGTGACGATAAGTTTGGCACCTTCCTCATGAAGGTATTTGCAGAGGCCATAGGAAACGTTGCCCACGCCTTGTACAGCTACAGTTTTTCCGCTCAGGGAGTCGTCTCCAAAAGCTTCTTTCGCTGTACGCTTCATCGCCATATAGACGCCGAGAGCAGTCATCGGGCTAGGGTTACCGCTTGAGCCGTATGATTCGCTCACTCCGCAGACATAAGGGGTCTCCTGATAGATGAGGTCCATATCGCTTACAGTTGTGCCGACGTCTTCCGCTGTGATGTATCTGCCACCGAGGCTCTGTATGTAACGGCCCAATGCTCTGAAGAAAGCTTCTGACTTGTCTTTGGAAGCATCTCCTATGATAGCTGTCTTACCGCCCCCGAGATCCAGGCCGGCTGCTGCATTTTTATACGTCATGCCCCTAGCCAGACGGAGTACATCTTCTATTGCTTCTTCTTCGGTCTCGTAGTTCCACATACGGCACCCGCCCAGTGCTGGACCAAGTGTTGTGTCGTGAATGCAGATGATTGCTTTCAAACCGCTTGTTTCGTCGTGACAGAAGACCAGTTGTTCATAATCATATTGTTCCATTTTTTCGAATATCATTTTTACCACTCCATTTAATTATTTTGATAGTGCCATTGCCAGATTGATGGAATTGAATCTATCTTCAGAGCTATCGGCACGTGATGTAAGGACGATTGGGACCCGGGCCCCGGTCAACACGGAAGCGACCCTGGCTTCAGCTGAATACACCAGTGACTTATAGAGAATGTTTCCAGCTTCTATATTAGGGGCTATCAGAATGTCGGCGTCGCCCGCTACCTCGGATTGCACCCCTTTTTGAGCTGCAGCTTTTTTAGAAATTGCCAGATCATATTGAAGTGGCCCTTCCATTATAATATCATATTTGAAGTCCTGAGTTCCCATTTCAACTAACGCGTGTGCATCTACGGTCGATGGCATCTTATCTGTCACTTTCTCGACAGCCGACAACAGCGCGACTTTAGGTTTGCTGATGCCAAGCATTTGGGCTGCTTCAGACGTATTGTTGATTATTTGTTTCTTCTGTTCCAGGTCAGGGGCAATATTCATTGCCGCATCACTGAGCAATAAAGCTTTATGGTAATTCGGCGGATCGAACAGGGCGACATGGCTCAGCATGGTCGATTCGACTACCCCATGCTCTTTTTTCAGCACTTCCCTAAGAAGTGTCGCGGTCGGCACCATGCCTTTTACCAATATATCGGCTTTACCCTGGGCGATGAGGCGTAAGGCACTATGGGCCGCTTCTTCATCATCCGTGACATGATGGATGAAGAGATTGCTTTCAAGCAGTTCCGCCTGCCCCATAGAATCGAGTAGACGTTCTAATTTCGGACGGTCATCAATGAGATGGCATCTGATATTATGGCTTTCAATAAGTTTGATGACAGGTTCCAATACTGTGATATCCCCAGCTCTACATATTGAAAGCGTTATCATTTTACTTGATTCTTTTTTGAATATTTCATCGAAGTCCACTATATTCCCTCCCCTCAGCTATTATTATACAGATACGAAAATCAAATTACACGGCATTACTTAAACTTGAAATACTCTAAACATTTAAAAATATTGATCATTTTTATATGTGACTGACTTGAGTTATAATGGACTTAATAAATTTTAGACAGGTGGTTTAATGAAAAAAATCATTGCGCTCCTTATCCTTGTCATTCCGGTCATAATGGCAGGACTTGGCATCAAATATATGAGGGATAGTGTATTCGGCATCGTCAATGATCCATTTACCCTTACAGTAGTCCAGTTCATCGTTGGGCTGCTGATTGCGATCTTTGGCATATGGTTCATTGGAGGATATATCCTGCATCGTGAACAGCGACAGAACCGTGCCAAGGAAAAATATATGAAAATGGTCGACAAGCCTCCCGCCTGGGAGGAAAGGAAACGAAAAAAATGAAGAGGCGCATTAAAGCGTCTCTTCATTTTTTGCTTTTATTAAGGTTTTGGCGTTTTCTAAAGCGGCAGGTGATATATCTGAACCACTGAGCATCCTCGCAATTTCATATGCATGCTCATCCTGATTGAGATATTCTGCATGGCTGGATGTGCGGTGATCAGATGTCTCCTTAGTTATATAGAGATGGTGATCTGCCATTGCAGCTGCTTGCGGTAGATGTGATATGGAGATGACTTGCCTCGTCTTGGAAAGACGCGCCATCTTTTGGGCCATTCGGGTTGCCACTTGTCCGCTTACTCCTGTATCGATTTCATCAAGTATGAGTAGGGTCTGTGCATCGAATTCAGTAAAGATGGTCCTAAGCGCGAGCATCACCCGGGCTATCTCTCCGCCTGAAGCGATGCGGTTCATTGATTTCAAAGGTTCGCCGGCATTTGTTGAAATCAGGAACTCTACAGCGGTATAGCCTCTTTCATCAAAATTCGATTCTGATATGCCGATTTCAAAATCAGCCGCTGGCATATCAAGGTCATGCAGTTCTTTTTTTATGCGCGTTTCCAAAAAGTGCTTCTGCTCGGCTCTATAATCATGGAGATCTTTAGCATGATGCTCCATTTCCTTCAATGCTTTCTCCCTATCCTCCTGTAGTGCTTCAAAGGATTGGGCAATGTTCTCAAGCTCTGCAATATCGCGCTCCAGCTTGCTCTGGTAGTCCATAAGTTCATCAACCGTCATATTGTACTTGCGTTTTAGGGAATTGATGCTTGATAGTCTGGATTGCTTGAGGTTAAGTGTTTCTTCATCATAGTCCAAGGTTGAGAGGTCACTTGAGACTTTGCTGTCCAGTTCATTCAACAAATGATATGACTCGACCAATATATCATTGAATTCTTTATAGCTCTCATCAAAATTGGATAATGTCTCGATATGATTGGTGATGTCATAAAGTATGGTCTGCGGTGCATATTCTGCGCTTAATTGATTGCTGATCAGGGATAGGCTGCCGTTTATCTTCTCATAGTTGTCAAGGTAACCTATATCCTCTATCAGCTTGTCCTCCTCGCCCTCTTCAAGTCCCATTTCTTCCAATTCATCGAATTGATGCCTATACATCTGCAACTGTTGTACCCGGTTCTTATCCTTATACTCCAGTTCTTTTATTTTCGCTTCCAAAGCTTTGTATTTTTGATGATTCTGCCTGTATTCCTTAAAGGAAGGTCTGTTTTCCAGATCGATGTAGCGATCCAAATAAAGGATGTGCTGGCCGTACTCTAGAGCTTCTGATTGAGAAGATTGGGAATGGATGCTAATGACTTCAGACATTATTTCTTTCAATGCGCCTAAAGTGACCATGCGTGAATTTATTTTTATGATACTTTTCCTGTTCTGCATGATTTCCCTGCGGATGATGTAGAGTTCATCTTCAGGAATGTCATTTTCTTTGAGGAGATGCTGTACCGCCTCGGTTGAAGGCAGGTCAAAGACACCTTCAATAACCGCTCCCTTTGTTTCATAACGGATATCTTCTATGGACGCACGCTTACCGTAGAGATATCTGATAGCTTCTATAATCATTGATTTTCCCGACCCCGACTCACCGGAAATGATGGTGAGTCCACTGTCGAAGTCCAATTCAATGTCTTCCAGTACCGCAAGGTTTTTAATTTTAAGTCTTATGAGCAAAATAAACACTCCAGTTTAGATCAGATTGAAGATTCTATCCCTGATTTCTTCCTGTGCAGTTTGATCTCTGCATATAAGCAGGCATGTATCATCTCCACAGATGGTTCCAACGACTTCTTCCCAGTCAAGCTGATCGATTATCGCACCGATGGAATGGGCATTACCCGGTAATGTCTTTAGAACAAGCATATTACCGGTATAATCGAGCTTGACGAAACTATCCATAAGATATCTGCCCAGCTTTTCAAGTGGATGGAACTTGCGGTCCTTGGGCATACTATAGACATATGAACCGTCTGGGGCCGGTACTTTAATCAGCTGTAATTCCTTTATATCCCTTGAGACAGTGGCCTGTGTCACATTAAAACTATAAGCATTCAGCTTTTCGACAAGCTCTTCTTGGGTCTCTACTTTATTGTTGGTTATAATTTCCCGTATCTTGATTTGTCTGATGGACTTATTGGACATCAGTAAGCCTCCTTATACCATTCATGTATATTTATACACATAATATCATAAAATGAATGATTATAATATAAAAAAAGGACATCAGCCCCAGATGGTGCGCTGGATGTCCTTTTCTTCGACTGAGTTTTCAACACTGTCTTTTCTGTGCTTAAGATGAAGTAGATATTCAATATTGCCTTTCGTTCCCGTAATCGGAGAACGTTCCAATCCTGTTATTGAAAGAGAGAGGGAAAGACACTCATCCATTACACGGGTGACCACATTTTGATGGGTCGCCTTGGAAGTAATGATACCATCGGTTTCCCTCTCTTCCATATAGGATTCAAACTGCGGTTTGATGAGGGCGATGATTTCGTAGTCATGAGCGAACAGATGTGTGATATGCCTGATTATTGGTACTACAGAAGTGAAGGAGACATCTATTGAGATGACATCCGGCAAACTTGCAAAGTCGCCTGCGGATGTATCTTTGAAATTAGTCTGTTCCATCACGGTAGTCCGGTCATCGACGCGCAATCTATAATCAAGTTGATTGGTACCTACATCGACTGCATATACATGTTTTATACCTTTTTGCAGGGCGCAATCAGTGAAACCGCCTGTTGAACTGCCCACATCTATCATTACTTTATCATTTAAGCTAATGTCAAAATATTGTACTGCATGATTGAGCTTTATTCCTCCACGGGAAACATAAGGCTTTATGTTCCTGAAGCGAATATCAGCTTTACTTGGGTCAATCATTTCTGAAGGTTTATATATGGGGGCATTGTTGTTTAAAACCTTTCCAGCCATTATTATACGTCTGACTTCTTCAAGAGTGCCTAAGTTGAAGTGCTGATGCACATGCTGATCAATTCTTGATTTGCTTGGCATTTGCCTGCTCCATCAGCAGCTTCGACTGAAGGACTATATTTTCGGCTGTAATACCGATGTCTTCAAGAAGCTTCCCTACATCCCCATGCTCGATATATTCATTATCGATACCAATTCTGTGGAGGGCGTTATTGTAATCATTATCCGCAAGATAACTTGCGATCATGCTGCCCAGCCCACCAGTCAACATTGATTCTTCGACTGTAAGGATAGGTTTCCCATTGCTGCCCAGTGTGTTTAGCATCTGATGATCCATTGGCTTAAGGAATCGGGCATTGACTACACCGGCTTTAATCCCTGCACCTTTCAAAGTATCTGAAGCTTCTAGTGCAAGGTCAAGCGTAGGTCCGAAGGAGATAATGGTCATATCGTCACCTTCAGACATCAACTCCCATTTGCCGTACTCGAGGATTTCGGAATTACCTCCCTGCTTCAAACCTTTTACATTGCCCCTTGGATACCTCAGTGCAATAGGTCCATCATGGCTGAATGCCAAGTCGATCATCTGTGATGCTTCGATCTCATCTTTTGGCATCATCAAGGTCATATTCGGCAACGGGGTAATGAAGCTGATGTCGAAGACACCCTGGTGGGTCTCACCGTCAGCACCCACGAGACCGCTTCGGTCAATGCCTATGAAGACGTTCAGGTTTTGTCTATCGACATCGTGCAACAATTGATCGAAGCCGCGCTGAAGGAATGTTGAATATATGGCCAGATATGGTCGCATACCGCTTGCAGCAAGGCCAGCTGACATTGTAACAGCATGTTGCTCTGCAATGCCGACGTCAAAGAAACGCTCCGGCAGTTCGTTTTGGAACTTCGTCAACTTACTGCCGACAGGCATTGCAGGAGTTAAAGCAACAATCCTATCATCGTTTTTGGCATGTTCAAGAACAGTGTTTGACATGAATTCACTCCAAGATGGGGTCGATTTACTGCCAAGGACTTCTCCCGTATCGATCTTGTAAGGTCCCAATCCATGCCACTTGCCCATCTTGTCATCTTCTGCTGGATGATATCCTTTGCCTTTTTTAGTGATGACGTGGATTACGGCGGGGCCATTGTAATCTTTGGATATCTGGATTGCATTCGACAACTCTTCGAAGTCATGACCATCTACAGGACCGAGATATTTGATGCCAAGTTCTTCGAAGAAGATACCATTCACTATAAGGTATTTCATGCTGTCTTTGATCCTATCGGCCATATCCCTTAGCTTGACGCCTACTTGTGGAAGACGGTTTAAGAAATCTTCAATGTCATGCTTGACCCTGTTGTATTGGGTATTGGTACGCATTCTGCCAAGCATATTGTGGACTGCCCCTACATTCGGGGCAATGCTCATTTCATTATCGTTTAGTATTATGGTCATATTGGTACGGTCGGAACCAATGTGGTTTAATGCTTCCAGAGCCATGCCGCCCGTCAATGCACCGTCTCCAATGATAGGAACGACATGGTTACTTTCACCTTTTATATCACGCGCTTTGGCGATGCCCATCGCAGCAGAGAGACTCGTTGAAGAGTGTCCTGCTTCCCAGACATCATGTTCAGATTCACGTAATTTTGGGAATCCGCATAAGCCTTTATATTGCCTTAAGGAATCAAAATCGTTTATGCGTCCAGTCAATATCTTGTGGATATAGGCTTGATGGCCTACATCGAAGATCAGCCGGTCCTCCGGAGAATTGAAGTGCTTATGAAGTGCAAGGGTCAATTCTACGACCCCTAAGTTCGCTCCGATATGGCCGCCTGTCCTAGAACATGACTCGATTAGAAAATCCCTGATGTCTTGTGCTAGTATTTTAAGTTCCCCTTCATCCATCTCTTTCAGGAATGAGGGTTCTTTTATACTATATAGATTCATATAGCAACCACCTTTAAATTTACTAATGCCAATTATACCACTTTTATGTAAAGGTCAAAATAAAAATGATAATTCATACTGATGAATTATCATTTATCTCTTACTGCAAAGCGTTGCAACACCCTATCCAGATGGGAAATATCTATTTCATCTGCAAGTGAATGGAGTATCGTTTCCGCTTCTCCAGTTAATTTATCTAATTCTTTCTTCGCGCCTTCCAGACCATACGTCCTCACATAGGTCATCTTATTTTTCCGTGCATCACTACCTGTTTCTTTGCCGGTAGTTTCAAGGTTGCCCTCCACATCCAAAATGTCATCCCGTATTTGGAAGAGGATGCCCAGTTTATCGCCGAATTCAAGGAGCGGTTCCATAACAGAATCACTGGCCTCAGCAATTATGCATGCAATTTTTATGGGAAGGACGATCAACTGTCCTGTTTTGTAATGATGAATATCCTCAAGCTCGTTAAAGGTGATGTTTTTGCCTTCCGCTTCTATATCGAGCATCTGTCCACCTATCATGCCATTCTGCCCTGCTTTTTCCGACAATTGAGAGATGATCTCCACTTTCTGTTTTGGATCCAATCGGGTATCCAAAGTTATGAGGTGAAAGCTTTCGGTCAGTAGGGTGTCTCCTGCGAGTATCGCTGCAGCTTCACCATATACTTTATGGTTTGTGGGCTCGCCACGCCGGTAGTCGTCGTCATCCATGGCTGGAAGGTCATCATGTATAAGGGAATATGTATGTACCATTTCCACCGCCGCTGCTGCGCCGACACCCTTCTCCAGGTCAGCACCCAATGACTCGAGTGCGGCAAAAAGCAGATAGGGTCGAAATCTTTTGCCGCCAGCCTTAATGGAATAGCTGCTGGCTTCTTCGATTGTTTTAGAGACACGATTCGTCTGAAGGTGGGCAAGGATTCTAGACTCAGCTTTTATGAGGTATTCATTCATATCATTCTTCATCTTCTGCCCCTTTCTTGTTAAGTGTTTCAACCTTCAGTTCTGCATTTTTGAGTATCTTGTCGCACTCTGTAGTAAGTTCTACTCCTTTTTGGTAGAGTTCAAGCGATTCTTCTAGTGAGACCTCTTCTTCATCCAATTTTTTTACGATTGTTTCCAGCTGGTTCATCTTTTCTTCGAATGTTTCATTTTTCTTTTCCGGCATCATTTCTCACCTCTGTTACTTTGGATAGGACAGTACCATCCCTTAATGTCGTTTCTATGATGTCCCCATCACCTACCGCATCCACTGTTTTGACGACCTGACCTTCGTTGGTGGTGTAGGAATATCCACGCTTCAACACATTTGACGGACTCAGCGAATTGAGGCGATCTAGTGATGCCCCCAATGTTTGCCGTGATGATTCAATCTTCACCTTGAGTGTCCTATCAAGGCTTGCAGTGTAGGCATCCAATATTTCGGCGCCTCTTCTGATTTTAAAGGTCGGCGTATTATATCTTACGCCCTCTTTTGCATTCGACAGACGGTAGCCGCTTTCACGAATCTTTGATGTAACTCTTGAATCAAGGCTATCTTTTAGTGCGACCAGTTTTTCCGTCTGCTGATCGTACAGAAGGTCTGGGTTTTTAAGTTTATAGTAGGAAGAAAGCGTCGACAACCGATTTTTATCGGATGTGATTTTTTGATTGATGCTGCGGGCCAGGAATTTTTCCGTCTGACTAAGCTTTTCGAAAATATCGACACGGTCAGGGACGGATATTTCTGCAGCTGCTGTTGGTGTAGGCGCTCTCAAATCAGAAACGAAGTCGACAAGGGTTGTATCTGTTTCGTGCCCGATGCCTGTGATGATGGGGGTCTTCATGTTGAATACAGCCAGTGCGACGTCTTTCTCATTGAAAGTCCATAAATCTTCTATGGATCCGCCCCCTCTTGCTAGAATTATGGTATCCGCTCCCGATTCATCCGCTTCTTCAAGGCTTCGAATGACCGTCGTCCTACTTTTACTGCCCTGCATCAACGTATTGTAGATCGTCACTGTAACAAGAGGATAGCGTCGTTTAAGCGTAGTGACCATATCCTGCAGTGCTGCACCAGTTTTGGAACTGATTATGGCAATCTTCTTGGGGTACTCCGGAATCTTTTTTTTATGTTTGTCATCAAAATACCCTTGATTTCGTAAATCGGTTTTATCCTTTTCAAGCTTTTCAAAAAGCAGGCCGATGCCATCCATTTCGATGCTGTCTGCATAGATCTGGTATTGGCCACTACTTTCAAAAATGCTGACCCTGCCTTCGATGAGTACGCTCTGCCCTTCCTCCGGCTGAAACTTCAATGCGTGGACATTACGCGAAAACATCACTCCGCGAAGTACGGCATCTTTGTCCTTTAATGCAAAAAATAGATGGCCACTCGAATGATGTTTGACATTCGAGAGCTCACCTTTTAAATAGACACGCGTTAAATACGGATCTTGGTCGAACTTATATTTTAGGTACTTTGTCAATGCACCTACGGAAAGATATTTACTGTGCTCCATCCGTATTTTCATCCGTTTCAAAAATAAAGTTTTTGAGGACACCGTTGACAAAGCGGTAGCCATCCTTCTCCCCGTATTGTTTCGCAAGGATGATCGCTTCATTGATTACTACTTTTTTGGGAGAATCACCATGAAGTATTTCAGAAATGGCTGTCCTCAAAATATTCCTTTCAACTTTCGGGATCCGTTCCAAAGTGTAACTGGTCAGATGATTTTTAATTTCGTCATCTATCCTAGACTTATGTTCTGAATGATAATCCACGATTGACTTGATGTACGGGTATTCTTGGTACAGATCGTGGAATGATACATCCTTTAGGCTCACAAGTCCATGATCCAATTGGAACAGTATTTGAAATATTTTCTTTCGTTGTTCATGTCGGTTCATTAATAACACCATCTAATCATCTATTTGATATTTACGATATGGACATTGACTTCTTTTACAATATTATCCGTCATGTTCATAATGGTCTGGGTGACGTTCTTTTGTATGTTCTCGGCAGTTCCATGCACATTGTGGCTCTGGTCAAGCGTCACGTAGATTGAAAGTCGCACTTCCTTATCCTTACTGTCTACTTTGACCCCGCGACCACGATATTTTTTGCCGATTTTCTCGAAGTTGCCGCTGGCAAAGTTGTTATGCAATGCATGCACGCCTTCTGTTTCAGTTACGGCAATACTTGCAATCACTTCAAGTACTTCGGGTGAAATCTCGATGCGTCCAAGATTTGCTTTATCTTCTTCAATAATCATATTAATCACCTCGTCAATTCATTATATCATGGTTTGACAGGAAGTTTGTATTATAGTCATTGTTCTTGAATGATTCGTGATTCAACAAGTTCATATGGAACGGAATTGTCGTATCGACTCCGCCAATCTTGAATTCTCCAAGTGCACGCAGTGCGGTATTGATGGCTTCTTCCCTTGATGGCGCAAAAGTGATCAGTTTCGCAATCATGGAGTCATAGTAGGGAGGAATGACATATCCAGCGTAGCAGGCACTATCCAGTCTTACGCCGAAGCCGCCTGGCACCATGAAGTCGGTAATCTTGCCGGCGGAAGGCATGAAATTTTTGTATGGATTTTCCGCATTGACGCGCAGCTCAATCGCATGCCCTTTAAATTCAATTTCTTCCTGTTTAAACGGCATGGGTTCTCTTCTTGCAATCTTAATCTGCATTTTGACAAGGTCTACACCAGTGATCATTTCCGTAATTGGATGTTCCACTTGGATGCGCGTATTCATCTCCATAAAGTAAAAGCTGTCGTCATTCAAGTCATAGATGAACTCGATGGTACCGGCTCCAATGTAATCGATGCTTTTTGCAGCTGTCACAGCCGTCTGCCCTATCTCTTCACGCCTTGCTTCAGAAAGTACCGGACTCGGCGCTTCCTCCACCAATTTCTGCATCCGCCTTTGGATGGTGCAATCGCGTTCACCAAGATGTACGACGTTGCCATGATAATCTCCGAGCACCTGAATTTCTATATGTCTGAAATTCTCAATGTACTTTTCGATATAGAGGCTTTTATTGCCGAAGGAACTTTCTGCTTCCTGTTCAGTCATCTTATAATTTTGGACAAGGGAAGCTTCATCCCTCGCCACCCGGATACCTTTACCCCCGCCGCCATGGCTTGCTTTAATAATGACCGGATAACCGATTTCTTCAGCGATTTTCTTTGCATCTTCTACAGAAGCCACCACGCCTTCACTGCCGGGTACGGTAGGTACGCCCGCTTTCTTCATCGTATCTTTAGCAACATCCTTAACACCCATCAATGAAATCGTTTCATGCATAGGACCGATGAAAATAAGGTTGGATACTTCACACATTTCTGCAAAATCGCTGTTTTCAGCCAAAAACCCATAGCCCGGGTGAATGGCGTCACATCCACTTTTTTTGGCTATCGTGATGATGCTGATCATATCGAGGTAACTGTCTTTTGAAAGCTTTGGACCGACGCAGTAGGATTCAGTGGCGATTTTCCGGTGTAGGCTGTCCTTATCTGCTTCAGAATAGATGCTGACGGATTCTATCCCCAACTCAGTGCACGCTCTGATGATTCTTACAGCAATCTCTCCGCGGTTTGCAACCAGTATCTTTTTGATCATCGTACTCTGAACAATGGCTGATCGTATTCAACCATGTCTCCATCTTCGACAAGTATCTCTGTGATTTCACCGGAAATTTCCGCCTGTATTTCATTGAACAGCTTCATTGCTTCAAGGATGCACACTACTGAGGAATTATCGACTTTATCCCCTACTTTCACATATGGGTCCGCCTCTGGAGAAGCTGCTTTATAGAATGTTCCGACCATTGGAGCCTTGATCACCTTGCCCTCTTCTTCAGGTGATGGCTGCTGCGGCTGTGCTTCTGCTGCAGCCGGTGTTGAAGGCACAGCAGCCGGTCTTGCAGACTGCTCCGGTTCTCCTCCGCGCTTAAGTTTGATTTCAACTTCCTCATCCTTATATGTCAATTCGGTGAGTGAAGCTTTTTCCATTTTACTTATCAGTGAGTCAATATATTCATGTTTCATGTTCAGGCTCCTTAACTTTCAAAATTTCTGTCTTGTATTTTACGCAAGTGGTCATACCAATTCAAGTAAAAAATGAAAGCAGAGGCTACTCTGCTTTCACTTTCTAGGCTCTTGAAACATAATGGCCGTCATCAGTACTGATGACAAGTGTGTCCCCTTCATTTACAAAGAGTGGCACCTGGAGCTGAAGTCCTGTTTCAAGAGTCGCGGATTTAGACGCGCCGCTTGCTGTATCACCTTTGATTCCCGGTTCCGTTTCAACTACTTTGAGTTCTACGTTTTTAGGCAGTTCGACACCGAGTGTCTCCCCTTCGTACATAATCAGGGAAACATTCATGTTCTCCTTCAGGTACTGGAGCTCATCAGTAAGTGCCGAAGCATCCAACTCCACCTGCTCGAATGTATTGTTATCCATGAAGACGTGGTTGTCTCCATCTGCATACAGATACTGCATCTTCAAGTTATCGATATGGGCTTTACCCACCTTCTCACCTGCGCGGAACGTTTTTTCCTGGATGGCCCCTGTCCTCAAGTTCCTGAGTTTGCTTCTGACGAAGGCGGCGCCTTTACCTGGCTTGACATGCTGGAAATCGACCACACGCCACAAGCCCCCTTCTATTTCTACTGTGAGTCCTGTTTTAAAATCGTTGACTGAAATCATAGTATTCCTCCTGTATTCTCATTGATTTAGATGATGAACAGCTCTTTACTGCTGTGTGAAAGTTTCTCAAGACCTTGATCTGTAACGAGGCAGTCGTCTTCAATCCTTACGCCGCCTACGTCTTCAATGTAGATGCCCGGTTCTACTGTAACACACATGTCTTTCTCGAGAACGGTTTCGCTGGACTTCGCCAAGCTCGGCATTTCATGCACTTCCAAACCGAACCCATGTCCAAGCGAATGACCGAAGTTATCTCCATAGCCGTGTTTCGTGATGATATCACGCGCAACCGAATCCGCTTCCCGACCGGTCATCCCTGTTTTGATTTCATCAAGTGCAGCCAGTTGGGACTCCAGGACGATGTTGTGTACCTTCTCCATTTCTTCTGATACGTGCCCGACGCCAAACGAGCGGGTTATATCAGATGCATACCCATTATAATATGCTCCAAAATCAAGTGTGATCATCTCGCCGGCCTCTATGATTTTATCAGAAGCCACACCATGCGGGAGTGCACCCCTGTAGCCGCTGGCTACAATGATATCAAAACTTGAACCTTCCGCTCCAAGTTTGCGCATGTGATTCTCAACTTCGTTGCGCACGTTGAGTTCACTCATCCCTGGCTTAATGTACTTCAATATGTGATCGTAGGTTTCATCGGCTATTTCGCACGCTTTTTTGATTATGGAAACCTCTTCTTGTGTCTTGAACATGCGGATTTTTTCAATCTCATTCGTCAAAGGCACAATTTCAAAGTTTTCAGCCAGCTTTTCAGAAGTATTGTAATTGATATGATGGCCCTCAAAACCAAGGGTACGAAGGTTTTTCCCTTTGATGAATTCCACTGTGAAATCAAGGAGACCTTTATCCTGAAGGATGAATTCAAACCCTTCAGCTTGTGCCCTGGCCTGCGCATCGTACCTGAAATCAGAAATCAGGTATCGGTTCTCCTTCGTGATGACTAAAGCACCGCTTGACCCTGTGAAGTTACTCAAGTATCTTCTGTTGTAGTCGCTCATGATGAGCAGTGCATCCAAGTTGTTCTCTTCTAAAAGGGTGTTCACTTTATCAAATTTGATCATATGCTTATACTCCACCTTTCAGATTACATTCTACATCAAAACAACCTTTATTTCAGTAATAGAATCATGCAATATCGCTTATATCCCGACTTTTTTGTAATTTGCAAAACAATATCATCTTTTGGTGTAACATGATATCATTATACAATGAAAATTAGGAGAATCAGATTATGAAACGAATGATGTCGATCATACTGTCGGTGATGTTCCTGAGCGCCTGTAGCGGGAACCCGGTAGAACAGGATTTAAAAAAGGCGAATGAGCGTAACGAGGAGTTGAAGCGGCTTCTGCAGACTGAGGAAGTCTCGCTCCAGAAGAATACACAGCGCCTTGAGAATCTGGAGCAGGAAATTTCCAAAATGAAAGAAATAAGGGGTAATCCCGACATAAGCAAGTATGTACAGGATATCGAATCGTATGCTTCGGAAATGGAATCTTCTTTTGATGAGCTGGACAAAATGATAAGGGAAAACGAAGAATCGCCCCAAAACCTCCAGTCCAATTTCAAAGAAGTCGAAAAACAGATATCACGTACGATAGAAGACTATAATGATGAAACCACTGATGTTGAGTTGGATGATTACCTGAAACGCCGGCATGAATCCATTCTACTGGCCAACGACGAAATCCTTGCAGCAATCGATATTTTGAACAGGGGTATAGAGAATGATGATCCTGATCTGTTCAAGGAAGGCCTCGATCAGCTTAAGCAAGTAAATGAATACTATTGATGAAGGAAGCGTGGACTGATGACCAATACGAAATATGGCGGTCAAGCCGTCATCGAAGGGGTAATGTTCCAGTCGTCCAGGAAGATGGTGACCGCCATCCGCCGCAATGACGATTCCATAGATTATTTCGAAATGGACCGTCCGCAAAAGGACTGGGTTCAGAAACTAAAGAAAATTCCTATCTTGCGGGGGAATGTGGCCATTATTGAATCAAGTATATATGGGATGAAACATATGGATTTCGCCTCTGAAAGGTATGAAAGGCATCCATCAGATGACATGAACATTGAAGCGGAGAAGCAGGAAGCGAATAAGTCCAAAATCGTCTTGTCCACCATTCTGATAGGCATACTTTCTTTTCTGGTCGGAAAAACCCTTTTCACCCTCATACCAGTCTTCATAGCCGAATTCTTCTCAGGGGTTGTTACTTCCCATGCTGGGCAAGTCGCCTTGGAGTCCTTCTTCAAGCTTATTCTGCTGCTTCTCTATATTTACGCCATTTCGATGACTCCCATGATCAAGCGCCTGTTTCAATACCATGGCGCCGAGCATAAAGTCATCAATACTTTCGAGGATAATGAACTGTTGACGGTGGAGAACGTCCAGCACCATTCAAGGCTGCACTATAGATGCGGCAGTTCCTTCATACTATTCACCGTACTTGTAGGATTTGTCGTCTATATGTTCGTGCCGGTAGATCCCTTCTATGTCAGAATCCTCAACAGATTGGCATTGATACCGGTAGTCATCGGATTGTCCTTCGAGTTCCTTCAGTTCACAAATAAGGTAAGGCATGTGCCGGTCCTTAAATGGTTCGGCCTACCTGGACTACTGCTGCAGCTGCTGACTACTAAACAACCCGATCATAAGCAAGTTGAAGTGGCCATCGCCTCATTCAACAGATTATCAAGGAGTGTGAAATAGATGAAACGATTTTTGATGTACCTGGTGCTTGCCATAGCTGCAATCGGCCTTGTAACCAACCTGGATTATTTCATGGGAATGATACTCAATTCGCTGGTGACCCTGCTGATCATCGGCCTTATCCTCTATGGAATATATTATTTCTTTATATTGACACCGAGCCAAAGAAAATATAAGCGCGCACTCAGAAAATCAAAACGCAGATATAGGAATCGCAAATAATGAAACTGCCCGGAATTGGGCAGTTTTTTTATCATCTTTAAACATTGTCTGCCAATCAACCGACCAGCCTAAGTTCGTACATCGTCCCCTCCACCCCGCTTCAGTGATTATCCCCACTAGATGTTCCTCATCATTTTCTCTTTTAAATTGTGTCGAACATCTTTATAATAAGCTTATGTGAAATTTTTAAGGAGAGATACAAATTGGATACTTGGTTGATTATTCTATTGGCGTCAATCGTCATCATCCTTCTTCTGGTAGTGAACGGCTACAGGAATATGAAGAGCGTCAAACCTCTTACAGAGGAAGAATTTAAAAAAGATTTGAGGAAAGTTCAGCTCATAGACTTGAGGGATAAAGAGAAATATGAATATGGACATATTATGGGTGCAAGGAATATTCCCATGATGAATTTCTCCATGAAGATGAATTCCCTTAGGAAGGACATGCCTGTCTATCTGTATGATCAGACCGGGAGGTTGCCTTACAGGGCTGGGAAGATGTTGAAGAAAGCAGGATTTAAAGATGTCTACATGCTGAAAAACGGCATCAGCAAATGGACTGGCAAAATCAAGTCCAAAAACAAATAATAAAATAATGGCCCCGGCTCGATGAGCCGGGGCCATTATTTTATTTCTCTTCTACAATGTCATCACGTTGGAACCTCAGCACTGGTTTTCTGGCAGCCTGAGTCTCATCCAAGCGACCGACCACAGTAGTATGAGGGGCTTCAAGGACGATATCTGGATCTTCCTCAGCTTCTTTGGAGATACCGATCAAGGTGTCTACAAATCCATCCAGTGTCTCCTTGGACTCCGTCTCCGTCGGTTCTATCATCATGCACTCTTCAACGTTGAGTGGGAAGTAGATCGTCGGCGGATGATATCCAAAATCAAGCAGACGTTTTGCCATATCGAGTGTACGCACTCCCATTTTCTTCTGCCTGGAACCGCTGATGACAAATTCATGTTTACAATGTTGCTTGTAAGGAAGTTCGAATGTACCTTCAAGCCTTCTCATCATGTAGTTGGCATTAAGGACCGCAATTTCCGATACTTCCTTGAGACCGTCCGGCCCCATGGTGCGAATATACGTATATGCCCGCAGGAATATGCCGAAGTTACCGAAGAATGGTTTTACGCGTCCGATGCTCTTAGGCACATCATGCTCGACTTTGTAGGAATCGTCTTCATTCTTGACGACGATCGGTTTAGGAAGATACTTCGCCAATTCTGATTTGACTCCGATTGGCCCTGAGCCAGGGCCACCACCGCCATGCGGACCTGTAAATGTTTTGTGCAAGTTCAAGTGGACCGCATCGAAGCCCATATCTCCAGGGCGTACTTTAGCCATGATGGCATTCAAGTTGGCGCCATCATAGTAAAGTTTACCGCCCGCTTCATGGACGATGTCACGCATTTCCAGAATATCTTCTTCAAACAGTCCAAGGGTATTCGGGTTCGTGAGCATTATTGCAGCTGTATCATCGCCTACCAGGCTCTTCAGGTGCTCGATGTCAACGAGCCCTTTGTCATTGGATTTTACAGTCACGGCTTCAAACCCTGCTACTACCGCACTTGCCGGGTTTGTTCCGTGAGCCGAGTCCGGTACGATCACTTTAGTACGGTTGAAGTCTCCATTGTCTTCATGGAAGGCTTTGATCATCATCAGTGCCGTCCATTCGCCTTGCGCACCAGCAGCAGGCTGCAATGTGATTTCATCCATGCCAGTAATCTCTTTGAGGTGTTCCTGCATATCGTAGACGATTTCAAGGGAACCTTGTATCGTCTTGTCGCTCTGGAGTGGATGGCTGAGTGCAAAACCTGGCATCCTGGCAACTTTTTCGTTAATTTTCGGATTATATTTCATGGTACAGGAACCGAGCGGATAAAATCCGGAGTCGACGCCGTAGTTCTTGTTGGATAGTTCAGTATAGTGACGCATCAGGTCAAGTTCACTTATTTCCGGCAACTCGGCCTTTGTCTTCCGGACGAATTTATCGTCTATAATCGTACTGATATCCGCCTTTTCCACTTCCAGATCCGGAAGCGAATAGGCAAAGCGATCTTCTATGCTTCTTTCAAAAATCAAAGGACTGGATCCCTTAAGCATTGTATTCACCCAACCTTTCGATAAATCCATCTATTTCTTCCTTAGTGCGCAATTCTGTAACAGCTACAAGCATATAGCCCGCAAAATCAGCGTCCACTTTCTCTAGGTTATAACCGCCGATATAGCCGTATTCAAGTAGTTCATCATTGATTTCGTCGACATCTTTTGAGAGTTTTACTGCAAATTCATTGAAAGACTGACCATCCAGGATTGTAAATCCGGCAGACTTCAGCTTATTCTTCATGTAGTTGGTCTTTTGGATATTCTGTTCAGCCATTTCTACTGCACCATTTTTACCCAAGGCGCTCATCGCAACCGAAGATGCCAGCGCGTTCAGGGCCTGGTTGGAACAGATGTTGCTTGTTGCCTTATCCCGTCTTATATGCTGTTCACGGGCTTGTAGCGTGAGTACGAATCCACGGTTGCCTTCGTCATCCTGAGTTTGCCCAATGAGGCGGCCTGGCATTTTACGCATGAGCTTTTTAGTGGCTGCAAAATAACCACAGTGAGGGCCGCCGAATTGTGCCGGTATGCCGAACACTTGTGTGTCACCAGTGACGATGTCCGCCCCAAACTCACCTGGAGGTGTAAGAAGGCTGAGTGCAAGCGGATTACTGTTTACGACGAACAATGCCTTATGCTTGTGGGCAATCTCCTCCATCGCTTCCAGATCTTCAATGGAACCGAGGAAGTTCGGATATTGCACCATCACCGCTGCCGTATCTTCATCAGACGCTTCAGCGAGTTTTTCAAGATCGGTATAGGATCCATTGAGATCAACTTCCACTACTTCAATGTTTTGGCCTTTACAATAAGTTTTAAGCACTTCAATCGCCTGATAGTGAACACCCTTCGATACGACTACTTTCTTTTTCTTTGTCTGGCCGGCAGCCATTGTTGCGGCCTCAGCAAAGGCAGTCGGTCCATCGTACATAGAAGAGTTTGCCACGTCCATACCTGTGAGCTCTGCAATCAAGGTCTGGAATTCGAAGATCGCCTGCAGTTCCCCTTGGGAGATCTCTGGCTGATAAGGTGTATAGGCAGTATAGAATTCCGAACGCGAGATGACATGATCCACAACTGTCGGGATGTAATGGTCATAGACGCCCGCACCCAGAAACGAGGTATGTGTTTCTGTAGTGATGTTCTTTTTGGAGATGTTGGTGAGTTCCCTCAAAAGGGATGTTTCACTCTTCTTTTCTTTAATGTCCAATTCACCCTTGAACCGGACACTCTCAGGGATGTCTTCAAACAATTCGGAAACATCTTTTATGCCAATCGTTTCAAGCATTGCATTCTTATCTTTTTCAGTTAACGGCAAATAGCGGTGACTCAATTGATACACTCCTTCTATTTTTAATTTTTATGGAACGGGGGTTTCACGAATTTAGCCGGCACATCTTTGTTGCGGACTTTGACGTTGAACGTTTTGTCGAGTTCAAAGAAGTCAGTATCCACAAGAGCAAAGCCGATGGATTTTTTGGTGACTGGAGATTGGGTGCCACTTGTTACATATCCTACCTTGTTTCCTTCTTCATCCGTCACTTCATAGTCGGTTCTCGCAATTCCTCTCTCAAGCAGTTCAAAACCGGCGAGTCTTCTTGGAGCCCCTTCATCTTTTTGTTGCTTGAGCACTTTTTTTCCAATGAAGTCCTCTTTGTCGGTTTTCACGGCAAAGCCTGCTTTAGCTTCAATCGGTGAAATATCCTCAGTGAGATCTTGACCATGAAGTGGCAAACCTGCCTCCAGTCTGAGGGTATCCCTAGACCCAAGTCCACATTCGGTTACGCCTTCATCGACGAAAAGTTTCCAGAGTTTCTCCGTATCTGAGCTGTCGCAGTATATCTCGAAGCCATCCTCTCCTGTGTAGCCACTTTGTGAAAGGATTACATTACAGCCACCGATCTCAACATCCTTTTTAAAACGGAACATCTTCATTTCGCTGATATCTTCATCGGTATGCTTCTGCACAATTTCACGTGCATTAGGTCCCTGGATGGCGATCTGTCCATAGTCGGAAGTGACATTTTTGACAGTCGCATCATATCCTTTTATGGAGGTCAGCCATTCATAGTCTTTATCAGTATTTCCGGCATTGACTACCAGAAGATATTTCTCATCTTCCAATTTATAGATGACGAGGTCGTCTATGACGCCACCTGACTCGTTGCATAACATGGTGTACTGGGCTTTTGTGTCGGTAAGTTTTTCGACATTGTTCGTCAGTGCATAATTGAGGAATGCTTCAGACTCCTTCCCTTCTACAAGGATCTCGCCCATGTGGCTCACCTCGAAAAGGCCTGCACTCTCCCTTACTGCCTTATGTTCTTCTTTTATACTGCTGAATTGGACCGGCAGAGCCCAACCGGAAAAGTCGATGACTTTTGCCCCGGCTTCCTTATAATAGTTATACAGCGGCGTCTTTTTAAGTTCAGACATGATATTTCTATTCCTCCTTTGGATAATAAAAAAACAGGACAGCCAATAGCTGCCCTGTTGATATGCCTTCAGGAATGCGTCCCAATGCTGTTCTTTTGCCTGAGAGATTCACCATTACGGTTTGCTCCTTCGGCGACGATAACTCGTTCTCTCGAGCATTGTTCATTCGCAAATTTTTAATTGTCTTTACGACTACATTATAACCCCAATTTTTAGAAAATAGCAAGCGCTTTAATTCATTGTCTAGGAAAGTGCATTAAAGGGTCTGCATTATCTGATCGACGACGGTTTTTGGGGTTGAAGTGGCATCGATCTCAATTGCTGAAGTGCTGCGGTATAGATCAAGACGTTCTTCGTATAGTTTCTTCACCGATGCCTTATCTTTTACTAAAGGTCTGTTCATATCCTCACGGATCCTATTATAAAGCGTTGGAAAATCTGCATGAAGATAGATGATCGGCTGATCCATCTCCATAAGAAGCCTTCTTGAGGCTGCATACGTCACCACGCCTCCGCCTGTCGCAAGAATGTCCTGCTTAGGCAGTGCTTTTAGGACATCATATTCACGTACCCTGAAACCTGTCTCACCTTCAGCTGCAAATATTTCGGGGATGGTCATCCCTGAGGATTTTACGATTTCTTCATCAAGGTCACGGACTTCCCTTTCCATATGTGCCCCAAGCAATTTTGCGACCGTAGTCTTCCCGCTCCCCATAAAGCCTATAAGGATCATATCCTCACCCCAGTATATCTTGTATCCGCGTATTATAGATTTCGATGAAATTGGATTGTATTTCAATGATCATCATGAAGCGGTTATGATAATGATAGTACACGCCTGCCATATATATCAATACAATATACATCGAGAAGCTGAAGAAACCTTCATTTGATAAATGTAATCTGTTCTTCATTTTCCATTCCCTTCCCGAGAAACGAGAGGATGATGGACTCATCCGTCTCTTCAACCTTAAATTCGGTGACATTGAACATTACCGTAACGTAACCTTTGTCCCCCACTGTCTTAATGATTCTCGAGCCATGTCTTCTATAGCGTACTTTAGTTGTCTTATCCATGAAAACAATGGATTCCTGGCTCGGCTCATAATCAGTGGCTGTACTATCCTTATATGACTGGCTGATATCGATTATGAAAAAATCATGTTCGAACTCCATTTCCTCTTCTTCATAATTGAATAGCGCGAGTAATGAAGGCAATAGAGCCATTATAAAAGTAGCGATGCCCAAGCTGACAAGTACTTCTAGGTAAGTGAATCCTGAATCATTTTTTGATTTTGATGCATTCTCCGCTCGCTTTGCCACATATTCTGCCTCCTTCGACAACCCAGTTCTCGGTCTGACTGATGAATGTCTCCCGATCATCGTAGGAGAGTAACTCAATGTATAGCGTCCGATGTAATTCCAGTTGGATCTGCGCTTCTTCGGCTGTAGTTTGAATTGTAATGACTGCCGGCACCAGAGTGACGGCAATGATACTGAGGCACAGCATCGCAAGCAGTCCATCAATCAGCATGAACCCTTTTTCATTCGACACGGAACCGCCCCCTCTCAATCTGGAAAATGAATCTTACAGAAGAACCTGGACAGTCTAAACTTATGGTGCCGAACTTGTTCGCATCACCATCTGGCTTAAAGATGATGCGCTCGAGCCCGCCTGAATTGAGCTGGCACCACTCAGGTGTATAGGAATTAAGTATATTGCCATCCCGGCTACGTAGATGAAAAGTGTTGCCGGCACGGTCGATATCGACAATATTATAAGATTTTGAAGCCATCGCCTCCGTCTGGGCGTTATAGAAGAAATGGCTTATCCGTTCTATGTCCCCTTCTGTCCCGCCTGCTTCGTAGTCAGGTATACTGACTACGCCAATAAGCAATATGATGCTGACGATGAATAATGTCAGCATCATTTCAAGAAGCATAAAACCATCATGGCGTGCGTGCTGCTTTGCCATTGGTGACGGCAATGGTGTCTCCGTTCGCACATGTAACTTGGTCGTCGGTCAAATACTCAGGTACGAGTGCATTGATTGAAGCAGGCGGCGCGCCCTCGTTCAATGTATAGGATTCCACTTGGCTCTGGACCATCCTTACTTGCGCTTCACATCCTGTGTCCTGGACGTTTGCACTTTGGGCCGCTATGTTCGGAATGATCAGTATGATCAGCACTGATATGACCAGTAGCACCAACAGCATTTCAATCAGAGTAAATCCTTCTTCACCGTTTGCCTTCATTTTTCCTTTAAAATATTTTTTCATCTGTTTCCTCCTAGTTTATCGCAGACATCATCTGGAATATCGGTAGTATTATAATCAGATATAAGCAGATGATGAGGACTCCGAGTATTGCGAAGATTACGGGTTGTATCTTCTTCGTTATATTTTCCACATACATGATAAGACGCTCCAACGTGTATTCGCTGAACATGATAAGCTCCTTGCCGACGCTGCTGTTCTGTTCGCCGTGACTGACGAACACAGCCAATTTGGCATCAAGCAATTCTACCTCGCCCAGGACAAGTGACAGGCTTTCACCATTCATCAAGCCATCCTTTATGGACTCCGACATATATCTTAGATAGCCATTTATTTCCTGATGAATGAAAAGGTCAAGAATCTCCTTCACTTCAAGTCCATTATTCAGAAAATAGCCGAACTCCCGTGAAAACCTATATGTCTGATAGCCGGTAAAAAAATAATTCACTAAAGGTATCTTGGTAAATATACGAGATTTCAATGCCACGTCCTTGATGGAAAAGATAGCTGATATAGCAATACAAGCCACAACTCCGGTTATAAAGCACACCAGGAGTGCTATAGGCAACGCATCAAGCGCTTTGATGAGCAGTGCCACAATCCCTTGAGATTGTGTGCCCATGGCACTGTAAAGGCTTTTGAATTGGGGGATGACTGTAAAATTGAGGGTCAATAGAAGCCCTACAAAAATTGTTATCAGCAACAAAGGATACTGCAACGCCTTAAGCAGTTTCGAACGCGTATTCCTCACGTATTCGATATACCTTGCAGATTCTCGCAACGTCTCCAATACTTTCCCATGTATTTCAGAAAATGCAATTTGGATAATGACTGAATTGCCATATCCCATATCCTTAAGTAATTTTCCAAGGCTTTTTCCTTCTCGGACGGCCTCTATCATCTGCAGTCGATCTTTTGGTTTCAGCACATCATATTGTTCCAACAGGAAAAGCAGTGACTGCTGCATAGTGAAGCCAGTTTCAAGCAAATCAGCGAGCTTGATCAGAAAGTGGGCATCATATTTGCCGAGTTTATTTGAATTTATCCTCGTAAAACCTAAACTCATCCGCATTCAGCCCCCCTTCATCAAGCATAAGGATCAGGCGGTCGTGCAGTGTCCCATAAACAACGGAACCGGTCTTCAAAAACTCTTGTATCTCTGTATTTCCAAGCGTTTCATAAATGATATAAGATCCTTTTTGAGTATGGATGAGACGCTGGTTTATGATCAATGAGATACTTTGTATCATCTCTTCATCATAGAGCCCAAAATCTTTAAGGCGACTGAGTGCGGCCACAGCAGATTTGCTGTGGAATGTACTGAATACAAGGTGTCCCGATAAACTTGCCCTAAGTAGGTTGGACGCGATATTAGCATCCCTTATCTCCCCGAACATTATGACATCCGGGTCACACCTCAACACACCTTTTAGCAGAGGCTCGTAGTCGATTTGTGCTTTTTCATTGATCTCAACCTGTACAATCCCTTCCTGCTCATATTCAATCGGGTCTTCAATGCTGATTATTTGCCGTTCCCCTCTTGCTGCGATCTCCCTGATCAACCGATGCATCAGTGTCGATTTCCCGGAACCGGTGGGACCTGTGAACAGAATCAGACCTTGCTGCCGGTTGATGTAGTCCTGGAAGAAGTCGTATTCAGAAGTGGTGCTGAATAGTTCATTCGATGCCTTATCTTCCATCAGGTTGAGGATTCGTATGACGACCACTTCGTCCATAAGCGAGACTGGTAGTGTACTGACCCTTAGGTTGACGACTTCTTCATCAATCAGGATTGCGGTGCGGCCACTCTGCGGGACACGATGTTCGTTGATGTCGAGATCTGCAATGAATTTCAGATAGTTGATGGCTCGCCTATAGACTTCAATGTCGATCACTTCGAGCAGCTGCATCTTTCCGAGGCAACGGATCCTCACATGCGCCATTTCACCTTCAGATGTCAAGTGGACATCCGTGGCCTCCTCAAGCATTGCATCTTTTAAAATCGTTTCTATAAGCTTTTTCATTCTTCACCTCCACCTTATATATGGGTAAAAGTGAAGGAATTGATCTTTTCTGAAATAAATTGATGAATTTCCCCTTATTGGCATAGTTTTTGTTGTATAATAGTGAATAATGGAAATGGATTCCAAACCATTTGATTTATTTAGTATTTACTTTAATATCTTCTTTATTTATAATTGACTATGATATGTAAAGTAAGGATGAAAGGACTGTTCTTATGGATAAAGTATTCAAGACACTCGGCTTTTGGACTGGTGTATTTGCAATCCTCTTCTATGTCGGTGACATGATGGCGATGACATTGCTGTTTCTCGCGCAAACCGGATTCTTCATTCTCCTCGGTTACATGAAATTGACAGAAAGGATGTACATGTACGTTTTTGCTGCATACCTCGTCCTTTTCTTTGTAGGTTTTACGTACTTCACTACATTTTTACTCGAGCCGAGATTTGGTTGATCATGTTTAAAAGGACCGTACAGATTCAAATCTGTACGGTCCTTTTTCTATTTCCTCACAAAAGGATTTGTCTTCTTTTCATACCCGATGGTGGTCTCCGGGCCGTGCCCTGGGTATACAACGATCTCATCATCGAGCATATACATCTTGCTGCGGATGCTGTCGATCAAAGTGCTATGGTCTGCTTGATATAAATCTGTCCTTCCTATCCCACCGTTGAACAGGACATCACCTGAAACGATGAAGTCGTTAAAAAGATAGCTTAAGCTTCCAGGTGAATGGCCCGGTGTATAAAGGACCTCGAACTCAAACTTACCAATCGAATGACGACCTTCTTCTAGAGGTATTGGCTGTATATCGGCTGTTATAATAGGCAAGCCCATGTCCGTATACTTGGCCGACCCATTCTTTGCCGGGTCGGCAAGCCACTCAAGCTCTGGGCGCCCCATCCAGGTTTTAGCATCATAATGATTGGCGATATCTTCGAGTGCTCCGATATGATCGAAATGGGCGTGGGTCAGCAAAATCCCTTTGACGGTCTGATCCAACCCGATAGCCTCCTTGATCTTTTCAGGCTCTCCAGATGGATCGACGATCAGTACCTCTTCTCCTTCACGCAGCAGATAACAATTCGTTTCCAATGGCCCAAGGGGTAAAGTTCTTATTTCCATAAATGATCCTCCTTAAAATCTCCTCGACAAAGTACATTTTTAATTATACAATATATATGAGAATAAAGAGATTATGGGAGGTTGAGCATCATGCCATTCATTGATACGGGTGAGCTTTTTGAAATTGGCGGCGTGTCGATCCATATCGGGATCAACACTTTTTCCCTGCTGATGCTGATGATTTCAATCGTCGGTATATGGGGATTGGTGGCGGCAGTCAAAAATAAAAATCTGTTGGCGGTACTTTTCAGTCTAGCAACAGTTGCCACTTTTGGTTTCTTCGCAATCGCGACTATATTTACATACGGTTATCCAGACCTCGGGCACTAGGCTGGACCGTTTATATAAAAAAGGCAAATCCTCTAGAGGATTTGCCTTTTTTGTCATTTCAGTAGTGCTTCGGCACGTTTCATCTGTGCGATTACTGCCTCTGTGCCGGTGCCGCCCCGGCTGTTCCTTCTGTCAACTGATGTGCGGGGGTAGAGTTGATCATAGATGTCGTCCTCTATTGAAGAGTGATGTTGCTTGAATTCCTCTAGGTTAAGATCTTTGAGGTACTTGCCGGAATGGATGCACTTTAAAACAAGTTTCCCCACCACTTCATGAGCCTTTCTGAAAGGCACTCCCTTCTGCACCAGATAATCAGCCAGTTCTGTAGCATTTGAAAAATCTTCTGATACCGTCTCCTCTAGCACTTCCTCATTTATGGACAGAGTCTCCAACATGCCGTTCATTATCTCTAGGGACCCCAAAACAGTCGTCACTGCATCAAATATTCCTTCTTTATCTTCCTGAAGGTCTTTATTATAGGTCAAGGGGAGGCCTTTGACCAACATCAACATGCCCATCAGGGCACCGGTCGTCCGTCCGCTTTTTCCGCGGATCAGTTCTGCCATGTCAGGATTCTTCTTCTGTGGCATCATGGAGCTCCCGGTAGTGAATTGGTCGGACAGCTGAATGAAATTCGCTTCTTCGCTCATCCAGAAGATGATTTCTTCCGATAACCTCGACAGATGTATCATCACGAGGCTGATATTTGAAAGGGTTTCAATGATATAGTCACGGTCACTGACGGCATCCATACTATTTTGGTATATATCGGAAAAGCCAAGGAGGTCGGCGGTCATCTCGCGATCAATATCGAATGTCGTGCCGCTGATTGCCCCCGCTCCAAGCGGTGATAGATCGATGCGCTTCAATGACTCCCTGAAGCGCTCCCCATCCCTTTGCAGCATCCAGAAATATGCCATGATATGATGCGAAAAGAGGACTGGCTGTGCCCTTTGAAGGTGAGTGTAGCCAGGCATGATGACATGGATATTTTCCTCGGCAAGTGCGAGTATGGTCTTTTTTAGACTATTGATGCTTTCTATAATATGTTCTACTTGTTCTTTGATGTATAGATGCATATCTGTCGCCACCTGATCATTACGGCTTCTCCCTGTGTGCAGTTTGCCGCCCACCTCCCCGATTTTATTGATCAGTGCGCGTTCGACATTCATATGGATGTCTTCATGTTGTACGGACAGTTCCATCCGCCCCGCATTGAAATCCTCCATCACCGCCTTTAACCCGGAGATGATCTGTTCTGCTTCGTCTTCGCTTAAAATCCCCTTCTTCTCCAGCATGGTTGCATGTGCAATACTACCTTCTATATCTTTCTCGATGAGTATCTTGTCAAAATGGATGGAAGCATTGAATGCTTCCACCCAACCCAGTGACTCGCCTTGGAATCTTCCGCCCCATGCCTTTTTAGTCATAAAGTTTCACACCGTTATCAAGCATCGCCTTTACTTTGGTCGGCAATCCGAAAATTTCAATGAACCCTACAGAAGCATCTTGATTGAAAGCATCTTCATTGGTATAGGTTGCAAGTTTTTCATCATACAAGCTGTTGTCGGAACGCCTGCCGGTGACCGTCACATTGCCTTTGTACAGTTCAAGGCGTACTTCGCCGTTAACTGGCTGCTGCATGTCTTTAAGCATTTTCCTGAGGGACTCCGACAATGGGGAGAACCACAGCCCGTTATAGATCTGCTCTGTGAATTTCTGCTCGATGGATGGTTTGAAGTGCGCAATGTCTTTTGTCAATGTGATCGTTTCAAGGTCGTGCTTCGCTGTAAGGATCACCTTCGCACCTGGTGTCTCATACACTTCGCGTGATTTGATACCAACGAGCCTGTTTTCGACATGGTCTATCCTCCCGATACCGTGGACTCCGGCAATCTCATTCAATTTGATGATCAGTTCATCCAACTCGTAGAACACACCATTGAGGGCTTTTGGCAGTCCATTTTCAAAATGCAGTACAAGTTCTTCCGTTTCGTCAGGGGTTTCCTTGATGTTTCTGGTCAGATCATATGCATCTTCCGGTGGCTTGGCCCAAGGATCCTCAAGCACACCGCATTCATTGCTCCTGCCCCACAGATTCTGGTCTATCGAATAAGGCGAGTCGAGGTTTACCGGGATGGGAATCTGCTTTTCTTTGGCATAATCGATCTCCTCTTCCCTACTCCATGTCCATTCACGTACTGGTGCAAGAACCTTAAGTGCAGGATCAAGGCTTTTGATGGCCACTTCAAAGCGGACTTGGTCGTTGCCCTTACCTGTGCAACCATGGGCGACATAGTCTGCATT
This sequence comes from Salinicoccus jeotgali, assembly GCF_039538805.1. Taxonomy (GTDB): domain Bacteria; phylum Bacillota; class Bacilli; order Staphylococcales; family Salinicoccaceae; genus Salinicoccus; species Salinicoccus jeotgali. Next base: position 1,349 of record NZ_BAABCK010000023.1, on the reverse strand, counting down.
GGATTGGTGTGCAACTTCCACGAGTTTCTTGGAGATTAAAGGGCGACTCAATGCAGATACTAGTGGATATTTTCCTTCATACATAGAATTTGCATAAATTGCATAAGAAACGAAGTCGTCTGCAAACTCTTTTGTAGTATCAATCACATATGATTCAATCGCCCCCATATCCAGAGCTTTTTGTTGGACCTTATCTAAGTCTTTTCCTTCTCCGACATCTAGGCACAACGCCACAACATCGTATCCTTTATCTATAAACCACTGAATTGTCACACTTGTATCCAAACCGCCTGAATAGGCCAATACTACTTTTTCATTCATCTTCATACATCCCCTCGTCTTTAGAATAATTTAAATAATATCATTATAAACATTCGTAATCAAGTATATTTATTCATTTATCTGCATTTCAGCATTTTACAAATATTTCAGTTGACTCTATAATCATCAGTAACTGAATAAAAGGAGCGTTTAGTATGAGATATGTATTTATAACCGGAACAAGCCGTGGCCTTGGCCATGCTATGCTTGACATCTTCAGGGAAGATCGGATTATCAGCATCTCCCGTTCCAAAGTCGAAACGGATGTTGAGCTTTATAAAGAATTTCATGTGGATTTCCTGGATGAACAGAAATTGGAAGAGATGTTGCCTGAAATATTCAATTCCATCTCGCCGGAAAAAGGGGACGAGATATACTTGATCAACAATGCAGGCATCGTAGGGCCGGTTCATTCCATTGCGAACATGGATGCTCAAGGATTCATGAAAAACTATAAAATCAATGTACTGGCCCCAGCACTGTTGATGAAAGGCTATGTCAATGCCTTTAGTGACATTCAAGCTGCGAAACGCATCCTTACGGTTTCCAGTGGCGCTGCTTTAAATCCGATGGAAGGTTGGTCAGCATATTGCAGTTCTAAAGCGGCAGTAAATATGGTGAGTGATGTTCTACGCCAAGAGATGGATCGGTTGGACTACCCGATATTCACCGCCACCTACAGGCCCGGAGTTGTCGATACGGATATGCAGGGGGAAATCCGTTCTGCGGACCCTGAAGAGTTCCCGGACCTTGAAACCTTCAGAAAGCATAAATCTTCCAATCGTCTATATCCACCGAAAGTCGCTGCCTACGTCGCAAAACGCATCATCACATCAGACAATTTCGGTTTTTCCGAAAGCTACAGCATCAGCGATTTCCTCTAATAAAAAAAGCAGCCTTGTAGACTGACCTAGCAGTATGAGACACATATAAAACACCTTCATTAGGCTACCTTCCTCCAAAATGAATTGGAGGAAGGTAGCCTAATTTTTCTTGTATTCTTTCTTCGTTATAGTACTTTAAGTATT
>NZ_BAABCK010000022.1:0-169122 GCF_039538805.1 Salinicoccus jeotgali | reverse complement strand
TCGGGAAGTTCAACCGAATGATGCGCACTGCTTTGGAAGCAGACACAAAAAATGGCGATCCATCCGCTTTATCGGGATGGATCGCCATTTTTCTTAGTGTTCAGGGGCCTTTATGTCCCAGCCCCTTCTTTTCTATATTCTATTCAATTTCTGTGCCATCTTGTATACAGGCTTGTTGAATACTTTCTCGAAGGTTCCTGGAAGCTCTTCTATGAAGGTATTGTAGCCTTTTTTGAACTTGAAGACTCCATAGTCTTTGGACTGTTCTGTAAAATCACCAGTCAATCCAAAGAAATTGAAACGTTTCACTCCGAGTTTCTTTGCTTTTTTGATCATCTGCCATGTCGTGAAGTTCGTACCCATGAACATGGAATGTTCCGGATAACTGCCACTGAACAGATAAACCATTTCATGGTTGTTGTAATAATACATGGCTGCAGAAAGCTCTATGACTGTGCCATACTCTTGCTGCACGCCCTGGATTTTTTTTATCCGTTTCTCTTTGTTTCCGAGGAGGTCTTTCACTTCATTCATTCTCCCCTTCATCCTTTTTGTACCATTGCCGGAATCGATCTTCTCCTGCATCTCTTCATATTCTGCAGAAAGTTCGCCGAGTTCACCATGCAATTGTTCCAAATAATCTTCCAGATTGATATAGCTCAAAGTGAGATAAGTACGCTCCTTTAGAGCATGGAGCAGATTTTTTATCTTTTCCCCACTTACCGGGTCGAAACCGATGCGTTCCTCGGTATCTTTATATATCTGGATGAATTTATCATATTCATCCTCCTCCAAATAACGCAATTCCAGCCCCATCTGCTCACTTGCACGCGTATTATAGCGTGTTTTTGAATCCATATCTTTAATGAGCTGCTCTTCATCCTTATTCAAATCAAGTACAGCCTGATGTCTGAGCAGTTCGTCTGTAACCAGCTGTTTGGTGAAGCCATTATGTGAATACCCCTGGTTGATGTAGATGTCTATGATTTCATGATTATTTTCAGGGCTTTCCACGATTTCTCCATCGTTGCCTCTCATCTGGTAGATCATATAAGGCGAATGGATGAGTTTTACAGCATGATGCTTTTTGACGTGATCATCGATTTCCTTCAGGAAGAACTGCAGCCTCTCATTCGAGAACGGCTGGATCAACGGACCTGTATGTGAAGTGAATAGCCGATAGCGTTTCAGGACCGATGTGGCGCTGAGCATGGAAACCCCGACTAGCCCATCATCTTCATAGAGGCCAAGCAGGTGCGTCTCCTGTGTCTTTGAAATGTAATCATAATAAAGCGGGTCATGGAGATAGTGGCAATGCCCGTCATACTCTGCCATGAACGCTTTAAACGTTTCCTCTTGGATTTGTGATATCTGCACTGTTCAACCCTCCTTCACTATTCAGTTGCTTTTTGAGGCTGTCTTCTGTTCGATTTTACGTTTTACCTTATAGAGATTATAAGGCACTTTACTGATGACCTTGACGAAATCACCGACCAGTTCCTCTATTTCAGCGTTGAAGCCACGTTTGAAACGGTAGACGCCATAATCTTCCCCATCTTCAGAGAAGTCACCACTCACCCCGTAGAAGTTATATCTGTCGATTCCATTCTCCAGACAATACTTCATCATTTCAAAATGCATCATGTAAGGTCCGACGAAATGAGCGAACTCGCTTGAACTTGCACCTGAGTTATAGACCATCTCATAAGGGGTTTCAAAGTAGATGCCGGCACCAAGATTCAGGACATTGCCTTCTTTTTCACGCATCTCCATAGCACTGTCGCGATCTTCAGTCATCTTGTTGATCTGTTTATCGTGTTCAGCAATCTTATTCAAAGTCTTATCATTCTTGTTGTCTTTATCCATGAGCTGGTCCCGCTTCCGCTCATTGTCTTCAATCTGCTCTGAGAGGTTCTCCACATATTCATCCAACTCTATATACGCAAGAGGGATAAGGACCTTATCTCCATAGGCTTTCTTGAAATTGGAGAAGTATTCTTTCGGATTCGGATGGGTGAAGAACCCCTGCCTCTCACTTGTATCCAAGTAAAGATCCATGAATATATCAATCTCATCGACATCGAGAAACCGCACCTTCACTCCGAATTTCTGTGCTTTCTTTATATTCCTCTTCCTCTGTGAATCGAAGGACTTGAAAAGGCTCTTTTCATCATGGCCCGATAAATCGAGGACACTCATCCACCGCGCCTGGGAGGTTTTTGAATAGCCACGGGTGAACCCTTGATGCACATACCCTTCGTCCTCCATCAATCTGATCAATGCATCCTGGGCCGGGTATTCCTCTTTAGGCACTACATCCTTATCATACTTTCTATAGATCCAATTCGGATCAAGCTTTACATACAGCCCGTTATTCTTCTTGAGATAGGCAGTCAATTCCTGCAGATAGAACTTTACAAGGTCATGGTCATGGTAATCCAGCACGGGCCCCCGGTTGGAATAGTAGAAATACTTGCCGAGGACCGTCTTCTTCAACGTAAAGAGACATGCTGCTATCACCGTTCCACTTGCATCCTTAACGCCAAGTAGGCGTACCTTCTGTTGATCCATTTCCCTATTCTTTTTATTTTCTATCATCTGGAAAAAGGCCGATTCTTCTCCTTTTTCTATATAATCCTTATATTCCTTTTCAGTCAGTTCAACGAATTTCATCCGTTTGTTACCTCCCTATTCTCTCTCTTAGTTTTACGAGTGACTGATACACCCTATACGCTGGCTTATTGATCGGCTTGATGAAATCACCGATATATTCATAGACTGTGGCGTTGAATCCTTTTTTGAACTGGATGACGCCGTAGTCTTCCGCTTCTTCTGAAAAGTCTCCACTGATGCCGTAGAAATTATACAGTCCAATATCATGGTCCAAGGCATAGTTGATCATATGCCATTGGATCAGATAACTGCCCGCAAAATGCCTGAAATCATTATCGCTGCCTCCTGCAAGATAAACGACTTCATGCGGAGTGATGAAATAGTAGGCACTCGCTATGGGAAGCTCATTGCCGTGGGTTTCGCGCAATGTACGGCCTTCCTGCAACTTATCTTCTATATTTTCGAGCTGCGCCGTCAGATTCGTTATTTTCTTTTCCGCTTTGCTGTTGGCCGGATCTTTTTCAAGGTCACGGTTCGCTTTACTGATGTTTTTCACCAATGCGTCTCGGTCCTTTGTAATCGATGCGACATATTCATCCAAATTGACATAAACAAGCGGAATCAGGACATTGTCCCCGAAGTGCTGCTTACGGCTGATATAGTAGGAATCATCGCGATCTGTGAAGGATTTCATTTCAGATGTATCTCTCATGAATTTCCTGAAGACATCTATCTCATCAAGCCCAAGATAACGGACATGAAGACCATGCTTCTGTGCTTTTTTTATATTCCGCTTCCGGAGGCTATCCATATCATTCAACACAGCTTTGCCGTCCTTGCCTCTAAGGTCAAGTACCGAATGCCATCTGATCTGAACGACCGGATCGAACCCGACGGAGAATCCTTCATGTGTAAAATCCAGCGCTTTGAAGTAATCGAAGATATAGCGGTTTCCACTATCTTCGAGGATATCACCTTCGTGGTTGCGTTTTTTGATTACTTCATAGGGATCTACCCTTACATGCATCACTTTCTTTGGCTTCAAGAAGTCATTCAGTCCTTCGAAAAATGTATCGAACACCTTTTTATCTGAATAGTCCATGACGGGCCCACGATTGGTATAGGCATATTTGAACACCTTCATTACAGGGGTCAGGGTGATCAGGCAAGCTGCTTTTACCGCTTCCCCGTCCTTCACTCCTATCAGGTAGGTTTCAACGCCCTGCTCAATTTTCAGGCGATAATTATCCACCGTCTGTGTAAAATGACTGAAGTGTGTCCGTGTGAACTGTTCGAACTCCTCAGTGGTCAACTCTGTAAATTGCATAATGGCACTCCTGTCAACTAATTTTGTTACTCCGAATATATTATCAGATTCCAAACTTAATGCGAATTGAAACCTCATAAATATATATAGTCCCATCCATTATATCATCTGCGAACGGTACTGGCAGTATTTCTGCGAAGTTCATGTCTACACGACTACAATGCACTGTCATTTCCATCAGAATGCCATTCACCTTTTATGGCCAGCTATCAATCCTTCCCTAAGTTTAAGCGTCGAAGCTTCCGTACAGCTCAGGGCCCTCATCACGCTGAGTTGTCCAAACCGGACCTTTAATGCATCAATGGTCCTAAGAAGATCCTCCCTCTTCAATTCCCCCGGGTCTTCGAACAGGGATAGCTGCCTCACGTCATCCGGTATCAGATTTGTCAAAGAAATACTTAAAGTACGGTACATCGCATAGGCGTCTGCCATTTTGATGATGTGGTCCCATACACCCTCCATGATGATATTTCCGTCACTCGTCCCCCCGTCTAACGTGAATTGCTTTCGGTACACCTTGCCATCTGCTGTCCCTACAGAAAAATGGATGGTGCGTGCCAACCGTTTTGATAGGCGCAAACGATGCGTCACTTCATCAATATGCTCAAGCATTACTACATAGACTTCATCAAGGTGATAATCACGCATAAGGATTTGGCTTTTGGCAATGGACGGCGCATGCACACTATGCTTTTCACTGATAGTGCTGAAATCGATGCCATTGGCATGGAGATGCCAATCGACACCGATGATGCCAAAGTCCCGCTTCAAATATTCGGGCGGGTAGCGCGCCAGGTCACCCACTGAAAATATCCCACGTTCATTCAAACGGGCTTCACTATTCTTATTGATTCCCCACAGTGTTCTAAGCGGTTTGATATGCCACATTTTTTCAGGTACGTCCTCATAACGCCACTCTGCTATACCAAAAGGTGCACGCTTCGCTTCAATATCCAGAGATAACTTACTGAGCAGTGGATTCTCCCCGATGCCGATGGCACAATCAATACGCGTCTCCTGATAGATCTCTTTCCTGAGGCGTAGTGCCAGTCCCCAAGGACTTTCTTCAAACAACCGGAAACTCTTTGTAACATCCATGAAGTACTCATCCACGGAATATTGATGAAAATCTTCCGGAGCGACGTATTTCAAAGCAATTTCCGTTATTCTGGAAGAATAATCGAGATATGTCTTCATTGAGGGATTAATGATATAAATATCTTTACGGTTCGGAATTTCAAACAACCGACTGCCAGTCTTTATCCCCATTCTTTTGAGGGCTGGTGTTGCAGCCAATACAACTGCCCCCGGGTTTTTAGTGTCTGCCACTACCGCAAGACGTGTCGTGAGTGGATCTAAACCTTTCAAGATGCAAGAAACACTAGCAAAGAAGCTTTTTTGGTCTACACAGAAAATGTGCCGTTTTGGGCAGATATGATAGTTATACATGTAACACCCTCCAAACAGAACATATGTTCGTATACCCATAAATTTATCATATCATAAAATAGGAAGTTCCAAACATGATTATTTATGGATTTGGGTATGATATATTGTAAAGATCAGTAAGGAGGAAAATGATTTGAAGGACATCATCGCATTACTTAAGAAAGGCAGTGCAGCATCGCTGACTGCATCTATCGTCAATTTCTTCATCGCAGCCATAAAAGGCGGTGCTTTCATACTGACGGGAAATGTTGCCATGTTTGCTGAGATGATGCATTCCATTGGCGATGCACTTAACCAGTTCTTTGTTTATGTAGGTTCCGGATTGTCGAAGAAAGCGCCGACCAAACGCTTCCCCTTCGGGTTTGGACGTCTCGTGAATCTTGTTTTACTATTTGCTGTCATCATTGTCGGTATATTGGCATATGAGACGGTGCGCGAGGGGCTAAAGCACATTTTAGAACCGCTTCCGGTGGAAACCGATACAACAATGCTGCTCATCAACATCGGCGTTCTCGCTTTGGCGGCTGTGCTTGAGACATTTGTTCTATTTAAAGCAGGTAAAGAATTGCTCAAGCAGGCAGATCAGCCTTTTGATGGCTTAAAACCGCTTACGACAAGCTTTATCCATATGGACCGTGCAAAACCGGCGACCAAATTGGTGTTCCTGGAAGATACGGTTGCAACCGGTGGTGCACTGCTCGCCATCCTTGCCATACTCATTGCACGCTTTACAGGCTTTTCCCAAGCAGAAGGCATCGCCTCGATCATGATCGGTATCGCCATGTTCTACATCGTCTACAAAATTTTCATGGAGAATGCCGCGGGGGCACTTGGTGAGCACGACCCGCGCATGGAACAGCGTGTTTCGGAGATTGTGTTGAGACATGATGAAATCAGAGACATACGTAAGCTCTTCGTCATGAAGGAAGGGGACCTCCTCCACGTTGAAATTGTGGCGGAACTGGATCCCGACCTCTCTGTTGAAGAAGCAAATGCCATCCGGGATGACATAGAGGAGATGATCCTGAAACAAAGGCATGTCGTTGATGTAAATACAGAATTTGAGGTCGATGATGGGCACCGGGCATGGCCGCAGACCCAGAATGAATTGGATAAAAAGCCTAAAAAATAATTATGCTCCAAATAAAAAAGGATGGCCTGCAATACCGCGGCCATCCTTTTTTTGTCTTGTCTATTCGGTTGTAGCCTCCTCTTCAGCCGGATCTTCGGCATTATTTTCCAAAAACTCATGCATATATTGGCTGTTTGCTTCAAAATCGAGATCGATCACATTGCCGGCGTGTGATGTGTCCATAAATTGATAGGTGCCTTCTACAGGTACCGTAAGCGTGTCTATCTCCTTATCACTCCTTAGGAGGAAGGATGCCATCATCCGATACATCTCCCCATCGGTCATGCTTGTGTTGACGTGGCCCATGCCCGTCCCTGCAATTTTAGGGAGCTTCAACACGCCACCGATCGTCAGCACTTCATCTTTCAGGGCGGTGATGACTTGCTGTTGACGCCTTACCCGGCCAAAGTCCCCTTCTTTATCCTGGCGGAATCTTGCATATTCAAGTAGCTCCTGCCCATTAAGACGCTGTTCACCCTTTTTCAGTTCGACTTCTATCTTTTCGGACATATCCTTTTCGACGTCTACCATCACCCCTTTTTTGTTGACCACATCCACTACGGATTCAAATGCTTTGTAGTCGACGACTGCATACTCTTCAATCTCGATGCCGAAATTTTCTTTGATGGTGCGTCTAAGGAGTTCCACGCCCCCGAGTGAATAGACGGAATTTATCTTGTAGCTTTGAAAACCGGGGATATCCACATAGATGTCCCGCATCATCGATATGAGTTTCATATCCTTATTCATATAATCATATTGGGCAAGCATGATGACGTCCGTGCGCTGTGCCCCGTCAACTTCGCGGTCTGCTCCTAACAGCAGTATGGTCTTCTTGCCATCATTATTGTCATCCCCACCGAATTCATGTGCCTCTTGTTCGACTCCATTGTCCTCGGCTATATCCAACCCGGATTGATAGGAGAAGAAGATATACAAAACGATGAAGATGAGCGCTATAAATATAATTAAAGGGATCAGCGTACGCTTGCGCAACCGTTTTCTTTTCATACCCTCACTAGTGCGTCCAGAACGTCTATAGTCGTTATCCATGATACTTGGCTCCCGTCATTAATGTATTCAATCATTCTATCGCGTTTAAAAAGAGATTAAAAGAGAAAACCGCATTTGACCGGATATAATAAATTGTAGAAAGTAATGAGCATATAGTAGAATATAAATATTAGATAAGGAGGGTTATGATGATCCGGAATTGGTTTTTTATCGCATTGGTGGCCCTGGTGCTGATACCCACTGAAGTGCAGGCGGCCGAGTGGCAGGAAGCAGTCACCGTCTATGGTGCCGCCCTTGAGGACGACCCCCAGCTATTGGAGGATACCGAAGGCATACTCGGTACAAAAAAAGAGGACAAAATCACATTCGTCAACTCGGAGGATGTCGCCAAATACATCGGCAAGGATTATGATGATGCCGTGCTCAAATCAAGCATCCGCATCATTCAGAGGGAAGACGGATATGGGCTTGACATCACCGTAGATGAAACGATGGGTAAGATTACCCAAATTACGGAAGAGACGTATAAAAATGCCCTGCTCACATCGGGTATTACAGATGCGGAAGTCACGATCGGAGCCGCTCAAGATGTCACAGGGGAAAGTGCCCTCTCAGGGATATATAAGGCATTTGAAGCACAGGGACAGGAAATTGATACCGACCGCACCCGTAATTCCCAAGATGAGTTGGAAGCCATATCAGATATCTCAAAAGAAAATGCGCAAAAAGAAGGCTTTTCACAGGAACAGCTGAATAAAGCCATTACAGACATTAAAATTGAAATCATCAATCAGGGTGGGAATCTGACTGAAGCGGATATTCGCCGAATAGTAGAGGAACAGTTGAATGAGAACGGTCTGGATGGCATAGTGACGGGTGATCAAATCAACCGCCTCGTCAATATTATGATACAAATACAGAACACGAATATATTTACAGATGAAGAAGCAGAACGCCTCAAGGACAGCGCCCAGAACCTGATCGATGAAATAAGGTCAAGCGATGCATTCAAACAAGCGGCTGATAAGGCAGAAGAAATTGGTCAGGACATCCAGGATTCTGATGCATGGAGCACCTTTAAACGGGCCGTCTCTGATTTCTTCAGCAGCATCATTTCCTTCTTCAAGACATTGTTCAATTAAAAAACCAGACCTTTAGAAGGTCTGGTTTTTTAATGTTAGGATCTATCCTGATCGCGGTACGCGTAACGATTTTCACCCCACTCGTCCACATCGCTAAGATCCGCTTTGATATTATTCGTCTGGAAAACTGGATTTTTACCATCCCTCAGTTGCGTCTTGTAGTCGGCGGCAACTTGCCAGACCACATTGCTCAAGCCGAATACTGCAACAAGGTTGGTCACGGCCATCAACGCCATAAACAGATCGGCCATCGACCATGCCGTTTCAAGGTCCATTATCGCTCCGATGAAGACCATCAGGACTACAAGGAGTTTAAAGGCAAACAACAATGTTTTGTTTTCCTTGATGTAGTTGAGGTTGCTTTGACCATAGAAGTAGTTGCCGAGTATCGAGCTATATGCAAACAAGAGGATGACAATCGCAATGAAGGTGGCGCCGAAGGCACCCATCTGCTCGCCCATCGCCGCCTGGGTCACTTGAATGCCCTGCTGTGCCTCTTCACCGTAACTCAAGTCCGTATACATCAGTATGAGGATTGCGGTTGCTGTACAAACGATCATCGTATCGAAAAATACACCGAGCGACTGGATGAGGCCCTGTTTGACAGGGTGGCTGACGGCTGCTGACGCTGCTGCGTTCGGTGCCGAGCCCATCCCCGCTTCATTCGAGAATAAACCTCTTTGGAATCCATTCAATATCGCGGCACCGATTGCACCACTGAACACTTCCCGGATGCCGAAGGCGTTCTGGAATATATCTGTAAGCATCGGGATGACCCGGTCATAGTTGATGACGAGTATCACGAATATCACCGCCAGATATATAAGTGCCATAATCGGTACGATATATCCCGTGACATTGGCAATCCACCGTGCCCCTCCAAATATGACGATGGCCGCAAGTGCTGCGATGATGAGGCCGATGATCCAACGGTCTATGTTGAATGCCTCTTCATAGGCATGCGCAATGGTATTGGCCTGCAATCCATTGAAGACAAAGCCGAATGTGACTGTAATCAATACTGCAAAGAAGACGCCGAGCCACTTCTGGTTGAGCCCCTTCTCCATGTAGTATGCCGGTCCACCGCGGAAGCCACCGTCTTTATCTTCGACTTTGTAGACTTGCGCCAAAGTCGATTCGAAGAACGCTGTCGCTGCACCAAAAAATGCAATAACCCACATCCAGAAGACTGCGCCCGGTCCACCGAGCACGATCGCCGTGGCCACACCGGCGATGTTGCCGGTACCTACACGGGACGCTGCACTGATTGCGAATGCCTGGAAAGGCGCGATGCCCTTTCGACCGTCCGGCAATGTCTCCGCCTTCTCGGTAAGTACATTGAACATTTCCTTGAACCATCTGAATTGCACGAACTTTGAACTGATCGAGAAATATAAACCTGCAAGAATCAATAGTCCTATGAGGAAATCTCCCCATAAAAGATCATTACCAACTTCAATGACACTTTTGAACCAACCTGGTACTACTCCTTCATTTTCCATAAAGCACCTCCCAATATAAGTGATGTTATATTATTCGGATGGCTGCTTCAAGTCTAAATTTTTCACTTCATTCAAACATTTTTGAATTTCACCCGCTCCACTTCGCCGAATGTATCTTCATCGACAACGAACGATCCATTGGCGTAGCGGCCGCTGAGTCTGATTGATTTGGCATCCAATCTAAAGGCATCCTTTTCGGACTCAAGGGTGATTTCCACATTATCTTCGACAAGGTTAGCCCCTATAATGCGGTGGGGCTTTGATTTTATTTCCTTCAATAATGCAGTGCCGACTTGGGCTCTGGCGCCATTGTCGAACGCATCGAGACTTGTCCGTTTGACCGCCCCGCGCTGGGATACACTGACTATATGACGCTCAGTTGTAATGAGTCCGGCAAACGCCAGCTTGTCATCCTGCTTCAGTTGAATCGCTTTGACCCCTTGCGCCTTCAAACCGACAGGATTCACTTCAGATATCGGATACTTCAGCGACATGCCTTTTTCAGTCAACAGCAGAATCTCCTCTGTGCCTTTAGTAGCCACCATCACTGATGCCACCCGGTCATCTCCTTTCAGGCTGATACCTGAAATTGGCCGTCTTATGCGGGAAGCTTCATAAAGCTCAAGGCCGGTCCGTTTTATCTGACCATTCTGCGTTACTGATATGATGTCCAGACCGGCATCGAATGCCTCGAAGGTGAAGGCAGCCACTGGAGATTCTTCAGCCGCGATTTTGAAGCGGTTTGACAGGTGTTGTCCATTATCCTTCCACCGGATGTCTGACAGTTCATGCACCGGAATGATCATATAATTGCCGAGATTCGTAAAGACGACAAGGTTTTCCAGTGTATGGGCTTGTCTAGCATACAAGACTTCGTCCGTTTCCTTCATACCAAGCTCTTCTTTCGCACTCGCCTGATAACTTCTCAAGCTCGTACGTTTCACATAGCCCTCACGGGTCAGTGACACCATCACATCTTCTTTGGGGACGAGCACTTCTTTTTCCAGTTCAATCGCTTCGATTTCATCTTCGATGACGGTTTTTCTCATGGAACCATATTGTTTACGGATGTCCCTCAGTTCTTTTTTAATGACTTTCAAGAGCTTTTTTTCATCTGCGATAATTTCACGCAGCTGGTTGATCGTATAATCAAGCTGACTGTGTTCCGTCTCAAGCTGGACGATGTCTGTATTCGTCAGGCGATATAGCTGGAGCATGACAATCGCTTCTGCCTGAGCATCGGTAAAGCCGAAAGATTCAACCAAGTTTTCCTTGGCGTTCCGTTTGTTGTTCGATTCCCTGATGACGCGGATGACATCATCGAGAATGGACAAGGCCCGCATCAGGCCTTCTATGATGTGGATTCTCTTTTCCGCTTCTCCAAGCTCATAATTGGAACGGTTCAGAATGACTTCCTTCTGGTGCGCAATGTAGCTGTTTAGTATCTCTTTTAAGCCAAGCTGTTTCGGCGCACGGTCGCTGATGGCTACCATGTTGAAATTATAGGAGACTTGCAGATCGGTCTTTTTATAGAAATAATTTATGATTCCCTCAACGTTGGCTTCCTTCCTGACTTCAATGACGATCCGCAGTCCTTCCCGGTCCGTCTCATCCCGCACCTCAAGGATACCATCAACTTTGCGGTCCGCGCGCACCTCATCCATTTTCTTGACAAGGGTTGCTTTATTCACCTCGTACGGCAGCTCCTCGATGATGATCTGCATGCGTCCGCTTCTTAACGTCTCAGTCCTGACTTTGCTTCGGACGACGATTCTCCCCCGGCCTGTTTCGTATGCCTTCTTCAGTTCATTTCTGCCTTGGACGATGCCACCTGTCGGAAAATCAGGCCCTTTGACGATATCAATCAGTTCGTCTATCGAAACAGTCGGCTTATCGATGACCTTTAATGTCGCATCTATGACTTCCTCCAGATTATGTGGAGGGATATCGGTCGCATAGCCTGTCGATATGCCGGTTGAGCCATTGACAAGAAGATTTGGGAACTTCGAAGGCAGTACCGTAGGCTCCACTTCTGTATCATCGAAGTTATTGATGAATTGCACTGTATTTTTGTTGATGTCCCGGAGCATTTCATTGGATATTTCAGAAAGCCTCGCTTCCGTATAACGCATCGCTGCAGGCGGGTCTCCATCAACACTCCCCTTGTTGCCGTGGATGTCAATCAGTTCTTCTCGCATCTTCCATTCCTGGGACAGCCGGATCATGGCCTCATAGACACTTGAATCCCCGTGCGGATGGTAATTACCGATAACATTACCGACGGTTTTGGCACTTTTCCTGAATCCTTTCTCGGACGTATTGCCTTCCTTATACATAGCATAGAGTATACGCCGCTGAACCGGCTTCAGACCATCCCGCACATCTGGAATCGCACGGTCTTGTATGACATATTTACTGTAGCGTCCAAAACGGTCTCCGATTATATCTTCAAGCTGGAGCTGCTGAACATGATCAGTCATTCAAATCACCACTTTCACCCAGTTTAGTGCCGTCTTTTTCGAGGATGCTGTCTGCATCTTCCAGCGTGAAGCTGACATTCGATTCAATCCATTTACGCCGCAATTCAACATTATCACCCATAAGTGTCGTGACACGCTTGAGGGAAAGCGCTTCGTCCTCGACGCCGACTTGTATCAGCGTTCTTGTTTCAGGATTCATAGTCGTCTCCCAGAGCTGTTCAGGCATCATTTCACCGAGCCCCTTGTAGCGCTGGAGCTCAATGCCCTTGCCCATGTCTTTTTGTGCTTCCAGCAACTCATCCTCGGTCCACACGTAGCGGACATCTTCTTTCTTCTTCGTCTTTTTCTTCAATTGGAAAAGCGGAGGCATGGCGATATAGATTTTGCCAGCATCAAAAAGCGGCCTCATATAGTTGAAGAAGAATGTCAACAGCAGCACTTGTATATGTGCCCCGTCTGTATCTGCGTCCGTCATGATGATGATTTTATCGTAGTTTGTATCCTCCACTTTGAACTCGGTACCGACACCGGCTCCGATGGTATGGATGATTGTATTTATTTCTTCATTCTTGAATATATCCTCAAACTTCGCCCGTTCCGTATTGATGACCTTGCCGCGGAGCGGGAGGATTGCCTGGAACCTTCGATCTCTGCCCTGTTTGGCGGATCCACCGGCAGAGTCCCCCTCCACCAGATACAACTCATTCTTTTTGGCGTTGCGGCTCTGTGCCGGTGTCAGTTTACCTGACAGCAAGGTGTCCCGCTTACGTTTCTTACCGTTACGTGCCTCTTCACGGGCTTTTCTCGCAGTTTCACGTACATTGCGTGCCTTCACGGCTTTTTTGACAAGCTGTGTGCTGAGCGTACCGTTTTCTTCAAAATAATAAGGCAGGTGTTCGCTTATCAATGACTCCATCACATTTCTCGCTTCACTTGTCCCGAGCTTACTTTTTGTCTGGCCCTCGAATTGGAGCAGGTGCTCAGGGATTTTGATGGAGATGATGGCAGTGAGCCCCTCTCTGATATCGTTTCCTTCGAGATTTTTATCTTTATCCTTCAACTCATTGATTTTTCGGGCATATTCATTGAATGCCCGCGTAAAACCGGTTTTGAAGCCAATCTCATGTGTACCTCCGTCCTTCGTGCGGACATTGTTGACGAATGAGATGAGCGTTTCTGCGTACTGGTCATTATACTGGAAGCTCACCTCAGCCAAAATGCCATCGTACTCTCCTGAAAATACGACAACATCACCTATGGAATCCTTGCCTTCATTAAGGAATTCAATGAACGCTTTCAAGCCGTCTTCATATTTGAAGACTTCTTCAATCGGTTCATCGGGCCGCTTGTCTGCAATTGTAATTTCAAGGCCTTTTTCAAGGAAGGCCGACTCACGCATCCGCTCCATGATTGTTTCGAAGTGGAACGTGGTCCCACTCTGGAATATTTGACGGTCGGGTTTGAAAGTGACTTCAGTTCCGTTTTCCTTAGTGTTGCCTGTCACTTCCAGCGCACGATCGACTTTTCCGCCCTCTTTGAATGACATTTCGTGTACTTTGCCATCGCGGAATATCCTGATCTTCACCCACTCACTCAGCGCATTCACTACAGATGCTCCGACGCCGTGGAGGCCGCCTGAAGTTTTGTAGCCGCCGGATCCGAATTTCCCACCGGCATGGAGCACCGTGAAGATAACTTCCGGTGTGGGCTTGCCAGAAGCATGCATGCCTGTTGGCATACCCCTTCCATTATCACGTACTGTAATGCTCTCATCAGGATTTATTTTAATATTTATTGCGTCGCCATAGCCATTGATGATTTCATCTACTGCATTGTCGACCACTTCATAGACCAGGTGATGCAGGCCCCTGTAGTCGGTTGAGCCGACATACATGCCGGGGCGTTTTCTTACAGCATCCAGCCCTTCAAGTATTTGAATCGACTCATCTGTATAAGTATTTCGTTTCGTCAAATCAGATTTCCTCCCACAAACATACGTTCGTTATTTTTATCTCATGTTCTATTTTTATACAAAACTTAAATGATTGCAACCCTAATTGGTCCAGGACAACCATTGTCACACTATATTAGTTTACATAATAAAGTTATAGTAAACTATATTTTATTATACCCAATTAAATTTATATGGTAAACTGTTAGTACCTGATAACAAAAGGGGATTTTAGATGGAAATCAATATGATACTCCTGATCTTCAGCTATCTCATAGGAGCAATTCCTTTTAGTCTTTTAATCGGCAAATGGTTTTATAAAATCAACCTAATGGAGCATGGCAGTGGAAATATTGGAACTACAAACACTTTTAGGATCTTAGGGAAGAAGGCAGGCATCGTCGTCCTTTTATTGGATATGTTCAAAGGAGCACTCCCTGTTTTGATTGCCATACTGGTCGATACGGATATGCATGTCTTCATCCCTGGGCTTGCCGCAGCACTTGGCCATGTCTATTCCATCTTCCTGAAATTCAAAGGGGGTAAAGCTGTCGCGACAAGCGCAGGAGCAGTCTTGGCCTATAACCCTGTTCTATTCATCATCCTGCTCACTGTTTTTCTCACCACCCTAAAATTAAGTAAGTATGTATCTCTTTCAAGCATCATCAGTGCCATCGTCTTCTTTATCTTGTCAATCGTCTTTCGGGATTATCTTCTTATTGCCTTTTCGTTCATCATCATGGTGGTCATTGTCGTTAGACATTCGTCAAACATCAAGCGTATAATGGATGGTACAGAATCGAAGATTACATTCATGTAGCAGGAGGTGGCATCATGTTGGAAGTTACAGACCGTGCAGTCGAATGGATGAAAGATGAAATGGATCCTGATGAGGGCCAAGGTGTAAACGTTTATGTAAGGTACGGAGGAGAAACGCAGTTGAAACAAGGCTTCTCGCCCGCACTCACTGTCGATCAGATTCCTCCAGACAGTAAAATATTCGAATACGAAGGACTTCAAGTCTTCATCAAGGAAGCCGATTTCTGGTATTTTGAAGACGCTGAGCTCCAGATTGATTTCGAGGATGAAGAAGTCATATTCAACCTTAAATAAAAGCATCCCATCTCGAAGAGATGGGATGCTTTTATTTCTATAATCTTAGGATTTCAGTTTATTCCTAAGTACGAGCTGTAGGATACCGCCGTTACGGTAATAATCAACTTCAACATCAGAATCGAAGCGTGCTTTCACTTTGAATGCCACTTTCTCACCGGATTCTTTAGTTGCAGTGACATCAAGAACATGTCCAGGCATGACATTGTCATCTACTTGGATATCAAATGTTTCACTGCCGTCCAGTCCAAGAGCTTCTGCATCTTCGCCATCTACAAATTGGAGTGGCAATACACCCATCATGACGAGGTTTGAACGGTGGATACGTTCATAGCTTGCTGCTATAACCGCTTCAACGCCGAGCAGATTCGTTCCTTTGGCAGCCCAGTCGCGGCTTGAGCCCATGCCGTAGTCGTCTCCAGCAATGACTACGAGACCAGTGTCGTCTTCTTTGTATTTCATGGCTGCATCATAGATGCTCATCACTTCGCCTGTTGGCCAGTACGTCGTGAAGCCGCCTTCTTTACCTTGTCCGATCTGGTTGCGGATACGGATATTGGCGAATGTACCGCGCACCATCACTTCGTGGTTACCGCGTCGTGAACCGTAGGAGTTGAAATCGCGTGGTGAAACGCCTTGTTCAATCAACCATTTTCCGGCCGGCGTATCTTTACCGATCGCCCCTGCTGGTGAAATGTGGTCTGTTGTGACTGAGTCTCCGAATTTGCCAAGTACGCGCAGTCCATTCAGTGACTTTATGCTGTCTGGCTCTGTTGAGAGATTCTGGAAGAATGAAGGGTTTTGGATGTAAGTGGAATCTGGATTGAAATCATAGAGCGGCTCATCTGTTGTTTCAATGTTGTTCCAGATTTCGTTAGCATCAAATACTCTTTCATATTCTTTCCTGAAGAGTTCAGGACTGACGTTGCTCATGACTGCATCCTTCACTTCCTGAGTGGATGGCCAGATGTCTTTCATGAAAACGTCATTGCCTTCTTTATCTTTACCAAGCGGCTCATTGCGGAGGTCGATATCTACTGTACCTGCAAGGGCATAGGCTACGACCAGCGGTGGTGAAGCAAGGTAGTTCGCTTTAACGAGCGGGTGTATACGCCCTTCGAAGTTACGGTTACCGGACAATACAGAACTTACAAGCATATCATTCTCTGTGATCGCTTCTGTGATTTCCGGAAGCAATGGTCCAGAGTTACCGATACATGTTGTACAGCCGTAACCGACAAGGTTGAACCCAAGTTGGTCGAGGTATTCCTGAAGGCCTGAGTCATCAAGATAACCTGTCACGACTTTTGAACCAGGAGCCAATGATGTTTTTACGTATGAAGGGACTTCTAGCCCTTTTTCAACTGCTTTTTTGGCAACAAGACCAGCACCAAGCATTACGTACGGGTTGGAAGTGTTTGTACATGAAGTGATTGCGGCAATGACCAGATCACCTGTTTTAATGTCTACATTCCTGCCGTCCTTGAAATTGATGGTCGCCTTCTTGTCGAACTCCCCTTCTTCCATGCCATGACCGTGGTTGCCGCTTTCAGCGGTTACGGATTTCCTGTATGAATCTTTCATATCAGACAAGTTGATAAGATCTTGAGGACGTTTTGGTCCGGCAAGCGCAGGTTCTACAGTAGAAAGGTCAAGTTCCACTTCTTCAGAGTATACTGGGTCGTTCTCCGGATTGAAGAACATGTCATTTTCCTTGAGATACGCTCTTACAATCTCAATATGCTCTTCGCTGCGGCCTGTCAGCCTCATGTAGTCGAGTGTTTCTTCATCTACTGGGAAGAAACCACAAGTTGCACCATATTCAGGCGCCATGTTCGCAATTGTGGCACGGTCTGCAAGCGGTAATGCAGGCACACCTTGACCGAAGAACTCAACGAACTTACCGACCACACCCTGCTTACGGAGCAGCTCCGTCACACGCAGCGCCAGATCCGTCGCAGTCGCTCCTTCTGGAAGCGAGTTCGTCAAACGGACTCCGACCACTTCAGGTACTGGGAAGTAGGATGGCTGTCCAAGCATTCCAGCTTCTGCTTCTATTCCGCCGACACCCCAACCGAGTACACCAAGACCGTTGATCATGGTTGTGTGGGAATCTGTACCGACTAGAGTATCCGGATACGTAATCATCTCTTCGCCATCTTCTTTCACATGGACAACATTCGCCAAGTACTCAAGGTTGACCTGGTGCACGATACCTGTGGCTGGTGGTACAGCTTTATAGTTATCGAATGCTTTAGTCGCCCAGTGAAGGAACTCATAACGCTCCTGGTTCCTTTCGAACTCAAGTTCCATATTGAGCTCAAGCGCGTTTTCAGTGCCGTATGCATCAACTTGTACAGAGTGGTCGATGACAAGATCAACAGGTACTTCAGGGTTGATCTTCTGGCCGTCGCCGCCGACATCATCCATCGCTTTCCTGAGAGATGCAAGGTCCACTACCGCAGGCACACCTGTAAAGTCCTGAAGGATGACACGGGATGGTTTGAATGGCACTTCTTTGCCTTTGTTGCTGCCCTGATCCCATGTCGCCAATGATTTGATATGGTCGTCTTTAATGACGCTACCGTCATATTGGCGCAATACAGATTCAAGCAATACCCTTATCGAGTATGGCAGTTTGTGAGTTTCTGACATGCCTTGTTCAGTCAAAGTCTTCAAGCTGTAGTAATTATAATCTTTGCCGTCGACAGTGAATGACTTTTTTGCTGATTCACTAATGTTCTGACTCATGTTAATAGCCCCCTATTAATATTCCAGTCGTAAGACCGTTCATATCAATTGTATATCTTTACATAATGGTTGTAAACGCCAGCACCATGTATTCATCAATAATCGTGATACAAAAAAATGACCTAGAGCAATAAGTAATACTTATCTCTCCAGGTCATAATCATAACAATATATTAATCCCTATTATTATTATCTTGTTCTTTTTCGTACTCGCGCATCATTTTCTCATATTTTGTACCTTCATAATCCTCTTTGAAGTATAAGCTGAGCGCCTTTTGTTCTTGCGCCACATCCTTGTAGGTGGCCACCATCATCAGTATCAGTATGATGGAGAATGGGAAAGCTGAGATGATTGCTGAGGCTTGGAGTGCTCCGAGTCCCCCGCCCATGAGAAGGACGATCGCAATCAATACTTGTGCAAATCCCCAAATTATTTTGACTCGGTTTGGTGGTGTCAATGAACCATTGGTCGTCTGCATTCCGAGAACGAATGTAGCAGAGTCGGCCGAAGTGATGAAGAAAGTACCGATCAGCATGACTGCTACAAGAGAAACGACCATGCCGAGTGGCATGTTATTGAACATTTCAAACAACACTGATTCGGTCGCCAGTTCGGAGAAGCCTCCGTTCATCCTCTCTGAATCTATTGCTGTTACACCAAAGACACTGAACCAGAAGAAGCTGAGGACGGCTGGTCCAACCATTACTGCCAACACGAACTCCCTGATTGTACGGCCTCTCGATACGCGTGCAATGAAGATCCCTACGAATGGGCTCCAGCTCATCCACCAACCCCAATAATATAGGGTCCAGTTGCCAAGCCAATCATTCTTTGCGCCATCCAGTGGTGCAACGTCATAACTCATATTGACGAAATTGCCGATCATGCCACCGAATGTATCAGTCCACATATTCAATATAAGGACAGTAGGCCCAAGGACGAGTGTAAAGATCAGTAGAATGCCTCCAAGTACCATGTTGGCATTACTCAAGTACTGGATGCCTTTCGATAATCCGGACCATGCACTCCACATGAATAGGACAGTGATGATTGCAATGATAAGTATCTGTACATAGATGTTATTCGGTATACCGAATAAATAAGTCAATCCGCCGTTGATCTGCATTACTCCCAGACCAAGTGAAGTCGCTACACCTGCAATTGTTGCAAAAACTGCAAGCACATCAATGGCTGTACCGAGCGGTCCTTCGACACGTTTGCCGAGGATCGGTTTCAAGGTCCTTGAAATAAGTCCCGGTTCACCGCGTCTGAACTGGGTAAATGCCAAGGCAAGCCCCACTACTGCATAGATTGCCCATGCATGGAAGCCCCAGTGGAAGAAAGTCCGGCGTAATGATTCCTTCAATGCCTGGTCGGTTTCAGGTTCTGCTGTTGGAGGGGTGAAATAGTGACTGATCGGTTCAGCCGCCCCCCAGAATACAAGACCGATACCCATACCGGCACTAAACAGCATCGCAAACCACGATATTGTTCTGAATTCCGGTTTTTCTGTCGGTTTACCCAACCGAATCTGGCCCATCGGCGTGAATACAAAAATAAGGCAAAATACGATAAATACCGTTGTTAGCGATACATAGTACCAACTGAAGTTACTTGTGATAAATCCCTGGATTGTACCCGTCACCGATTCAAAACTATCGGAAAAGAATACTCCATACAATACGAGTACGGAAACAATAGCCAATGCAATCCAAAACACGGGGGTCAGATGGACTTTTTCCTTTTCTCTCATGTAATTCCTCCTCTGGATATTTCATCCGTGCTGCTTACTTTCAGTAATGCAGCCCACAAAACAATTATTCATGTTATCATACACTGTTGATTATAGCAAACCACCTTATACTTTAAATTATCGATTGCTATATAAAAAACCTTTGAAAACATATTGCACTTTCTTGTCTGTATTGTAGTATTATCTATGTCCTTAAATAAATTGAATGGGAGAGAATCCACATGTGGCAAGAGTTTAAAGATTTCCTGCTCAGGGGCAATGTCCTCGACCTGGCTGTTGCAGTGGTGCTTGGGGCAGCGTTCGGTAAAATCGTCACAGCACTTGTCGAGAACATCATCATGCCCTCCATCGCCCTGATTTTCGGAAACACAGATTTCACTTCTGAATGGGCTTATAAAGGTATTACCTATGGTGTGTTCATCCAAGCCATCATCGACTTTATCATCATTGGTGCAGCAATCTTCATCTTCGTTAAAGTGGTCAATACATTAACCCGTAACCGTTTCGTGGAAGAAGCGGCTGAAGATGAACAGATTGTGCTCTTGAGGGAGATACGGGATTCCCTGAAGAATGACTCTTTAAAATCCTGATTGCATAAAAAGGCTGATCTTTTAAGATCGGCCTTTTTTAGGATATTCCGATCATCGTAGCGGCCACAAGTGCCAATGCGGCGATAAAGAGCCATAATGCAGTAATCTTCCAAACGAATTTCACCCATTTCAGATACGGGATGCCAGATACTGCAAGCACACCCATCAATGAGGCGGAAGTTGGAATGATGGTATTGGTTATTGCATCACCATATTGATATGCAAGAACCGCCACTTGCCTTGGGATCTCCTGTAGATCGGCAATGGGCGTCATAATCGGCATCGTAGTCATCGCCTGTCCGGAGCCGGACGGGATGAAGAAGTTGATGATGACTTGAATGACCAGCATACCAAGGGCTGTGATGGATGGCGGAAGGAAATCCAGTATACTGCTCATGCCGTGGATGATCGTATCAATGATGACACCTGACTCCAGGACCACCACAATGGCGCGGGCAAACCCAACGATGATGGCGCCGTAGACAACCAGCTTCATGCCATCTATGAATGCATCAAAAATATCATTTATCCTCATGCCACTCACGAGACCTGCCAGAAGGCCTATGACGAAGAAGTTGGCGGAGAGTTCGGTCAGGAACCAGCCATGCTGAAAAATCCCGTAGACGTTGATGATGATACCGGCAGTAAAAGTCAGCAGTATGAAAATATGCCTCTTCTTCAACTCTTCAAAGTTCATCACATCTTCTGTGAAGTTGACCTGTCCCCTTTTGGATTCTTCATAGACTAAACTCTTTTCGGGATCCTTCTTCACTTTTTTTGCATAGTGCATGACATACAGGATGCCGGCACCAAGCACCAGCAGATAGATGACTGTTCTGAACTGCCACCCAGAAAAGATGGTAAGCTCAGCAATCTCCTGGGCGATCCCTACAGTGAATGGATTCAGCATACCGCCGATGAAACCTGAAGCGGCACCCAAAGTCACTATCGCAGTCCCCACCATTGCATCATATCCTAGAGCAGTTGCAAGAACGATGCCGATCGGCACAAAGATGATCGCTTCCTCAGACATTCCGGTTGAGAAGCCCAGAACGGAAAAGACAAACATGATGACTGGAATCATCAATCGTTCATTCCCCTTAACTGCCACCATGACTTTTTGGATGGCAGCTTCTATGGCACCGGTAGCACGGACAATTCCAAAAGCACCACCGACGAGAAATATATAGAAAATGATGCTGGCACCGTCGATGAGCCCTGTTGGAATCGCCTTGAAGAGTTCAAAGAAGGTCACAGGACTCTGTTCAACCCCTGAATAACTCCCCGGTACAACCTCAGTTCGTTCGCCCACTTCCACACGCTCGAATTCACCTGCTGGC
The DNA here is from genome assembly GCF_039538805.1 of Salinicoccus jeotgali. Lineage (GTDB taxonomy): Bacteria > Bacillota > Bacilli > Staphylococcales > Salinicoccaceae > Salinicoccus > Salinicoccus jeotgali. The sequence goes on along the minus strand of NZ_BAABCK010000022.1, from coordinate 146,964 downwards.
ACAACATAACTGAGGACGGCTGCAATGATCACCACCGCAAATAAAATTGCATAAGTATGTGGGAACCTAAATCCTGGTGCCGGCGCTGACGGCTCGTTTCTGTCGTTGCTCATATAAATCTCCTCTCTCGATTTTATACATCTATTATACAGTTAATCGCAGTTTTTAAAAGATTAATTTGTAGGAATAATCTAAATAATTAATAAAATGATTGCCATAGATTTTCCATACCGTATAATTATAGATGAATAAAATAGATGGGAGATAGCCATGAAATATATCAAAGTGCCCCATGCATTTGTACTTATATACTCTATTGTCATCTTAGCGATGGTTTTGAGCTATATTATCCCGGCTGGGGAATATGAACGCTATGAAAATGAAAACGGGACCCTTGTAGTCGATGGCGATTCTTTTCATTTTACTGAACAGACGCCAGTTGAATGGACCGAAATTTTCCGCGTGATTCCAGCTGGCATGATGGATGCCGGCAGCATCATTTTCCTGATCTTTCTGATAGGCGGTGCTTTCGGCATGATAAACGGCACTGGTGCGATAGAATCTGGCATCAGCAAAGTTGTCTCTTTACTTGAAGATCGTGAAATAATACTCATCCCCCTCACCATGCTGATATTTTCTTTGGGAGGCGCCACTTTCGGTATGGCTGAATCTACGCTAATTTTCATTCCAATGGGAATCCTACTTGCCCGCTCTCTCGGCATGGATGCGATGACGGGCATGGCGATAGTGGCTCTCGGAGCTGCCTCGGGATTTGCCGGAGGCTTTATGAACATCTTTACAGTCGGCGTGGCACAGGAGATTGCGGAACTCCCCTTATTTTCTGGTATGTTCTATAGGATTATCATACAACTCATCTTTGTCGCGATCGCCTCATTCTTCGTCTACAGATATGGTAAACGTGTCCAGCACGATAAGACCAAAAGCTATGTCTATGCTTTGGAGCAATCAAATCATCAGGAAACATATTCGTTCAAAACATTTACGATGAGGCATGCTCTAGTGCTGGTCATCGTCCTGGCTGGATTCGGCCTGATCATCTACGGGGTGGTAAAAGGTTGGTCCACCGGGACCGACCTTGCAGCAATATTCCTTGCAATGGGGATACTATCCGGTCTTGTCGGGGGCAATACGCCTAATATGATTGCAGAAGATTTCATCAAAGGTGCCAAAGAAGTGACCTTCGGCGCACTGATAGTCGGCCTTGCCCGGTGCATCCTGCTGATACTCGAAGATGGAACCATCATCGATACAGTCATATATGCTGTAAGCTCTGTCTTGGACGGGCTGCCGGCTACAATTGCTGCAGTTGGAATGTTTCTCACGCAATTCATTCTCAATTTCTTTATACCTTCTGGCTCTGGACAGGCAGCTACGACCATCCCGCTGATGGCACCGATTGGGGATATCGTAGGCATCTCCAGACAGTCGGTTGTCCTTGCCTTCCAGATGGGCGACGGGCTTTCCAACTACTTATTTCCAACGTCCGCGATTTTGATGGCCGGTTTAAGCATCGCGAACATCCCCTATGAGAAATGGTTGAGGTTCGTTTGGCCCATCATGTTGAGTTGGGTGGTGGCAAGTGCCCTTTTCATGGTCATCAGTCTATGGATTAATTACGGACCTTTCTAAACAAAAACGACGATAATCATTGATTATCGTCGTTTTTGTTTAACTTCTGCTTAACTTCGCTGATGAAGTACAAACTGCCGGTAACAAGCAGTATATCTCCATCAAACGTGTCCAGAAATGCTTTATAGTCGTCAACCACGGCCTTTACCGGATGCTGGACTTTCTCGAATACCGTCTCTTTATCCAAGGCTTTTGGAAAATCGAATTCAGTGACGTTGAAGGAATCAGCAATCGATTCCAGTTTTTCGATCATCGTATCGATCGGCTTACCTTCTATTGCAGAAAACAGGACAGTGATATCCCTATTCGGATATTCCTTCGCCATAGTATTCACCAATGCATCGACGGCCTCATTGTTGTGGGCACCATCCAAAATGATTAAAGGTTCGGTCGACGCCACTTCTATCCTGCCTGGCCAAACCGTCTCTTCAATACCTTGTATCAACAGATTGCAGTCGATATTGACCTGGTTCCTTTCGTATAGTTCAATGAGTGCTGCAATCGCAAGGGAGGCATTCTCCTTCTGGTGCCTGCCTGGCATGCTCAACTTGAGGTCCTGGAAATCATAGTGCCCGTACTGGAATTGGAACTCGCCGTTTTCGGGGATGAGGATGATATCCCGATTCAATTCGATCCCTTTTGAATCGTTCTCTTCAAGGATTTTATGGATATAATCCCTGGAAACATCATCTTTGATACTGAAGACTAAAGGAACCCCTGGCTTTATCACACCACTTTTATCTTTTGTGATATCAAGCAATGTATCTCCCAAGATGGCGGTATGATCAAGGCCTATGCTTGTCAACACTGTCAGAATGGGATTGAATACGTTCGTAGAATCTTTTTTCGCACCGAGTCCTGCTTCAACAAGTACATAATCGACTGGTTGAATGGTACCGAAATGGACGAACATCATCGTCGTAATGATTTCAAACTCAGTCGCAGTACCAAGATCGGTTTCTCTTTCCAATTCTTCGCTTATGGGCTTCACTATTTCGATCAGTTCAACAAGCTGTTCATCGGTAATTGGATGGCCGTTGATTGATATTCGTTCATTGAATGTTTCGATGTAGGGGGAAGTGAAAGTCCCCACAGAGTAACCATTGCGGTTTAAGGCATTCCGCATATAGGCCACAGTGGATCCTTTACCATTCGTTCCCACTATATGGATCCCATTGATGTTCCGTTCAGGATTATCAAGCTGTTTAAGCATCCATTCCATGCGTTTTACACCCGGTTTGATGCCGAACTTCATCCTATCATGGATCCAATTCAATCCTTCTTGATATTCCATCACTTATCCCTTTCTTTTCAGGTTATTCAACCTTTCTTCTACCTCATCGTACTGTGCCTGGTAGTTCTGCTGTTTTTCCTTTTCTTTTTCGACTACTGCAGCCGGCGCATTTTGGACGAATTTCTCATTGCCAAGCTTGCCTTCAACGCGTTTCAGTTCGCCTTCCAGACGCTTCAACTCATTTGTAAGCCTCTCGATTTCCTCTTCCATATCAATCAATCCAGATAATGGCAGAATTACAGTGGCTCCATTCACCACATCGGTTTTGACATCATCATCTGCAGCGATATGTGATGAGATCTCCAATGTTTCCGGATTGCAGAAACGTTCAATGTAGTGGCGGTTGGATTCTATAATTTCAAGCCTTGATTCGTCTTTTACTTCAATGAGGATGTCGATTGGCTTCGACAGTGGAGTGTTTACATCATTCCGTGTGTGACGGATGGATTTTATGATGTCAACCAGAAGTGCCATAGCATTCTTCGATGTCGGGTTGCTTAGTGCAGGGGCCGCCTCAGGCCAGTCGCTTACAACAATCGAACGATCATTGTCGATGGTTTGGTATATCTCTTCTGTAACGAATGGCATGAATGGGTGCAGCATTTTCAACATGCTGTCTAAAGTGTGCAGCAAGACAGAGCGGGTCATCGCCTTTTCACTGTCTGATCCTTCAGTCATTGGTACTTTCGCCATTTCAATATACCAGTCGCAGAATTCGTCCCATATGAAATTATAGAGGATGCGCCCCACTTCCCCGAATTCATATTGTTCAGAGAGACGCGTGACGTCAGAGATCGTTTCATTCAAGCGCGTAAGAATCCATTCATCTGCAAGTGATTTATCCCCTTCGAGATCTATATCCTGCATCTTGAAGTCTTCACCAATGTTCATAAGTGCAAATCGTGACGCATTCCATATTTTATTGATGAAATTCCAGACGGACTCGACTTTTTCATCAGAATATCTGAGATCCTGTCCCGGCGTCGATCCAGTGGAGAGGAAATAACGCAATGCATCGACACCGTAATTTTCGATGACATCCATTGGGTCAACACCATTTCCAAGTGACTTGGACATCTTGCGGTTCTGTTCATCCCTTACAAGACCATGGAGGAGCACATCATCAAATGGCTTTTCTCCGGTGTGTTCCAGCGAAGAGAAAATCATGCGTGCTACCCAGAAGAATATGATGTCGTAACCTGTTACCAGTACGTTGGTCGGGAAGAATTTCTTCAGATCATCAGTTTCTTCCGGCCATCCCATCGTCGAAAACGGCCATAGGGCACTGGAGAACCATGTGTCCAGGACATCTTCATCCTGGGTCCAATCCCCAAGATTTTCAGGAGGCGTCATGCCGACATAAATTTCTCCGGTGTCATTATGGTACCAGGCTGGAATCTGATGGCCCCACCACAGCTGCCTCGATATCACCCAGTCCCGGATGTCGCCCATCCACCGTCTGAATGTTGCATCGAACCGCTCCGGTACAAATTGAATGGCCTCATCGGTATCCTGGTTATCCAGGCTATTTTTTGCCAGTGTGTCCATCTTCACGAACCATTGCGTCGACAAATACGGCTCTACAACTGCGCCGCTTCTTTCGGAATGGCCCACAGAGTGCATATGCGGTTCCACTTTTATCAGATAACCTTCGGATTCGAGGTCTGCCACCAAAGCTTTACGGCATTCAAAACGGTCAATACCTTCGTATTTCCCCGCAAGTTCATTCATCGAGCCATCCTCATTCATTACATTGATGCGCTCAAGATTATGTTTTTCCCCGAGGGTGAAGTCATTTGGATCATGTGCAGGTGTCACTTTCATTACGCCCGTACCAAACTCCATATCCACATAGGAGTCACTTATAATCGGCAATTCACGACCGACGATCGGCAAAGTTACGGATTGGCCGATGTACTCTTTGTAGCGTTCATCTTCTGGATGGACCACAATTGCGGTATCACCAAGCATCGTTTCTGGACGTGTCGTAGCAATTTCTAGATGATTTCCGTCAGGCAGTGGGTAACGGACATGGTAGAAATTGCCTTCCACTTCCTTATGGATGACTTCGATATCACTGAGTGCCGTTTTAGTGGCCGGATCCCAATTGATGATGTATTCTCCGCGATAGATGAGATTTTTATTGTACATATCCACAAACACTTTACGGACAGCTTTCGAAAGCCCCTCATCCATCGTAAAACGTTCTTTATCATAATCAAGCCCGAGACCAAGCTTCTTCCACTGGCTCCTGATGAAATCTGCATATTCTTCCTTCCATCCCCAAGCATGCTCAAGGAATTTCTCGCGGCCGATGTCATGTCTTGAGATGCCCTGTTCACGTAGGCGCGCATCGACTTTTGCCTGAGTTGCTATTCCGGCATGATCCATGCCGGGCAGATAAAGGACTTCATAGCCTTGCATACGCTTCATCCGTGTGATTATATCTTGCAGTGTAGTATCCCAGGCGTGCCCTAGATGCAGTTTGCCAGTAACATTCGGTGGCGGGATGACGATCGAAAATGGTGGTTTATCTGAATTTGCATCAGATTTAAAATATCCTGATTCCACCCATTTTTCATATTTTCCTTCTTCCACTTTTTGTGGATTATATTTCTTCGACATTTCCATATTATTCTCTCCTTAAGACATAATAAAAAGCTTCCATCCTGAATAGGACGGAAGCTCCGTGGTACCACCTAAATTCAACCTCTACGGCTGCACTCGAAATGATTAACGCTCATTACACGTCAGCACCTACTCGATTCAGAACTGATTGCAAGCAGACTACTTTCACAGCAAGTTTTGACATGTTTCCAGCACCACATGTTCTCTGGATTTCCCGCTTACCGCTACTCTTCTGCACTCTTTATATATCATTAGTTTTATAGTATTCCAACGGTTGGGAGCTGTCAAGTTCTTTAGCTGTCCTCGCTGTATCTGTTGCGTTTCAGCATGAAATTGATGAGGGGTGCAATGATGAGCAGGATGAAGAAGATACGGAAGATATGATAGCTTGAAATCATTGCGATGTTAGCATCCATCTCAACAGCCACGATGATGATCTGGCCGATCCCCCCCGGCGCAGCACTCAGGAAAAGATTTGTAAACTGATGATCCGTAGTGATTATAAATAAAAACACCAGTATCATCGTTCCGAAGATAAGAAGGACATTTTGAATGATCATAGAAACAATCATCCGTGTATTCAATTGATTGACCAACGTTGAAATCTGCATGCCGATCCTAAGGCCGAACAGAAGTTGAGCGGCATATAGGAATTCTATATCGACTGAAAAGCTGTAGCCTGTCGTCAAATTCCACACCAATATTGCGATCATTGGCCCGATCATGACGGGTACAGGGAATTTCAATCTCCCTAATATGTAGATGAGCAAGGGCGCAAAAACGATGATCCAGATCATTTCAGGGATGAGCATTTCCGATAAAGGCGCCGCCACATCATTTATACCGACAGAACTACCGTGCGGTGCCAAACTTGCAATGAAGGGGACGATGATGACCACAAGAACTATTCTGGACATTTGAGTTAAAGTAACTAGCAGAAGATCCGCTTTCTCCTCCTCCTCAGCCATGACGATCATCTGCGATAAGGCACCTGGAATTGTAGCGAGCACTGCCGTTTCATAAGAACACCCGGTCAACTTCATGAAGAACCGGGAAAGCAGCAGGCTCAAAGCGACGATTAGAACAGAAAGCAAAATGATATTCATATAATCATCGGCCATATCAATCAGTGTATCTTCTGTGAAAGTCGAACCGATTTCAGCCCCTATGATTATCAGTCCGGCACTGCCCAACCATTTCGGATAGGCAAACTCCGTGTTTACGAAGCGATGAAACAAGATTGCAGCAATCATGGCACCGAAAAGCCAAGGCAAGATCATGCCACTGAAGTGAAGTATGGAAGACACTGCTGCTGCCATTACGAAGAGCAGTATGAGGTAGAAATATTTCATCTGTCCCCTCCTTTATATCAATCAGAAACCTTTACAATAGGCGCAGACATAAGAAAACCCTGCCTCCCGGCAGGGTGCCCTCATGGTCATGGTTCAACTGGTCGCGGTCAATGCGCCTGTTGATGGAAATGTAGCGGAAATCATTCCCTGGAATGGCTGCACTACGCTGGCCATGTCTGCTTCTGAAATAAGCTCTTGCTCTGAAGTCGCTTCAAAATGCACTGCTGCTTCACCAGTTGCTGGCGCTTCCTGAATGATTGCAGCGCTTTCTTCCTCATCTTCTTCCTCAGAACCACCACCGCTGAACTGATTCACAATCAATGGAATGATCAATAGGACGATGAGGATTGGAATGATCCACATAAGAGGATTTTTCTTATTGACTGTCTCCCTCTGGATCATTTCCCTGTTCTGGCCTTCGATGTAGACCAGATCTTCTTCTCTTTCACCCTTCATATTCACATCTTTGTCAGAGACGTGTTCGTCTTTTTTATCCACTTGTGATTCCCCCCACATTATATAATTTACTCCATTATACACTTAAATACTGCTTTGGCAAAAGCCTATTTGGTTGCCAATCGATCCAATGCTGTCGAGAAGGCATCGATTGTACGCTCAATATCTTCTGGCGTATGTTTAGTCGAGAGGAACATTCCTTCAAATTGGGAAGGTGGCAGATAGACCCCTTCCTTGAGGAGTTCTTGATAAAGTTCCCTAAACAGGTTCAGATCGCTGGTATTGGCGCTGTCGAAATCCACTACAGGCCCTTCTGTAAGGAAGAATCCAATCATGGATCCGGCGCGGTTTACAGTTATAGGCAGGTCATGTTTGCTGAAGACTTTCTTGAGGCCGGATTCGAGCATGTCGCCCAGTTTATTGAAATGCTCATAACTCTCAGGCGTCAGTTGACGCAATGTTTCCAACCCTGCCGTCATAGCGAGCGGATTGCCTGAAAGCGTCCCTGCCTGATAGATATTACCAACTGGTGCAATGTGTTCCATGATATCGCGGCGTCCGCCATAGGCACCTACCGGGAGGCCCCCGCCAATCACTTTACCGAGGCATGTAAGGTCCGGCTTGATGCCGTAATGACCCTGAGCACTGTTATATCCGACACGGAATCCTGTCATCACTTCATCGAAGATAAGCAGTGTCCCATTCTCTTCTGTAAGTTCACGCACAAATTTCAAATAGCCATCTTTTGGAGGCACTACCCCCATATTACCGGCTACCGGCTCCATGATGACCGCTGCAATGTCGTCACCGAACTTGTCAAAAGCGATCTTTAAGCTCTCTTCATCATTGTACGGGACCGTAACTGTATTCTTTGCCGTCCCTTCCGGCACACCTGGGGAATCAGGCAAACCTAATGTAGCCACACCACTCCCTGCTTTAATCAGGAGGGAATCACTATGTCCGTGGTAGCAGCCTTCAAATTTAAGTATTTTATTTCTGCCGGTAAACCCCCGTGCCAACCGTAGGGCAGCCAGAGTCGCTTCTGTACCTGATGACACCATGCGGAGCATTTCTACTGACGGTACCCTTTCTATGACCAGTTCGGCCAACTCGTTTTCAAGGCGGGTAGGTGCACCGAAACTTGTGCCTTTTTGGGCTGCTGCTGTAAGTGCATCGACGACCTTCCTATCGCTGTGACCTAGAATAAGTGGTCCGAAACTTAAAACATAATCGATGTATTCGTTGCCGTCCACATCATATGTCCTGGCACCTTCTGCCCGATCGATGAATAAAGGATCCATACCAACCGATTTGAATGCTCTTACTGGACTATTGACTCCTCCAGGCATGAGTTCCTTTGCTGTCTGATAAAGTTCCTGTGACTTTTCATACATTCCTATTCCATCCCTTCATCAAGCATTCTGCAAATATCTTTTGCAAAATAAGTAATTATCATATCTGCCCCCGCGCGTTTCATTGAAATCATCTGTTCCATGATAACTGCTTCATCAAGAAGACCCATATCTACTGCCGTGCGCGTCATTGCATATTCCCCACTCACATTATAGGCGACCACTGGCACATCACTGCGATCACGTACATCCCTGATGATGTCAAGGTAGGAAAGTGCAGGTTTGACGATCATCATATCGCAGCCTTCTTCGAGGTCACTTGACAGCTCGCGGTGGGCTTCAAGACGATTTGCAGGGTCCATCTGATATGTTCTTCGATCACCGAATGATGGTGTGGAGTCTGCTGCATCCCTGAATGGTCCATAAAATTTAGAAGCATATTTGATGCCATAGCTCATGATTGGAATATGGCTGAATCCATTATCATCAAGTCCCTTACGGATTTCAGTAACAAATCCATCCATCATATTACTTGGAGCAATTATATCAGCACCTGCCCTCGCCTGAGACACTGCGGTCCTTACAAGAAGCGGTAATGTGCTGTCATTGTCGACATCCTGCGTATCAGGGTCTATCAGACCACAATGGCCATGGTCGGTATACTCACAGAGGCAAGTATCAAGTATGACAAGGATTTCCGGGTGCAATCTTTTCGATATTCGGCATGCTTCCTGTACCACGCCATTATCGTCATAGGCACCGTGTCCCTCGGCATCTTTCTCTTTCGGGATGCCAAAGAAAATTACAGACTTTATCCCTGCTTTTTTGACAGCGTCTAGTTCCTCCTCAAGAAGATTCAAGGAAATCTGGAAAACGCCTTTCATTGAAGGCACTTCTTCACGTATATCATCTTTTTCCACTACAAAAATAGGATAGATGAGATCCTCTTTCGTTATTTTCGTTTCGCGGACCATATCGCGCATGAATGCAGAACTTCTTAAACGCCGATGTCTATCAAAATTCATCTCTAGCTCTCCAATCGATTCTATTTTCTAGAAGGTTCATAATACTTTCCATTGTTGCTTTTTCAGGCTGCATTGGTTCTATACCAAATTCCATCAGTGCCGTCGCCGTAACGTGGCCGATTGCAATGGCCAATACGCCGTCCAGTTCAAAAGCAGAGAAATGCTCCTGAAACGCCCTGACACCTGACGGACTCAAAAAAATGACAGCAAAAAGATCTTTTTTCAGAAGCACTCTCATGTCCTTGAGCGATTTGTCGTTCTCTACCGGATGATAAAGGAAATGCCTATCGACTTGGCAACCTGCCTTCAGGAGATGCTTATAGATCAGCGGACGGGCATTTTTACTGACCGGATACAGGAGACGTTCTCCTTTTTTTGCTTCAAATTCAGCCATGAACCCTTCTTGGGTATATTCAGTGGGCTCAAAATCAACATGATAGCCCCGTTCTTCCAGTGCTTCGCTTGTTTTTCTGCCGATTGTGGCAATTTTTTTCCAATCCACTCTGTCGATATAGGGCATAAAGAATTCGACCGCATTTGGACTGGTCAGAAGGAGCCAGTCATATGTTTCTTCAAACACAGATTCATCCAGTGCGAAAGGTTCGACAGTAATGAGCGGCAGATGGACAAGTTCCATCAGATCAGAATGGACTGTAGGTGTCCTGCTTTGGGTCGTGACAACGATGGGCTTATAGTGATTCATTGATCCGATCGATGATATCCTTGGCTCCCATGCGTTCCATCTCATCTGCGACGATATTTCCGAGTGCCTCTGGGTCTTCATGGGATTTTTTGACGATATACTGTTCACTGCCGTCTTCAGGCATGATGAGGCCAGTCAAATAAAGTTCTCCATCCTCATATGAAGCATGCCCCCCGATAGGCACTTGGCAACTGCCATCCATTCTTCTCAAAAATGCCCGTTCTGCAGATGTGCAGATTGCATCTTCCTTTGAATGGACACTCTGTAGTATTTCAATCAATTCATGGTCGTCTGAGCGGCATTCAATTCCCAAGGCCCCCTGGGCAATCGCTGGGATGAACTCTTCTGGATCGAAGTATTCCGCTACGATATCATCTGACCATCCCATGCGCTTCAGTCCGGCTGCAGCCAGGATGATGGCATCATATTTACCGTCCTTCATCTTTTGGATGCGGGTATCGATGTTGCCTCGTACCCAGTCTACCTTGATGTCGTCTCGCATCGACAACAGTTGTGCACCCCTTCTGAGACTGCTCGTCCCTACCACACTGCCACTCGGCAGATCCTTAAACAGTATATTATCGTTCGACAGGAAAGCATCACGCATATCTTCTCGTTTAGGGACACATGCAATCGTGAATCCCTCAGGCATCACACTTGGCACATCTTTCAGGCTATGTATAGCCATATCGATCTCTCTATTCATCATGGCATCTTCGATTTCTTTGACGAACAGGCCCTTCCCTCCTACTTTTGAAAGTTGGACATCAACAATCCTGTCGCCTTTTGTCACAATTTCCTTTATCTCAATTTCCATGTCTGGGTAATGTCTCTTCAGCTGTTCGATAAATTGTTTGGATTGTGTCATAGCAAGGCCGCTCCGTCTGGAGCCAACGATAAATTTTCTCATGCTCTCTCTCCTTTAGTAATTCCAGAAATGAAAACTGGAAAGCTGTGTTATAAACAAATAATTCATCATACAAATAATAAATATTATGATGTTCGCTACTGCAAACTTATAGATGTTGCGCGTCAACCTCAAATAGGAAAGAAGACCCCCATAAAGTATGAGCACAATCAATGTACCAAGGACTTTAAGATCCGTCAGAATATCTGTACCGAATATATATAATCCCCATTGGATACCGAGGAATATACCTATCAATATAAACAAAAATCCAAGTATTGCTGTTCGGATCATCATTTTCTTGGCCGTCTCTACACTAAAAAGTGAGAAGAAGAGACGGTTGAAACGCTTCTTTTTAAGATTATCATATTGGATGATATAAATGCCGGCATGAAGGACCGAAATAAAGAACATGACGTAGGACAACAATGACAAAACGACATGGATCACGAGCAGATCATTCATGATGGCAGATACTTCCGTCACTTCATCATATGTCACGGGTGCGAATGTATACAATGAGAGCAGCAAAAAAGCAGTGAAGATATAAATTGCAAATGCGATTTCCGAATCACTGCGTTTATATTGCACGATTCCGATGATGACAAGTAGCATTGAAAGTACATATATCCCTTCAAAAACCGTCTGTATCGGCAAACGTCCTAGGGACAGGCCGATTTGCACAAAGGAAAATATATGAAAGATCGCCCCTGCCCCGACAAGATAAAACGAAACCTTTCTGGCCTGCCGATTTCTGAAAAACAAATCGTAGCTCAGCACAGAAAGGCTTAAAAAATATAATAGAAGTATAAACTCATGACTGCGGAACATCATATCCATATGGTTTCCACCTATCTAATCACTTGCGAGTGCCTGTTTTCTGGCCAGACGTTTCTCATGTTGCTTTTCTTTTTCCTGACGAGTTATCATTTCCACCTCTTCTTCGATGCCGAAGAGCTGTTTGATTTCTGCGAGCTTTTCGGTCGATTTCCTGTCACCCGATATCTCTTTTGTATAGGTGATTGGTTCTCGCAACATCTGATTGATGATACTCTTCATATGCTTTGAAATAACGGCACGTTCACGATCGCTCATTTCAGGTATTTTCCGTTCAACACTCTGCAATGTTTCTTCCTGTATGCCAAGTGCTTTAGTACGGAGCGCCTGTATTACTGGAACGACGCCAAGCATGTTGATCCATTCGTTGAATTGATCCATACTCTCAGCTATCATGCCTTCAATCTTATTTGCTTCCTGTTGTCTAGTCGACAAGTTGGCATCCACCAGTCCTTGTAGATCATCAACATTATACATATATATATTGTCCATATTACCCACTGTTGGTTCGATGTCACGTGGCATGGCGATATCCATCATTATAAGCGGACTGCCTTTACGTCCGCCTGTTATAGCGGCGACCGTCTCTTCAGTGATTACATATCCCCGAGCTGCGGTACTTGAAATGACTATATCAGCATTTTTCAGTTCATCCTCGAGCATTTCGAGAGTTGCACTGCGGCCATTGAACCTTTCTGCAAGCTGTTGCGCCTTGTCAATAGAGCGGTTGACCACAGTGACATCCTTGATGCCGTTGGAAGTCAGGTTCAACAGCGATTGCTCCGCCATCTCCCCTGCCCCGATGATAAGAACCTTACTGTCGCTGACACGTGAAAATATCTTCTTGGCGAGTTCTACCGCAGCATACGATGTTGAAATCGCATTTTTGGAGATATCTGTCTCATTATGTCCCCTTTTTGCCACTGTAATCGCTTCTTTAAACAGTTTATTGAATATGGTGCCAGTAGTATGTTCTTCCTGGGCAATCATGAAGGCTTCCCTGATCTGACCAAGTATCTGCGTTTCGCCCAACACCATGGAATCGAGGCCTGATGCTACCCGGTACAGGTGCTCTATCGCCTCATCACCGATTTTGACGTCAGTAATCTTCTTGATGGTATCAAGTTCCAGGTTGAACCAGTCTGCCAAAAACATCTGTGTATAGTATTTGCCTGTATGCACTTGATCACTGACTACATATACTTCCGTCCTGTTACATGTAGAAAGAAGCACAGCTTCCAATACACTTTTTTGTTCCCGCAATGAGTGGAGCGCGTGAATGACATCTTCATCTTCGAAGGCCACTGCCTCACGTTCTTCAACACTCGCTTTTCTATAATTTAGGCTCAATGCGATGACATGCATGTGATTTGCCTCCCTATACTATTGTGGCTATGTCTGAGCCACTATCAATACTTATTATTTTAACAGAAAGTGTTTCCTTAATCCATCGCATAGGATTAATTATAGTAATTATAAATAAGAAACTTTTGTGAACTTCTAGATGTATTCCGAAATGGCGTCCATCACTGGTGACACATTTTTTTTATCTATAGAAGAAAATGGAATCATGACATCCTCTTCTTCCAAATCAATCGTTTCCCTCACTGATTTCAGATGCTTCTGGAGTTTGCTCTTTGGAATTTTATCCATTTTAGTGCATATCAGAATGACTGGGATTTCGAAGTGCTTCAAGTAGTCATACATCAATATATCGTCCTCTGTCGGTTTATGCCTTAGGTCGACAAGTTGGATGACTGCAGATAGCTCCTCACGCTCTGCAAGATAACTCTCAATCATCTGTCCCCATTTCTCACGCGCTGTCTTGGATTGCTTCGCATAGCCGTAGCCAGGCACATCGACAAATATGAATTGATCGTCCATATTATAAAAATTCAATGTTTGGGTTTTACCTGGTTTAGATGAAGTCCTCGCAAAATTCTTTCGCCCTGCAATTGCATTGATGAATGAAGATTTACCGACATTCGAGCGTCCGCTTAACGCAATTTCTTTCAGACCGGTGGCGGGATATTGTGCTTTCTCAACGGCGGATATTAGTATATCTATATTATTTGGATTGATCTTCACTATAATGCTCCTCTCAGAAAAAAAAGCTGCCACAGATTTGGACAGCTTTTTTTGTATTATGCACTTTTACGGTTCAATTCGATCTTTTCGTTATTCTCATCAAAGAGCAACGGATCTGCTTCTTCTTCTATAGTCGCTCGTGTAATTTTAACTTTGCGGATCTCATCATTGGACGGTACGTTGAACATGATATCGACCATGCGTTCCTCTATGATTGACCGGAGTCCACGGGCTCCGGTCTTTCTTTCGATGGCAAGCTCACTTATTGCATTCAATGCATCTTCTTCGAATTCAAGCTCGACATCATCAATCTGGAGCATTTTTTCATACTGTTTGACTAGCGCGTTCTTCGGCTCAGTCAAGATTGATTTAAGTGCTTCAACATCAAGTTCTTCAAGGTGGCTGATGATCGGAACACGACCGATGAATTCTGGAATCAGGCCGTAGCTCTGAAGATCATCAGGGCGTACTTTGGACATCAACTCATCTTTGTCATTCGCTTTGTCTGAAGCACCGCCGAACCCAATGACTTTTTCACCTATACGGCGTTTGATGATTTCATCCATACCATCAAAGGCACCACCGAGCACGAACAGGATGTTCTTAGTATCAATCTGGATTGATTCCTGATTTGGATGCTTGCGTCCACCTTGTGGCGGTACGCTTGCTGTCGTTCCTTCAAGGATTTTCAGCAAGGCTTGCTGCACACCTTCACCTGAAACATCGCGGGTAATGGAGGTGTTTTCCCCTTTACGTGCAATCTTGTCAATTTCATCTACATAGATGATGCCTTGTTCTGCCCGCTCGACATCGAAATCCGCCGCTTGAATTAGGCGCAGCAAAATATTTTCAACGTCGTCACCGACATAACCTGCTTCAGTCAGGCTTGTGGCATCAGCAATGGCGAAAGGCACATTCAGTGTGCGTGCCAATGTTTGGGCCAACAGTGTTTTACCACTGCCTGTCGGGCCAATCAGCGCGATATTACTTTTAGAGATCTCTACACCATCTTCTTCGTTCTGGTTGATTCTCTTATAGTGGTTATATACAGCTACACTCAAAGCACGTTTGGCATTATCCTGTCCAATGACATAATCATTCAGCGCTTCCAATATTTCCTGCGGTTTTGGTACTTCTGTAATGACTTCGGTCTTTTCTGACTTCAGTTCTTCTTCGATGATTTCATGACAGAGTTCTATACATTCATTACAGATATAGACGCCGCTGCCTGCAATGAGTTTCTTGACCTGCTCCTGATCTTTTCCACAGAAGGAACAAGTCAGATTCGTATCGTCCTCATTAAATTTGAACATATTCAACACCTCTTTTTTCATTCTTGTAAAATATACTAGAAAACTTAAGCGAAATCAAATATCCGGTTTTAGGCCCCATAATACAGCGAGCCCCGCAACTTTATGCTGCAGAGCTCACCCTTATAATCTTTTGATTCTATTTCTGTTTACGGTTATCTACAAGTACATCGATTGCTTTTTGTACTTTAAGGTCATCTTTAAGCATTGATAGATCACCAAGAGTGGACTTGATGTCTTCTACGCTGATGCCGAACTGTTCACTCATCTTTTCGAGCTCCTTGTCCATGTCTGCTTCTTCAACTTCGATGTTTTCATCGATGGAAATCTGTTTTAGGACAAGGTTCGTGCGTACACGCTTCTCTGCATCATCTTTCATCTGCTCGCGCAAGGCGTCCTCATCCTGACCAGAAAGCTGCTGGTACATTTCCATGTTGATGCCTTGTTGTGAAAGACGCTGCTCAAATTCTTGGAGCATGCGGTCTGTTTCTGTCTTGACCATTGCTTCAGGCACATCGATTTCAGCATTTTCAGATGCTTGTTCGATGAGCTGTTCCTTCATAGTTACGTCAGCTTCGTTCTCTTTGGCTTCTTTGAGGTCTTTTTCAAGTTTCTCCTTCAAAGCGTCGACCGTTTCTACATCCTGGTCAAGCTCTTTGACGAGTTCATCATCAAGCTCTGGGATTTCTTTAGATTTGATGCTGTTTATTTTAACTTTGAAGACCGCTTCTTTACCAGCAAGTTCCTCTGCATGGTACTCTTCAGGGAAAGTGACGTTGACATCTTTTTCCTCTTCTAGGGACATGCCCACTACTTGCTCTTCAAAGCCAGGGATGAAGCTGCCTGAACCGACTTCGAGTTCATAGCCGTCTGCTTTGCCGCCTTCAAACTGCTCACCATCAACGTAGCCATCGAAATCAAGGTTTACGACATCTCCGTTTTCAACCGAGCCTTCTTCTTTAACGACCATGTCAGCATGTGCTTCAAGCATATTATCGATTTCTTTTTGGACATCTTCGTCAGAAACTTCAGTATCAAGTTCTTCTGCTTCCAGGCCTTTATATTCACCGAGCTTGACTTCTGGTTCAACAGTGACTTTAGCACTGAAGACGAGGTCCTGTCCTTTTTCCATCTGCTCTACATCGACTTCCGGCTGATCGACCGGATTGATGTCCGCTTCTTGAACTGCCTCTGTATATGCTTTAGGAAGCAGTATATCCAATGCATCCTGATAAAGGGATTCTACACCAAAACGTTTCTCGAACATTTGACGCGGTACTTTACCTTTCCTGAATCCAGGCATGCTCACTTCTTTGGATACTTTTTTAAATGCTTCATCGAGAGCACCGTCTACTTCTTTTGCTGGTACAGTAACTGTAAGAATGCCTTCGTTACCCTCTTGTTTTTCCCACTTCTGAGTCATAATCATATTCCTCCGTTAGTCCATAATTTCAATTAACCAGTATAGTATAACATATCACTTTTTTATATCCAACATTTGATTTGTTCAATCGGACGGTGACATAAGGCGTTCGATTGAACGTACCCACTCGAGGACCTCAGGTGTGGGTTCGATGCCACTGTCCACGTTCACCATCCTGAGTAGCTCATGCAGATAGGCGTCTGCCAGATTTTCATGATCATAAGGCAAGTCGAGTGGATAGATGCCTATTATATGTGCGATCAACATCGAATCGGCTGCTTCAGCGAACTCAGGCATCCTGTCTTCTAAGTGTTCCAGCACATCGTTGCGTACTTTGACATACATTTCCGTCTCTTCGATATCAGGAAGTAGCGCTGGTATGACCTCTTCTTCTGACCCCATCTTGTGGAACCGCACCGCCTGGTTCTCCCCACACATCTTCAAGTACAGTAACATGAATGTAATGGTTTCGGGGTTCTTTTCCGACGTAATCACGTTCATGATGAGCATACTGTAACTTTTATCCCCGGCGTCCATAAGATGTTTCAAAAAATCCAGTCTGGCATGCAATGGCATCTCATGGAAACTTTCTTCATCCATATCCTGGTACGTTTCATCATATGATTCCTCGGGCTGCACATCTTTATCATCCAATGCTTTTTTAGCTTTGTGACGCAAAGCGGCGACCTCTATGCGGAATTCCTGGGGAAGTTCTTCCTGCATGATCTGATCTGAGAATTCTATCACTTCGTAATATCTGCCTTGACTGAGCAGAGCTTCCAGGAGATTCTTCATGTGCAGATCGTAATTTCCAAATCCTTCGTTCATCTGGATCAAGGAATAATCGATGATATCATCATATTGACCCTTATCACCGAGTGATTTGTAGAAATACTCGGTAAGAGCCGTACTTGCTGGGTGATGACGCTCGTACTCCTTAAAGCGCATAATGAAGCCCCGGGCGTCTCCTTGTTCATATAGGACATGCAGATCCTGCTCCATCTTTTTTTGAAAACGTCTATGTGACAGGATATTATTGTCCATAAGCATCCCTGATGATCAGTTCACTCCACGATTCGTATGGCTTCATTTTTGGGAGGAGACTCCTGTCTTTCCATACCAGTTCCAGAGTATCCTCTTCCCTGGCATGTACTTTGTCCTTATCCACTTCAACTTTGAAGACGACGCCGATGTGCCCTCTTCCGACTTCATCCTCGTCATCATTGATCAGGCCCATGACTTCTATACCCTCAAGCGCGTCTTCTTGGAGTCCGACTTCTTCCTCCAGTTCACGTGCTGCGTTGATGAATAATTTTTCATTGATGGCCCCGGTCTCTGGCACATCATTCATATGGCCACCCACTCCAATGGACAGGAGACCATGCAGACGGTCTTCGCCCCCGCCTTCAAGGCGCTTATAAACCAATGTCTCCTCCCCCGCAGTGATGACTGCGTAGCTGATTAGTTGCTTATAGGTAGGATCTTCTTCCATATCACCGCGTCGCTTCACTTTATAGTCATTGAATGCAGATAATATACGGGCATATCTCGGGTCTTCTTTGCTGATGAACCCATTGAATGCATCAGCTTCATCTTTGAAGACCTGTTGCCTTGGTACGACGAGGATCTGTTCATCGAATTTACTCATCATGGACCTTCCTCTCCTTATTTACATTTATTTTATATTTCGTCCGTTAATTTGTAAAATAAAAATACCCTTCAATAATATGAAGGGTATGGACGTCCCAGGAGGGATTCGAACCCCCGACCTACAGCTTAGGAGGCTGTCGCTCTATCCTACTGAGCTACTGGGACAAAATATGATAAAAAAAGAAAAACCCCAGAGCGGGGTTTTTTAGCATCCTGGGAGGGATTCGAACCCCCGACCGATGGCTTAGAAGGCCATTGCTCTATCCGACTGAGCTACCAGGACTTAATCAGACAAGTACCATTATAATCAATCGTGCCGACAAAAGTCAAACTTATTTTTAAAACTATTGATGTTTTATTACACAATCAAAGCAGACTTTTCCAATCCTCATATTCCGCTTTCAACTGGCGGTACATTATGCAGTCATGAAAATGGTCATATAGGTATTCGTACTCTTTCATGACACCCTCTTTAACGAACCCGAGTGATTCGGGCAACGCCCGGCTACGGTAATTGAAGACGCCACATATGATTTCTATCCGGTTCAAGTCGAACACTTCAAACCCATATTGGATGAGGGTCTCGACAGAACGGCTCACTATTCCTTTACCTTCCGCTTCCTTCACTATCCAATAGCCTATTTGACCCCTTTGGCTCATGGAAAAGATTTCATTATATCCACACATCCCTACGAAGCTGCCGCGATAAAAAATCCCGAGCTGCATACCGCTGCCCTCATCTATCGCATTTTGCCACATCTGAATGATTTCTATGTAATCGGCTGAGTTTGTCATATAATCGACCCAAGAGAGCCACTTTCTCAAGTGCCCTCTGTTCTCATCTATTGCTTTATAGACCACTTCATTCTCTTTTGGAGTTAGGGCCCTCAATTCTATTTCAGAATCTACGGTGATGATCATCTCTCTGCACTCCCTTGTATAACGACTTCATTTCGTGGATTTAACAATCTTGCTGCGCACATCCGGGTCTATTGTGCATGATTTCCCTCTATTTACTCGATGGCGGTTGGCGGCAACCAATTTGTACAATGCATTTCTCCAGCATATGGGGATGACCTTCATTAATTTGACCGGTTTAAAACCTGTCGTGTCTGCGAGTACTTCAATCACTGCATCCGAATATATATAGATGTCATCAGAATAATAAATAAGCGAGTCGACTTCTTCCGGCATGATGGTATCCAATGTTTTAATCGATTGAAATCGAATTTTATCTTTCCGGTCCAGACTGGTGATAATTTTTGCAAATCGGTTGCAGATGATGCAATCATCATCGAAATAAAGAATGTTCATAACCAACGCTCCCCGCTGACGGTTCTTTTATTTAAAACTTCGGTATACAACAGTACGATAATCAATCTGCCCGCCCACCAGAGCCTTATAGATTGCCAAGATCTGTTCCCTTCAATACTTTATGGTCACGTCCAAGGAATGTCACGACATCATTATCTGTATCTAAAATGGCATAGGATTCAGGCATTTCCCCTTTTGAAAGTGATATGCTGCCAGGATTGATGCAATAGACACCATTTATTTTTTCAGCTTTTGCAATATGGGAATGTCCATAAAAAGCATAACTGGCACCATACTCACGTGCTCGTGACGCAAGCTTACCACGATCCTTCTTTATACCGTAATAATGTCCATGTGTATAGAAAACCCCGGATGCTTCATCGTACCCTTCTACAGGATAACGGGAATCCGTATCGACATTTCCGCCAACACGTTTGAAGTGGCGCATTTCCGTATCATCATATTCAAACTCGCTGTCTCCAAGATGAATGTTCAAACTACCGCTGTTACTGCCGAATGCATCATATACGATATTTTTTTCTCCATGATTATCACTTACAATCAATATCTTCATTTATCTGCACCTCCGTCATAGTTCAACAAAATCTCGAATGCTGAAGCATCATGCTTCAATTTCTCCAAAGCCTTTCTTCTATGACTTATTTCCCCTTTTTGTTCTGTGCTAATCATCCCTAGGTACTCACCCTGCAGTGTCTTAAATAGAGGGTCATAACCAAAACCACCCTGCCCGGCGGGTGATTCCAATATCTCCCCGTGCAGTTGTCCAACATAGCTCCTCGTATCCTTGCCAGGGATCGCCAATGCAATGACACAGACGAATCTTGCCGCGCGGTCTTCAACACCCGTCAGGGTTGTCAGCAATTTACGGTTATTATCTTCATCGCTCGCCCCTATGCCTGCATACCTTGCAGAATATACACCGGGGTCTCCATCAAGGGCATCGACGCATAGACCCGAGTCATCACTGATGACTGGCAGACCAAGTGCTTTTGAGGCTGATTCAGCCTTCAGTACAGCATTCCCCTCAAATGTATCTTCTGTCTCCTCCACCTCAAAGTCGGGGAGCAGTTCCTTAATGCCGATCACTTCCACATCTGAAAATATTGTTTTGAAGTCCCTGATCTTCCCTTTGTTGCCTGTAGCTATAACAATCTTCATTGAGTCTCCTCCTCAAGTGTAATCTGTTCAATTTCATAATCGAGGAAAGGCATCCAATCCTTCAGAATATATTCGAAACGCTCTGTCTTGCCATTGACGATCATAGTATAGGTCGGTTCAGATTGTGATATCGCGTGTGCCTTAAGCGCGGTGAGTATTGAACTCGCTTCGCGCGCTGTCTCGTGCCCCGAGTCGATCACTTTCTTTCTACCGGAAAAATAATCATATATCTCATCCGCCAACAATGGATAATGTGTACAGCTGAGGATGATTGTGTCTGCTTTGGAGCTGTGTAGATGCTTCAATGTCTGATGAAGGACAACTCGTACCACAATCTTATCTTTATAGCGCAGTTCCTCGACTAGAGGGACCAGTTTCGGACAAGCCGTGCTCTCCACATTGAATTTACGGTTGATGCGCTGGATGGCTTCAGGGTAGGCACCAGAGTCGACTGTACCATTCGTTGCAAGAACAATGACATTCTGGTTATTGCTGCTTTGGATGGCACTGCGCGCACCGGGCCCGATCACACCGACCACCGGAATCGTGTATCTCTCCCTTAGTATGTCGAGAGCAGCTGCTGTAGCCGTGTTGCAGGCTACTATAAGCATTTTTATGCCACGCGCCACAAGGACGTCTGCGACTTCTATTGTGTATCTTCTGACCTGGTCCATCGGCCTATCACCGTAAGGACATCTGTTCAAGTCCCCAAGATATATAATGGATTCATTCGGCAACTGCCTGATGACCTCCCTTACTACTGTAAGACCCCCGACACCAGAATCCATCACTCCAATCGGCCTATCCATCACTTCTTCGTTCGCTTTCATCGAGTATTGATTCAAGGACATCAGGCAGCATGCTCTTCTCGTCCTCCGTCAGATGTGAAGTTATATCAGAGATATAGGATATCCGTTTATTGATGACTTCTTTTATGACTTCCCGTCCTTTGTCCTGCATGAGAACCAGAACGATACGTTTATCCTTTTCATATTTCTGTCTTTTGACGAACGCACCATTCTCAAGCTTATCCACGATATCAGTTGTCGTTGAATGCGCCAAATACAATCTGTTTGACAACTCACCTATGGTAATGCCGACCTTATCATCCACCCACTGAAGTGCCACGAACTGCAGTGGTGAAATCTCATACTCTTTAAGTATTTCCCTGCCGTGGCTTTTTACATGAACCGATATGTATCTGATTGATTTTTCTATGGAGATGATTGCTTCCTTATCACTCATTATCCACAGTCCTTCCCACTGATTTATTTCATTATATCGTAGTTGAAAATAAAAAAATAGGAAGAGCACTGCTCCTCCTATTTCAAAATTATTCTACTTCATGGTCGCTTCCGAAGAAGGATTTGAACATATGGAAGTTTGTTTCCCGTTGCATCGCTGCAATTGAGGTAGTCAATGGAATGCCTTTCGGGCATGCTTTGACACAGTTTTGCGCCATGCCGCACTCGGCAACTCCGCCTACGCCCATCAATGCATCCAGGCGCTCATTTTTGTTCATGCTCCCTGTCGGGTGGAGGTTGAACAATCTGACTTGGCTGATTGGGGCAGCACCCATGAATTGGGAACTGTCATTGACGTTAGGACATACTTCCAGGCATACGCCACATGTCATACATTTTGAAAGTTCATACGCAGTCTGACGTTTCTTTTCAGGCATACGTGGTCCAGGACCAAGATCATATGTTCCATCGATCGGTACCCAAGCCTTGACACGTTTCAGGCTATCGAACATGAATGACCGATCGACCTGCAAGTCTTTGACAACCGGGAATGTGGACATTGGTTCAAGCTTGATGGGTTGATCCAACTGATCGACCAATGCAGTACAAGATTGGCGTGCACCACCATTGATGACCATTGAACAGGCCCCACATACTTCTTCAAGACAGTTCATATCCCAAGTGACAGGAGTAGTACGCTCACCTTTAATATTAACAGGGTTCCGCTGGATTTCCATCAGAGCGCTTATGACGTTCATATTCTCACGGTAAGGTACTTCAAACTCTTCCCAATAGGATTGGGATTCTTTGTTTTCTTGACGTTTTATTGAAAATTTTATCTTTTTCTCACTCATCTATCTTCGCACTCCTTTCTAGCTTTTTTTAGAATAATCCCTCTCGCGCGGTGGAATCAGACTGACATCCACTTCTTCATATTCGAATCGAGGTGCCTCTTTCGGGCCTTCGAAGTATGCTTTAGTCGTCTTCAACCATTCTTCATCATTACGTTCTGGGAATTCAGGTTTGTAATGGGCGCCGCGGGATTCATTTCTGTTGTAGGCACCGATTGTGATGACACGTGCAAGTACCAGCATGTTCCATAATTGACGCGTGAAGAAGGCGGCTTGGTTACTCCATTTCTTCGTATCGTTGATATTTATGCGCTGATAGCGTTCCATGAGTTCAACGATTTTTTTGTCCGTTTCAAGGAGTTTGTCGTTGTGGCGGACAACTGTTACATTATCCGTCATGAGTTCACCAAGTTCCTTATGGATGACATAAGCGTTTTCATCGCCGTCCATACTCATGATGGCATCGAAATTCTCCTGTGCCATATTGACATGTTTTTCATAGAGGGAATCATCAAGATCTTCATATGTGCTATCAAGACCTCTGACGTATTCTATTGCGTTAGGTCCGGCTACTGTTCCGCCGTATATTGCCGACAGGAGGGAGTTCGCTCCAAGCCTATTACCGCCATGCTGTGAATAGTCACATTCTCCTGCAGCGAAAAGTCCAGGGATATTCGTCATCTGGTCGTAGTCGACATACAGACCACCCATTGAGTAATGAACTGCCGGGAATATTTTCATCG
Organism: Salinicoccus jeotgali; assembly: GCF_039538805.1. Lineage (GTDB taxonomy): Bacteria > Bacillota > Bacilli > Staphylococcales > Salinicoccaceae > Salinicoccus > Salinicoccus jeotgali. Next base: position 122,958 of record NZ_BAABCK010000022.1, on the reverse strand, counting down.
GCACTTTACGTGGGTCATCACCTGTGAATTTCTCGTAAATTTCTATGATTCCGCCCAATTTAACATCGAGCTCGTGTGGATCTTTATGTGATAAGTCGAGGTACACCATATTTTCGCCATTGATGCCGAGCTTCTGGTTGACGCACACATCGAAGATTTCACGTGTGGCGACATCCCTTGGCACAAGGTTTCCATAATCTGGGTACTTCTCTTCCAAGAAATACCAAGGTTTGCCATCTTTATAAGTCCAGATGCGTCCCCCTTCTCCTCTGGCCGACTCACTCATCAACCTGAGCTTATCATCTCCCGGTATTGCAGTCGGGTGAATCTGGATAAACTCCCCATTTGCATATACTGCACCTTGCTGATAAACGACTGAAGCCGCAGAACCAGTATTGATCATGGAGTTCGTCGATTTTCCGAAGATGATTCCAGGGCCACCTGTCGCCATTATGACTGCATCAGACTTGAATGTCTGAATTTCTGCACTCGTTATCTGTTGTGCTGTAATTCCACGCGCACGCCCCTCATCGTCAAGGACGACTCCAAGAAATTCCCAGCCTTCGTATTTATTGACGAGGCCGTCTACTTCAAACTTCCTGACCTGCTCATCCAGGGCATACAGCAACTGTTGCCCAGTCGTTGCACCAGCATAAGCTGTCCTGTGGTGAAGCGTTCCACCGAAGCGTCGGAAATCAAGCAATCCTTCATTTGTCCTATTGAACATGACTCCCATACGGTCCAGCAGGTGGATTATATCCGGCGCTGCATCAGTCATCGCCTTGACCGGAGGTTGATTGGCCAGGAAGTCTCCACCGTACACCGTGTCATCAAAGTGGATTGCTGGAGAGTCACCTTCACCTTTAGTGTTGACCGCCCCATTGATGCCACCTTGGGCACATACGGAGTGAGAACGTTTCACTGGCACTATAGAAAACAGGTCCACTTCGGCCCCTGTTTCAGCCGCTTTGATCGTCGCCATAAGACCGGCAAGTCCGCCCCCGACAACGATAATTTTGTCATTAGCCATTCTGTCCACTCCTTAATTAGATAAATGCCAATATTGCTTGAATGCCGATGAAGCTGACCACTACGAAGATGACTGCTGATACATAGCTCATCATACGCTGTGATCTATCAGATTGTGTGAAGCCCCATGTAATCATGAATGCCCATAGACCATTGGCGAAGTGAAATACAGTCGCAATGATTCCAACGATATAAAATATTAGCCATGCTGGATTGTTTACAATCTGATGTACCAAGTCAAAATTAACTTCCGCTCCAAAGAACACCTGCACCCTTGTCTGGAACACGTGGATTGCAATGAAGATAAATGCAATCACACCGCTGATCCTCTGAAGTGCAAACAGCCAGTTTCTGTATGTACTATGGAAGCCATAACCTTTTCCGCCTATATTATACTTCGCAGTGAAAGCGATGTAGATTCCGTAGACGCCATGAAACAGAATCGGAAGATAGATTACAAAAATCTCCAAAAACAGAACAAAAGGCAGACTTGCCATGAATCCGGCTGCAGTATTGAACGCTTCTTCACTACGTGTTGCAAAGTGGTTGACGACCAAGTGCTGAATAAGAAATACACCCAGCGGAATTACACCCAGCAACGAATGAAGCCGCCTGATCGCAAAACTTGAATCTTGTTTTGACACTCGAATTCCCCCCTAACTCTCCAATGAAATAAGTTTATACAAACACCATTTTACTCTCAAGAATTATATAAATCAAGGCGACTTGACGTGTTGCATAAAAAAGATCATGCCCATTCGAGTGCTGCTGTTCAGTCTTTCAATGTTTCCAAAATGCGTTTTGCGATCGGCGCAGGTATGCCTATCTCAGTAAAGTCTGCCACTTCCTTTTCACCCATGCGTTTAATTGAACCGAAGTGGCTCAGTAATTTCTGTTTGCGTTTTGGCCCCACACCTTCAATACCATCCAATCGGGAGGTCACGGATGTCTTCCTTCTTGTATTGCGGTGGAAGCTGATTGCGAACCTGTGCACCTCGTCTTGTATCCTTTGCAGAAGATAGAATTCCTGTGAATTCTTTTTAAGCGGTATGATTGATGCATTATCGCCATAGAGGAGTTCGGCCGTCTTATGTTTGTCATTTTTGGCCAACCCCGCTACTGGGATGTCCAAAGATAATTCATCGAGGAGGACGGATTTGACGGTATTCATATGACCCACACCGCCATCCACTATAAGTAGGTCGGGCAATGGTAATCCTTCTCTAAGAACACGTGTGTAGCGTCTTCTGACCGCTTCAGCCATGGACGCATAGTCATCTGGCTGGGTGACGGTCCTTATTTTATATTTCCGGTAATCCTTCTTGCTCGGCTTTCCATCGACGAAGGCCACCATGACGCTGACCGGGTCGACACCTTGTATATTCGAGTTGTCGAAGGCTTCTATGCGCACAGGCGTTTCGATATTGAGTGCTTTCCCAAGTTTCTCTATCGCTTTTACGGTTCTGGCCTCATCTTTTTCAATCATCTCGAACTTATTGCTAAGTGCTATCTCGGCGTTCTTCGTTGCAAGATCGACCATTTCGCGCTTTTGACCCCGTTTGGGCTGTATAACACTGACAGGCAGGTACTCTGCAATGACTTCATGTTCCAGATGACTCGGTATATGGACTTCCTTTGGCAAGAGATTGGATTTCACATCATAGAATTGGGCAATATACCTGAAAAATTCTTCTTGGGGCTCATCATTTATTGCGAACATATCTGCTTTCTTCTCAATGAGGTTGCCATTTCTTATCAATAGTACTGATACTGCCATCCACCCTTTGGATATGCTGTAACCGAAGCAGTCGCGTGCAGTCATATCCTTGGTCATCATCTTCTGCTTGTTCATTGTAGCCTCTATATGTCCAAGCAAATCCCTATATTCCTTAGCCTGTTCAAACTCCAGGTCTTCGGAAGCTTTCTGCATCTTATCCTTCAATTCGTCCGTTATCTGTTTGGTATCTCCATTAAGGAAACGGGTTATACCATCAATCATTTCTTTATATTGGTCCTGACTGACATCGTAGACACAAGGACCGAGACATTGGTCGATGTGATAATAAAGGCACAGTCGATCCGGCATTGTATTGCATTTCCTGAGCGGGTAGATCCTATCGAGCAACTTTTTTGTCTCGTGCGCACTGTAGGCATTGGGATAGGGCCCGAAATAGGTGCCGGAAGATGGCTTGACTGTACGGGTGACGATAAGTTTAGGATGCCTCTCCTTTGTGATTTTAATAAAGGGATAACTCTTATCATCTTTTAGGAGTATGTTGAACCTTGGGTAATGCTTCTTGATGAGATTGAGTTCAAGCAGTAGTGATTCGACTTCGGAATTGGTTACTATGAAATCGAAATCTTCGATTTCTTTTACAAGACGCATCGTTTTCTCATCATGGGCTCCGGAAAAATAGGATTTGACCCTATTGCGGAGATTTTTCGCCTTGCCGACGTAGATCACGATGCCATGACGGTCTTTCATCAGATAACAGCCCGGTTCAGTCGGCAGGACGGACAATTTCAATTTAAGTTCTTCCATAATCATCCCTCATGTTGAATTAAATGATAAAAAAGCCGCCTCAGAGGGCGGCTCATTCATTATGCGTGTTTTTCAATAAGTGCTACAAGCTGTTCTTTTGGTTGGAAACCAACGACTTTATCTACAGGCTCCCCATCTTTGAACAGGATGAGCGTCGGAATGCTCATGACTTCATATTCGCTTGCTGTAGCCTGGTTATCATCAACGTTAAGTTTGGCGATGTCTGCTTTGCCATCCACTTCTTGGGCCACTTCTTCGAGTACAGGTGCAATCATTTTACAAGGTCCGCACCATGGTGCCCAGAAATCCACCAATTTAACGCCGCTGTTTACTTCTTGTTTGAAATTCTGGTCGTTCACTTCGATTATTGCCATTTGAAATTCCTCCAATAAGTTGAATTGTGAGTTGATTATATCATGCACGTTCAGCATGCTCAATTTTACTGCCTATGCCAAAAAAGCTAAATAGACAATGCCACCCAAAAACATGATGACACCAATCACAATCAGCACTTTGGCGAGTTTATACATATCAAAATTATCCATCAGACCACCTACTTCATCTCAACGATCGTTACACCGAAGCCACCTTCACCAGGCATGCCACCCCTAAAGGATTTCACTTTGGAATGGGATTTAAGGAACTGCTGCACACCTTTTTGCAGCGCACCGGTCCCCTTCCCATGAATGATTTCAACTTCATTGTAATTGGAGAGCAGGACCTGGTCAAGATAACGATCGAGTTTCTGGAGCGCTTCTTCATAGCGTTCCCCCCTCAGGTCAAGCTCCCTCTTCACCGGTGTTTTCCCTACCCGGCGTGATACGGTACGCTGCTGTTGCTTTTCCTTCTTCCTCTTCTTGACCTCATCGAGGCCCACCTTCATTTTGATGATACCCATCTGTACAGTGACGGAGTCATCATCCGCTTCAAGCACTTCACCCTTTTGGCCATAGGACAAGACATCCACTTCGTCTCCGCGTTCGATGTGCTCTTTTTCCTTAGCGCGCTCCTTCTTACGGATATCCTCCTGATGATAACTGTCAGACAATTGTTTTTTCTGTTCTATCATTTCATGTTCCTGTATATCCGCACCGCGTTGCTTCATGTTCTCAAGGGTTTGGATGACAGTCTCTGCGTTCGCTTCTGCCTGTTTGATGATGCGGTTGGCTGATTCGCGCGCCTCTTTTCTGATCTTTTCTTTATATTCTTCATGACTTTCCATATATGCATCCAGTTCAGCATGAAGCTGTTCAGTTTCCTTCAGAAGCCGCGCAGTCTCTTCCTCATTTGCCCTGGCAGTCTTCGTATGCCTCTCAAGTGCTGTAATCATTTCATTGACATCTTCCGAGTCGCGTCCGGCAAGGGCCCGTGCCCGCTCAATGACACTCTCTTCCAAACCGAGTTTATTGGATATCTCAAAAGCATTGGACTTGCCGGGGATCCCCATGAGAAGACGATATGTCGGGGAGAGCGTCTCCACATCGAACTCTACACTTGCATTAATGGTATCTTCCCGTGTATAGCTGAACGACTTTAATTGAGGATAGTGCGTTGTCGCTACTATGGTCGACTGCTTTGAAAGCAGATATTCCAAGATGCTGATGGCCAGGGCCGCCCCTTCTTCAGGGTCTGTCCCCGCCCCTAATTCATCAAGGACTACAAGACTTTCCCCATCCGCTTCTTCGAGTATCCCGGTGATATTCGTCATATGACTTGAAAACGTCGAAAGAGACTGTTCGATGGATTGCTCATCCCCGATGTCACTGAATACCTTACGGAACAGCTTTAGACGGCTGCCGTCCCTCGCTGGTATGGGTATGCCGGACTGGGCCATAAGCACGCTCAGACCAAGTGTCTTCAGTGTGACTGTCTTACCGCCGGTATTCGGTCCCGTTATGATCACAGCACGCGTTTCATCATCCATTATGATATCATTTTTCACCACTTCATCCGCCGGGATGGACGGATGGAATGCCGCGGGCAGATAAATGCCACCCCCAGTCATGATATCCGGTTTTGTACCATTGATGCTTTTACCATAACGCGCTTTGGCGAATACCAGATCAATATGGTGGAGTGCATCATCGGTCATGGATAATTCACTGCTGACTGTAGCGACTTCAGCAGACAATGCATAGAGGATACGCTCCACTTCAGATTGCTCCTCATCCTTCAAATGTTGGATCTGGTTCGTCATCTGAACGACAAGCATGGGCTCCATATAGACAGTTTGGCCACTCGCTGATATATCATGCACGATGCCATTGAAATCCCCTTGATGTTCAACCTTTACGGGCACGACATACCGGTTATTGCGCATTGTGATGAGGCTATCCGATAACTTCTTCTGGTTGTTGCCGCGGATGATATCATTCAGGCGTTCTCTTATCTTACCTTCTTCAGCCTTGATTCTGCGGCGGATTCTAAGAAGGGCTTCGGACGCATGATCCAACACTTGATGGGCGTCACATGTCTCAGAAATTCTACGGTATAGGAAATGGATATCGGGAAGGCCGTTAATATAAAGGGGCAGATGCATAAGATTGATCTCATCCGCCTCAAACTCGTCGAACACGCCCTCCAGCGTATGTTTACGGTTCAGCATCATCCGTATTTCATTCAATTCTGAGACTCCAAGCATACTGCCTATTTCCGCCCGCTTCAGATGACGTTTGATATCAGTGATGCCTGAGAGTTCTACTGCCCGGTACCTCAGCATCGTCGATGCGTCATCAACTTCATCGATCATCTGACGGACGAGTTCTATATCGGTGGATATGATATCCTCACTGATGGCCTGCTTCGTCTTCTCACTCTCGGCCAGATTGCCCAAATCAGCGAGTATCTTATCGAACTCTAAAGTTTTTATTGTTCTATCATTCATTTTAAAACCTCTGTTTTCCATTTTTGATCCATTCCCGGAATCTTTCCCTTGTGAACGTATTGATCACCTGATCTTTTTTCACCAGACCTTTTTGCAGCGTAGCGATACCGTACTCCATAAAGTCCAAGTGATCTGTATGGTGGGCGTCCGTATTGACCGTCAACATCAGACCGGAATGGCGTATCACATCGGAAGATAGATCCAAGCGTCTTGGGTTAGCGTTCACTTCGAGCACTGTCCCTGTTTCTTTCGCCTTTTTGATCAAACGTTCCATATTAACGGCATAACCATCTCTTTTTCCAATGAGTCGTCCAGTGGGATGGGCGATATGTCTGACGTGTGGGTTATCACACGCTGCTTCCAGACGCTTCATGATTTGTTCTTCAGTCTGTTGGAAACTGGAATGGATGGCAGCAATGACATAATCCAATTCACCGAGTATATCATCATCAAAGTCCAGGCTGCCATCTTTTAATATATCCATCTCGGTGCCGGTGTAAATATCTATTTCTGGATATTTCGGCCGCAAGCTCTTCACTTCTTCAATCTGTTGCCTAAGTCTTTTCTCATCCAGTCCATTCGCGACTTTAAGGCTCTTCGAGTGATCTGTGATGACCATATATTCATAGCCCTTATCAATGCATGCTTCAACCATTTCAGAAATCGAATGGGAGCCATCACTGTAGACGGTATGCATATGCAAGTCACTTCGAATGTCTTCTGGGGCTACAATTTCACTCACATCCATATCCACCTCTTCTCCTGACTCGCGCATCGCTGGAGGGATATAGGGTAGATTGAAATGATTGAAAAAGTCTTCTTCAGAAGAGAATGTAAGCATTCCACCGTCTTTTTCGATACCATACTCACTGATTTTCTCACCCCGTGATTTGGCAATCTGCCTCATCCTCACGTTGTGTTCCTTGGAGCCGGTGAAATGGTGGAGTGTGGTATGGTACGCACCAGGAGTTGTGAAACGGATATCGACATTGATCTGATCGAAATCGTAATCGGCGACTACGGAGAGCTTGCGCTCCCCTTTGGCGACCACCTCTTTTATGAACGGCAGTTTCAAAAATGTCTCCGTTACCTGCTGCAAGTCATCTGCTTCCACGATAAAATCCAAGTCCTTGCTCATTTCCTTATAACGCCGGGCACTACCGGCGATATCAAACCGCTTGACCCCTTCCAATTCTTTTAATGCATCCGTAATCATCATTTTGAACTTCTGAATTGTTTCAATGGGATGGCGTTCAGGACGCGTGAGTAATTCATCGATACCTTTTATGATGTTTTCTTCAGTCTTTTTCCCGAAGCCGCTCAAAGCACTGACATTGCCGGCCTCGCATTCTGTCCTCAGGCCTTCTAAAGTAGTTACACCAAGTTCCTTATGCAGTTTTGCTACTTTCTTAGCCCCAAGTGTCGGGAGATGGAGCAGTTGGATCAGCGACGCGGGAACAGTCGACTTCAGATCTTCGAGCATAGTCGAGCGGCCGGTATTCACATACTCTTCAATAACTTCATTGACCCCTTTACCTATACCTTTCAGCTCTGAGAAGTCTTCGATTTCAGAAAGTGTCCTTGGATCCCGCTCTATAGTACTTGCAGCCTTGCGGTAGGCGGAGACCTTAAACGGGTTTTCCAGGGCTAATTCCATGTAGGTCCCTATAGTTTCAAGCAGATTGATTATGTCCTTCTTAGTCATGTCTACCTCCTAAAAAAGAGCCATATCGCTATGACTCACTCTGTAACCATTCTATGAATTTTTCGGAAAGAATAAATGTGTTGTCCAGCAGGAATTGAGCCAAACCGGACTCCCCTACCATCGTTTCGATGAAGTCCAGCGGCACTAGAGCAATCATCGTCAAGAAAACTGCCAGTATATAGATCATTTCCATCAGACCGAGCAAAGTGCCCACTATATCACCAACTATACCGAACACACTAATCTGTTGTAGGTAATCGAATGCGCTGACGATAAGTTGGATGATGATTTTAGAGATGATGAAGATGATGAAAAAAGCGGTCATATTATAAAACGCATGTTCGGCATTCGCCAATTCCGGCATAAGGGGATTGGTAAGCGTATCGGAAGTTGAAGGATAGGGCATCACCATATCGAAGCGTGCAGCCAGCTTCTCATAGTTTTTAGCGGAGATGATGATGGCCGAGAGTGTACCAATCAAGTGGAGCAGTTGGAGGACCATTCCTCTTCTATATCCTATCACCATTCCTGCAATCAGGAGTATCAGCAGTATGAGTGTCATGATATCATTTACCCTGCTCTTCCATCTCTTCTATTAATGCCTGATGCTTCTCAAGCAATTTGACATACTCATCCATGACGTTCACTGCTGTGAGTACTGCCTTTCGCGTTGTATCCAAACCCGCATTCTTCGCTCCAATTTCCTGGATTTTCTCATCCACGAGCCTCGCTACATAGCGAATATGCTGAGGGTCTTCTTCCCCAACCAAGGTATATTGTTGATCATTGATTTCGACAGCAATGCGGTTTTTATATTCTGCCATCTGACATTGCCTCCCCGTAAAAATTTCGCTTCCCATATGTTATCATTAATTTATTATACTTATGTAATCAATGTTATACAAGTATATGCATAAGAAAAAACATAAAGGTAGGATAGCCATGAACTATGACACTATGAATACAATCGGCAGCGATGAAGCTGGGGTCGGCGACTACTTTGGGCCGATGACAGTCTGTGCCGCCTATGTCCCGAAGGATAAAGTCGCACTCCTCAAAGAACTTGGCGTAAGGGACTCCAAAAACTTAAGCAACAGCACAGTAAAGAAAATCGCAGGCGACATCATACATATCGTCCCGTACTCCCTTGTAATACTCGATAATCCTTCCTACAATGAAAAGATTGATCAGGGATGGAATATAGTCAAACTTAAGGCAGTGCTCCATGATCACTGCATCAAAAATGTCCATGAAAAATTGACGACTGACTGGAAGGAGACATTGGAAGCCATTGTCATCGACCAGTTCACATCTGAAAATGCATATCGGAAATATGTCCCCCACCCTTTCCGTGAAGATTTGATATACCAGGAAACGAAAGCGGAATCCAAATCCATCGCGGTGGCCTGTGCAAGCATACTGGCACGCAGCAAATACCTGGAACAGATGGAGAACCTGAACCGCAACCTAAAAGCAGAGGTGCCACGCGGTGCAAGCAGCAAAACCGATGTCTTCGCTGCCAAGCTTGCAAAAAAGCATGGTTTGGGATACCTTGATGACATCACTAAAAAACATTTCAAGTCACGTCAAAAAGTCATCGACCTGATTAACAGCAGAAATCATGGCTGACGATATTATTTGTATGGTGCATTTCAAAAAGAGTAAAGATGCCTATGGCGACATCGTCCGCCATAGGCATCTTCATTTATCATCTGATATGTGCACCTTGTGCTTCCAGTGCTTTGACAACCGGATTGTATGAATCTTCCACTTCCGCATCGGTCAGTGTTTCCTCTTTATTCAGGTATACGAGCCTCAAGGCGATTGATTTGCTCCCTACTTCCAGATGCTCACCTTCATACACATCAAATACAAATACATCGTGAAGGTATTTTCCAGCCGTTTTCTGGACCGTCTCAACAAGGTCCCCAGCATGTGTCTCAGAAGAGACCACCAGCGCGATATCCCGGGTAATGGACGGGTATTTCGACAACTGCTGATAGATGATCTCCCCTTGGGCCTTCTCAAGCAATTCACCCATGCTGATTTCAAATACCGCAGCACTATCCAGATCATTCTCATTTGCATACGCAGGGTGGACTTCACCTACGAATCCGATGACAGTATCATTCTCGAGAATGATGTCTGCTGTTCTGCCGGGGTGCATCTCGCTTAAACGCGAAGATGGTCGATAGGTGATATGTGCAGACATGCCGAGTTTCTCAAACACCGTCTCCACAATGCCTTTGGCTGCATAGAAATCTGCAGGTACTTTAGTTCCGAGCCAATCTGTACGGTGCATATCACCCGTCACTATACCAGCAAGCATTTCTTTTTCCAACGGAAGTTCCGCTTCTCCACGCGGGATGAATATCCTGCCCATTTCATACAGTTGGACGTCTTTTTGTTGGCGGTTGCTGTTATATACTGCACTATCAATGAGATGAGGCACCAGACTGGTGCGCAGCACCGCATGATCTTCACTCATCGGCATCAGAAGGTCCAATGTTTCGTCGATTTCCGTAAATTGTCCGGCTTGACTACGGCTTGTCAATGCATAGTTGACTGCCTGCGATAAGCCAAGCGATTCCAGTTGATGTCTTATGACCCGGACCTTTTTCTGGACATCCGTCAATTGCCCTGGAGTAATCTTCGAATACTCGGGGAGTGAGCTCGGCAAAGCATCATAACCGTATATTCTTGCGATTTCCTCTGTGATATCTGCTTTAATCTTCAAGTCATCGCGCCTTGACGGTATCGATACCGTCAATATCCCTTCTTTTTCCGAGGCAACAAGCCCCAACTTACCCAAGACATCGGTAATCTCTTTGACGGTCAGATCCATGCCTAACCGATTATTGATGTAGTCTTCTGTGATTTCTATCGTGGAATCTTCTACGTCCAGTTCACCTGCTGAGATGACTTTCGACGTGGCTTTACCACCTGCATATTTCTGCAGGAGATAAGCTGCGCGGTCGAGTGCCTTCAGTACAAATTCATGGGAGACACTCTTCTCAAAACGCGATGATGCTTCACTGCGCAAGTTCAGGCGATTGCTTGTCTTACGCACGGAAAATGCATCAAAGACTGCCGATTCGATGACGACGTCGGTCGTGTTCTCCGTGACTTCAGAAAATGCGCCACCCATAACACCGGCCAGGGCAATCGGCTCGTTGCCATTGGTTACAACGATGTCACTCTGCTTGAGGGTCTGTTCCTTACCATCCAGAGTCGTCATCTTTTCGTTTTCCTTGGCGTAGCGCGTCACAATCTTATCAGAGCCAATCTGTTGACGGTCGAACATATGCAATGGCTGTCCAAATTCAAGCAGCACATAGTTGGATATGTCGACGATATTGTTGATCGGACGGAAACCTGCTTTAATCAGACGTATCTGCATCCAGACGGGTGAAGGATAAACTTTGACGTCTTCGACCACCCGGGCAGCATAGTAGGGGACTGCCAGATCATCTTCATTATCGACACTCAATTCAGCATCATCACCGAGATGCGCATCATCAATACCATATTCAGGGAGTGAAACCTCTCCACCGAATAGAGCCCGCGCTTCATAGGCGACACCTATCATGCTGAGGGCGTCCTTGCGGTTTGGAGTCAAGTCGAATTCCATGACCTGATCATCGAGGCACAATGCCCGAAGAGCATCTTCGCCGGCAGTTTTCTCCTCTTTAAAAATGAAGATTCCATCACGATATTCCGACGGCACCTGATCTTCATTGATGCCAAGCTCCTCAAGCGAGCATATCATTCCTTCCGAGACTTCACCGCGTAGTTTTGCCCGTTTGATTTTCACACCACCAGGGAGTCTGCCGCCGACTTTACAGACGATGACATAGGAATCGGGAACTACGTTAGGAGCTCCGCATATTATCTGGTTTGTCCCATCCCCTGTATCGACTTGACATATCTTAAGGCGATCTGCCTCAGGATGCTGCTCGACTGACTGGACATGGCCGACCACCAGGTTTTTGATTTCTGCCGTATAATCCTTCAGTTCGTCGACTTCGATACCACCGCGTGTAATCTTTTCAGCCAATTCTTCCGCAGGAACATCGAGTTGTATGAACTCCTGCAACCATTCTTTAGATACTTTCATTCTTTGCACCACCATCTTCTGTCACTTTGAACTGATTGATGAACCTCAAATCATTTGTATAGAAGTGTCTGATATCTTCTATACCGTGTTTCAGCATAGCTATCCTATCAGGCCCCATGCCAAAAGCAAAGCCGGAGTATTCACTGGAATCAAAGCCAGCCATCTCAAGAACATTAGGATGAACCATTCCTGCTCCGAGTATTTCTATCCAACCAGTATATTTGCAGACATTACATCCGTTACCCTTGCATTTGAAGCAGGAGATATCGACTTCCACACTCGGTTCTGTAAATGGAAAATAACTTGGGCGTAGGCGTATTTCACGCTCTTCCCCAAAGATTTCCTTGGCGAAAAGCTCCAAAGTGCCCTTCAAATCACTCATATGGATATTCTTATCGACCACCAGGCCTTCAATCTGGGTAAATTGGTGACTATGCGTCGCATCATCACTATCCCTACGATAAACTTTCCCGGGACAGATTATCTTGACCGGACCCTTTCCTGCCCGGGATTCCATCGTGCGCGCCTGGACAGGTGAAGTATGTGTTCTGAGCAGCATCTCCTCAGAAATATAAAAGCTATCCTGCATATCGCGTGCAGGATGTGATTTTGGCAAGTTGAGCGCTTCAAAATTATAGTAGTCGGTTTCCACTTCATACCCTTCTGCTATTTCATAGCCGAGACCTATGAAGAAATCCTCAATATTTTCGATGATCAAACTGAGGGGATGTGGACTGCCCAAACTAAAATTGCGTCCTGGCAGTGTAACATCAATCGTCTCTTCCGCTAATTTAGCCTCAAGCGCTTCAGCCTCAAGTGTTTGGGTCTTCTGTTCGATAATTTCTGTTATATGGTTGCGTGTTTCATTCACTGCCGCCCCAAACTGAGGACGCTCCTCTTTGGACAAGTTCTTCATTTCCTTCATGAGTCCTGTCACTTTGCCTTTTTTCCCTAAGTATTCCACTTTCAACTGCTGTAGACTCTTTAAATCTTCTATATGGGCCACAGCCTGATCGAATGATTCCTGGACTTGCCCTATTTCTGATGTATCCATCATTTCACTCCTAAAATATAATAAAAACCCCGCCCTTCATCAAAGGACGGAGTTTCCGCGGTACCACCTGATTTTCTGCATGACAATACAGACGCTTATGGAAAGATAAGGGATTGACCCATTGCTCCATCTGCCAGGTGAACCCTGATCTCATCCGTACGCAGCATTCCAGTCCATGTGCTGCGCTCCCTGTTTCGGAATTATAGATCATTTATGTCCGGCTTCATCTGAAGCATCGTATTCATCTTATAAAATCATTATAAATCAAACTACCGAAAAATCAAGCTTTGAAATGATGCATAATAATGCTTCCGGCAACCGCCACGTTCAGACTTTCACTATCGCCAGGCATGTCTATCTTCAGTTTCTGATCGACCAATGAAAGTACTTCTTCTGAAACGCCACGCCCTTCATTACCAAGCACCACCATAACGGACTCCTTGGGTGAACGAGTATCATCGAGCAGTACTGCGCCATCGATGGCAGTTCCCATCACAATACCCTGAAACGCATTAACTGCGGCTGTAGGTTCTACTGTTTCGAGACGGATGTGAAAGAGGCTGCCTTGCGTACTCCTTAACACCTTATCGCTGAATGGATCCACCGTATCATGAGACAAAATGATGTGCTTGAATCCAAATGCATCCGCCGAACGGATCAACGTCCCCAAGTTGCCGGGGTCTTGTACACCATCAAGGAGCAGCGTATTGTCCTCCCCCACTTCAGGAGCCACATAGGACACAGCCGCCATGACTCCTGGCGGCGTATCAAGGGTGGATAAGGTTTTCATCACAGCCCGGCTGACGGTGAGCATCTCAATGTCCTCAGGTATCGGCAGAGCAAAATCGCATCCCTCCAAGAGTATCACAGTATGGAGTCTCTGGTGATATCTGACGGCTTCTTCAACCAGATGCTCCCCTTCTATCAGAAAGCGCTCTTCCTTTTTGCGGTATTTTTTCATCTGTAGTTTCTTGAGGTCTTTGATGCGCTTATTATCTTTTGAGCCGATGAATGTTGGTACTACCAAATGATTTCCTCCACAGCATCATCATTTAGCGACCGGACGATTTCCGTCACGAGGCGGACCGCGTTATTATAGTCATTCCTGTTCAGAATCGAAACATTCGAATGCATGTAGCGGAGCGGTACACCGATGGAGATTGACGGCACGCCTTCGTTGGATACATGGAATGCGCCTGAATCTGTGCCCCCGCCAGTGATCGCCGACCACTGAACTGGTATATCTTTTTCTTTGGCCAATTTCTCTACGTGGCGCCTGAAACCGACATGACCGATATTCGAACCGTCAAGTAGCAGAACAAGCGGACCATCACCCATCTTTCCGGTGCCGTCCTTTTCACTCATACCTGGCGTATCCCAGGAAATGCCGACATCGACTGCAATCGCAAGATCCGGCTTCACTTTGTTCGCTGCCACTTTGGCACCGCGCAGACCGACTTCTTCCTGTACCGTGGCTCCGCTGACAACATTGATGTCCAGATCCTCATCCTTCAATGACTCCAGCACTTCAATGGCTACGCCACAGCCGAACCGGTTATCCCATGCTTTTGCCAACAGATAATCCTTGTTGGCCATTTCTGTGAATTCACAATGAGGTGTAATCATGTCACCGACTTTGACCCCTGCCGATTCTGCTTCTTCTTTTGAAGCGACACCGATGTCTATAAACATCTCTTTCATATCGACAGGTTTCTTTCTTGCTTCTGGAGATAATACATGAGGTGGTTTGGAACCGATGACCCCTGTCAGCACTCCCGTTTCAGTCACTACATTCATCCTTTGGGAAAGCATGACCTGGTTCCACCAGCCACCGATCGGTGTGAATTTGATGAAGCCATTATCATCTATCTGCGTTACCATGAAGCCGATTTCGTCAAGATGCCCACCAATAAGCAGTGTGCGCGCACCATTTTTGGCATTTCGTTTGCCGAACAGCCCTCCAAGGTTATCTTGGATCAGCTCGTCACTGACTGGTTCCAAATATTTTTTCATGACATTTTTAACATCATATTCAAAACCGGAGATGCCATTTGCATCCGTTAGACTTTTCATCATTTCAAGTTGTTTATCCATAATCGGTCATCAATCTCCTTATAATTAATTGGTCGATTTCATTCTATCATAAATTATTTCACTTTTCGTAATATAAAACTTATTAATACACATTTAGCCTTTTAATTGTTATCATCAATAGGAGAAGCGTAAAGCTTGTAGAAGGAGGCGTTATAGTGATCGATATAAAACTATCCAGAATTGAACGTACAGGAAAAGAGTTGGATGTCTTGAAGAAGACATATGAAAGTGAAGAAGAAGCCATTGAAATCTATAATAAACTCACTGATGAATATGCAGAACAGACTTTGCCGTTCTTCGATGAGGATGAACCCCTCATCCGCTTGGACATCATGCCGCAGTCTGATGGAGATCAAGGGAATAAGGAACAGAAGGAATGCTATTTCGAGTACTCGGATGATCTGATGGATACACTCTATAAGAGAATATAGGCAGCATATGTAAAATGGCCGCTCCTGTTAGGAGCGGCCATTTTTTTAAGCATTATTTATTCAAAGCGTTTTTAGCTTGTGTAACGATTTCGCCGAATGCTTTTTCATCTGAAATTGCAATTTCGGAAAGCATTTTACGGTTGATGTCGATACCTGCTGTTTTAAGTCCGTTCATCAGACGGCTATAGCTCAATCCATGCTGACGTGCAGCTGCATTGATACGTGTAATCCACAATTTGCGGAAATCACGTTTAGTCTGACGGCGGTCGCGGTACGCATACTGGCCGGATTTTATTACCTGCTGTTTCGCTGTTCTATAAAGTGTGCTTTTCGCACCGAAATATCCTTTTGCCTGCTTCAGTACTTTTTTACGTCTTTTACGGGACGTTAAACCATTCTTGACACGTGCCATGTGTGATCCTCCTTAATTCGATTGATTATTTTATATATGAAAGTAGCTTTTTGATGCGTTTTTGGTCTGCTTTAGCAACTAGCGTCGCTTTTCTCAAGTGACGTTTCTGCTTTGTAGTCTTGTTGGCGAACAGGTGTGATGTGAACGCACGATGACGTTTGAATTTACCTGTTCCAGTACGCTTGACGCGTTTAGCATAACCTTTGTGAGTTTTCATTTTCGGCATGAGACTAACCTCCGGATTATTATTTTTTGTCAGTGATCGGTGCGACCACCAAGAACATTGAACGGCCTTCCATCTTAGGTCTTTGTTCAATTGTAGCAACTTCAGACAATTCATCTGCAAAGCGCTGGAGCACTTTACGGCCGATATCTTTGTGCGTGATTGCACGGCCGCGGAAGCGGATGGAAACTTTGACTTTGTCTTCCTTCGAGAGGAATTTCTTAGCCTGTTTCAATTTAGTGTTGAAATCATGGTCCTCGATTGTTGGAGAAAGCCTGATTTCTTTAACATTGATCACTTTTTGCTTTTTACGCGCTTCTTTTTCTTTAATCTGCTGCTCATACTTGAATTTACCGTAATCCATGATGCGTGCAACAGGCGGTTTGGCATTAGGCGCGACCAATACTAAATCAAGTTCTACGCGCTCAGCCATCTCTTGTGCTTCGCGGGTGGGTTTTACCCCAAGCTGTGAACCATCTTGTCCGATGAGACGAACTTCTCTGGCGCGAATCTTGTCATTGATTAATGTTTGATCTTTTGCTATCTTTGACACCTCCATATAGTTTGAAGACGAACAAAAAGGGCGGGCACATATATGCGCCCGCCAACCAGTAATGAGAAATTCTGGAATGGTAATATGCCAATCCGTCGTTATCTCACTGCGTGACCCGGTCACTACCTCATAGGTGTTTGCGGGTGAGAAGCGGGAGCTTCTTCTTGTCCGTTCTTATCAACTCTTATAATTCTACAGTCTTTCCCAGACTTTGTCAAGCAGTTATTTTTTCAGCCTGATTTCATCAACAAGTTCCCAGATGAAGTCTTCCCTATCATAAGTGTTCTGGTCCTTCTCGCCGTACTTTCTGACGTTCACCTGGTTCTCTTCAATTTCCTTATCCCCTATTACCACCTGATAAGGCACCTTCCTCATCTGGGCTTCTCTGATTTTATACCCAAGCTTTTCATTCCTATCATCGATGCTGACTCGCATGCCGTGGCTCTTCATTTCATCTTTGAGTGCACGGGCGTAGTCATAGTGCAGATCAAGGTTGACCGGAATGATTTCCACTTGCTGCGGGGCGAGCCAGAGTGGGAATGCACCTTTATATTCTTCGGTCAGGAACGCAACGAAGCGTTCCATGGTAGAAACTACTCCGCGGTGTATCACTACAGGGCGATGCAGTTCGCCATCGCTGCCCGTATAGGTCAATTCGAACCGTTCCGGCAGCAGGAAGTCCAACTGCACTGTTGATAGGGTTTCTTCTTTGCCAAGGGCAGTTTGTACTTGAACATCAAGCTTCGGCCCGTAGAAGGCAGCTTCCCCATCAGCCTCAGTGTACTCGAGTTCCATTTCATCTACTGCCTCTTTTAGCATCAGTTCCGCCTTATTCCACATTTCATCGTCATCGAAATACTTCTCAGTATCTTCAGGGTCGCGATAGCTCAGGCGGAATGAATAGTTCTCGAAGCCAAAATCGTCATAGACATCAATTATCAGTTGGACGACACGTTTAAACTCTTCTTTTATCTGATCCGGCCTGACGAACACATGGGCATCATTCAATGTCATTCCCCTGACGCGTTGAAGTCCGCTCACAGCACCACTTGCTTCGTATCTGTGCATCGTACCGAGTTCTGCAATCCGTATCGGCAGTTCCCTGTATGAGTGCTTGCTCGACTTGTAGATCATCATGTGGTGCGGACAGTTCATCGGGCGCAGCACCAACTCTTCCCCATTCATATCCATCGTCGGGAACATGTCATCCTGATAGTGTTCCCAGTGGCCACTTGTTTTATACAGGTCGACATTCGCCAGTACAGGTGTATAGACATGGTCATAACCTAAAGCAACTTCCTTATCGACGATGTACCGTTCGATTTCGCGTCTGATTGTTGCACCGTTAGGCAGCCATAATGGCAAGCCTGCACCCACCAACTGGTTGTTTTGGAATAATTCCAGGTCCTTACCAATTTTTCTGTGGTCACGTTCCTTACGTTCTTCCAATAGGTTCAAGTAGGATTTCAAATCTTTCTTATCAAAGAATGCAGTGCCGTATATGCGCTGCAGCATCTTGTTATTGCTGTCTCCCCGCCAATAAGCACCGGCTGTAGATAGGAGTTTGAAGGTCTTTATTTTTGATGTGGACGGAACATGTACACCGCGGCACAGGTCTGTAAACTCACCTTGCGAATAGACTGTTACAGTCTCATCCTCAGGAATCGCCTCGATGAGCTCCTGCTTATAGGGATCATCCCTGAATAATTCCTGCGCTTCATCCCTTGTGAGTTCCTTACGCTCTATTTCCACATTCTCATCTACAATGCGCTGCATTTCTTTCTCTATTTTTTCAAAGTCATCCGAGGAAATATTCTCGTCAGTATCAAAGTCATAATAGAAGCCCTCTTCAATTACAGGCCCAACACCGAATTTCACATCGCCGTAAAGGCGTTTCAGTGCTTGCGCCATAAGATGGGCTGTAGAGTGGCGTAAGACTTCAAGTCCTTCTTCGTCCTTATTGGTAATAAGCTGCAAATCAGCATCTCCATTAATCGGTCTTCGCAAATCATACATTTCCCCATTCACTTTTGCGGCAACGGCCGCTTTTTTCAAGCCTGGGCTTATGGATTGTGCAATTTCTTCCGGAGTCACACCCGACTGTAAATTTTGGACATTGCCATCTGGAAATTTTATTTCTATCTGCGTCATGTTTTCCATCCTTTCATCATCATAGTCTCACCAGAAAAAAATCGCCCCTCTACTAATAGAGGGACGATTGACACCGCGGTACCACCCTGATTCACGAGATATAACCCGCCTTCAGCCGGAGATAACGGTCCGCGCCGTCCGGGTTTTGGCCCGGCATATATCAAGGGAGTATCTCAGTCGTTTCATTATGCATGTTCCAGCACTTCATGCACTCTCTTTGAATGAATACGAAAAAGCATTGTCCTTGGCGTTTACTGATGGAATTATATATTGATTATACTGAAGGCCGATTCAATTATCAAGCCTCAACCGTTTCTGTAGTTTCTGCCTTCAAGCTGGACTTCTTCACATAATGAGCGCAACCGCTCCGTCATCCTTCGGGCTTTAGTCTCCTCCACACCGTTTTCCTTCGTCCGGCTATAACGATACTCCAGTTCTTCTATCGAATAGTTTGAACTGATGAACGTCGGTAGGCCTTCGACCATACGGTAGTGGAGCAGGCTTGTAATGACTTCATCCCTCACCCAAGGGGTCACATCTTCGGCCCCCAAATCATCAAGCATCAGCACTTGCGCCGTTTTCAGTGTCTTAAATTTGATATCCGTCGTCCCATCTTTGAAACCTGATTTGAGATCCCGGATGATTTCAGGTACATAGGCGATTATCGAAGAGACCGACTGTTCCTTCAATTCATTGGCGATGCACCCTAGCATATAGGATTTGCCGATGCCGAAACTACCATGTATATAAAGCCCTTTTGTCTTTTCCCCATCGATTATCTTTTTGCTTGCTGAAATTGCCTTTTTGATGATTTCCTGCCTGTTGGAGTCCCCATCCAGAAAAACCGTATCAAATGTCGCATTTTTGACATCTTTAGGTACATGATAGGATTCAATCATCTTCTCCTTTTCCCGGAAGCGGTCTTCTTTGATTTTTGTAGGACAAGGGGAATAGATTACATGTATCCGCCCGTCCCTTACATCTATCGAAGGTACATAACCTTGTGGATGGTTCACACACCCACTCAGCGAGCCACATTTCTCACAGGCTAAAGATTGTTCGGAGTAGCGTTTCAATTGAAGCAGATCATTTTTAATCATAGAACGCGTAATCTCATGCTCGCTGTTTTCGATCAGTTCTATAATGCGCGGATGCTTGATGAGCGATTCATAAAGGCGCTCATTATTCTCCTGCAGTTTCTTTGAGTTTTTTAAAAATTGGTTTATGGGTTCCATTAAAATCACCTAGATTTTCTGAATTCATCTATCATTCTTTGTAGCTCGGGATCATCTTTTGCTGTCTTTTGGGCAGGTGTTGTCTTTTTCTCACTGCCTTTTTTCGCATCATTTTTCTGTTTAGCGGATGGCTTATCCATCCATGCAGGTTTCTTTTCACCTTGGCGTTCTTTGCGTCCGCCTTTTTTCGAGTTGCGTTGCTTTCTGTATTCCATTATCGATTCATAAGCTTCCTTAGCCGAACGTATCCCCTTCTCCTCCCAGTCCCTTGCAATTTTCATTGTATACGGATAGTTCAGGTCTCCACCCTTCTGCTGATAAACATACTCAAGAAGTAGGTTTATGACACCGCCTGGAAGGCTTGTACGGGCAATGATGTCGGTGACAAGCTTCACGTCATTGTCGCTTGGCCGCTGGCCGCGTATATCATTCAGCCGGTCTAAGGGGTTAATGGATTCGAGCTGCTCTATATATGATTCCTTACCAGTGTTATCTTCAGCCGTCTGTTTCGCCGGACCATCAAATTTGGGGACTTTACCCTTGTTTTCTTTCTGATAGTATTTCCTCGCTTCATACTTCAACTGTTCTTTATCTATTCCTGCATATTGTGTTGTAGATGGCAATAGTATTTGTTTTATATCATAGGCATTAAAATTAAAAAGGATACTCAATTTAACGATAAGCATGCGTATTTCCTTAGTGAAGAAAGCACGGTCGATGCGTGTCCCTTTCAGATGTGTAAAAAGTACATCAAAGTCAAAGTCCTCAAGATCGACCTGCGGCCCTGCAGATTCGTTTTCCTTCCTGAAGGTTTCAGTGGGTACTTCGAAACCTTCACCACTCCCTGTGTGGAACACTTCGGTGAACTTACGCGTTACTTCGGTGAAGTTTTCCGGCATGGGCGGATATTGGAGTCGACCCTTCTTTTTATTGAAAGCCACAGAACCCACTTGGCCATAGAGATAGAGGCTAAGCATCGGATCTTTGAAGAAGGCATCTGGTGTGAGCGGCAACAACAGCTCGTATATGAAACGATCTTCATGGGCGTTATTGGACACGAACGTGCGGATAAGTCCAATCGCTTCAAGCTTCTCGAGTATACTTGAGAAGCCTGAGAGCGGCATGTTCAATTCATCCATTACTTCTCTGTGGAGTCTTGTTTCAAGTTTGCTGTAATGGTTTGAAGATTCCTGGAGGTAGATATATGAAATGGTCGCTTCCTGTCCAATCAGGGGGAGATACAGTTCATTGATGATGTTCAGATGGGACTTTTCGAACGATGATGGCATATAAACGATGAACTCGGTATTTGGTTTTAGTCTTTCATTGAAGTTCATTATCGTCACTGCCTTTAGCCAGATGCTTCAAGGTCTCCATGAGCTGGTCGATGTCCTTGAACTCCTTATAGACCGAAGCGAACCTTACATATGCCACTTGATCCAAGGTGATCAGCGCTTTCATGACATGTTCTCCGATATCATTGCTCGAAACTTCCGATTTATTCAAATTCCTGAGATCCGACTCTATCTGGGCTGCTGTCTTCTCCAACGTCTCATAAGAGATTGGACGCTTTTCGCATGCACGGAGCAATCCATCCATCAGTTTCTCCCGGCTGAAAACTTCCCTGTTTCCATCCTTTTTAACTACGACCAGCGGTGATAATTCCATACGTTCAAACGTCGTGAACCTAAAACCGCACTCTTCGCATTCCCTACGTCGGCGTATCGCAGACAGTTCATCGGTATGTCTGGAATCGACCACTCTCGAACTTGTATGATGACAATTCGGGCATTTCACTATGACCACCTCTTCCTACCCAGTTTGGTATACCATTATAATACATTGAACATAAAAAAAGAAGAAACTCCCGTTTCTTCTTTTCTTTCTATAGATTTTCCGCAATTTTTTCAGCAAATTCCACCACTCGGGTCGAATAACCCCATTCATTGTCATACCATGCCAGGACTTTAACTTTATTGTCGTCCATGACCATCGTCAACGACCCATCTATAATTGAACTTCTGCTGTCAGTGTTGAAATCACTGGACACAAGTGGCTCATAAGTGACACCCATGATACCGGCTAGCGCACCATCAGCGAATTTCTCGAATGTTTCATTGAGTGAGTCTTTCGTCACAGGTTTTTTAAGATCAACCACAAGATCGACAAGTGATACGTTCGATACAGGCACTCTCAATGCCAAGCCATGGAGTTTGCCATTCAATTGGGGGAGAACCTCACCCAAAGCTTTTGCTGCGCCAGTCGAAGTCGGTATGATGTTGTCTGCACAAGAACGTGCCCGTCTAAGGTCTTTATGCGGGTTATCGATGTTCTTTTGATCGTTTGTGTAGGCATGGACAGTCGTCATCAGACCATTTTCGATGCCATACTCCTCATCCAGCACTTTGGCGACCGGCGCCAGGCAGTTTGTCGTACAAGATGCATTGGAAAATACATCATATTTATCTATATCGAATTCTTCATCATTTACACCAAGAACCACTGTTTTTACATCTCCGCCTTTGGCCGGTGCAGTCAGCAATACTTTCTTGGCCCCTGCTTTAACATGGGCTGCTGCTTTGTCACCATGGTTGAAGGCGCCTGTCGCTTCGATGACAATATCCACACCCAAGTCTCCCCATGGCAGCTTTTCTGGATTTCTTTCTGTCGTGATCAGAATTTCTTTGCCATCCATGACCAGCTTGTCTCCATTGCCTTCTATCTGCTTTTCGAATTTCCCGTGTGTGGTGTCGTAGTTGAGGAGATGAGCCAGTGTTTCAGCAGGATAGCTGGCGTTCACCGCTACGAGCTCCAATTCATCTGAAGCGGCAACGATGCGAAATACCATCCTTCCAATTCTTCCCAAACCATTGATTGCTACTTTTTTCATGACGATTGCCCCTTTATGCTATACTTTTCACTGATTAGTATAACATATTGAAAGCGTGTTTAAAGGTGTATTCTGCATAAAATGTTCACTTTTCAATCTTGTCTAGAAAGCTTTGAATCTGGCCCCTCAATTCCTGAATAGAGCCACTATTCTGAAACACAACGTCACTTCTATCGCGCTTATCTGACAGCGGCATTTGACTTCTTATTCTCGACAACGCCTCTTCTTCTGTAAAGCCGTCTCTGTCCATCAACCGCTTTTTCTGCGTTTCTTCATCGACATAGACTGTTGCAGTCAAGTCGCATTGTTCATCCAGTCCATTTTCGAATAACAGCGGGATATCCAAAAATACATGACTCTCCAGGCTCAACCGTTCTTTATCCTCATTCATCATGCGTCTCACTTCAGGATGGACCAGACCATTCAATATTTGCCGTTCTTCTGGATCATTGAAAATGATTGCACCCAACTTCCTTCTGTCTATTTCCCCGTCCGACCTTGCAATGTCCTCCCCGAAGTGGTCGAGTATCCCTTTATAGGCAGGGCCATTTTGTGCAGTCGCTTTTTTGGCATAAATATCCGCATCAAGTACCGGATAGCCTTTTGATTGAATATATTCTGAAGCGGTCGACTTGCCGCTGGCAATGCCTCCGGTCAGACCGATAATGTAGTTCATTGGATCACCTCTGACAATTTGTACAATAAAATGTATTTCTTCCTGCTATAGTCTTTGTTTTGAGGGGCGCTTCACAGTCCGGGCATACCTTCTTCTGGTAGACTTTAAACCGGTCCTGCATGCTGCCCCTCTCCCCGGATATCCCTCTATAATCCGAAATTGTGGAACCACCTCGGCTCAATGACAGCTCAAACACTTCAACAATCGCCTGGTGCAGCTTCGTTAACCGTTCAACTGAAATATTCCCCGCCTTCCGCACAGGGGAGATCCCTGACATGAACAATGCTTCTGAAGCATAGATGTTGCCGACACCTGGTATGATCGTGCTATCCATTATCAACGCTTTGATCGCTTTATTGCTTCTGCTGGGATCTTTGATTTTTTCAATGAATTCAGCAAGACTATCCGGATGCGTATACTCTAGGGCCATCCTTTTAAAGGGAGGAAAGTCATTTATCCTTTTAATGGTCGACATTTCCCCAAAACGTCTGATATCACTGTAGACAAGGGACTGCCCATCTGACAGCGGCATGGACACTTGCCAATGCCTACGGTAGTTCAAGTCTTTGATCTGTTCTATCGAGTCGGCCACAAAGAAAGCACCCGACATGCCGAGGTGGGAAATCAGATGGAAGACGTCCCCATCTTTTTCCATGATGAAGTATAGATATTTCCCGCGTCTTCCCACCTTTTTAATACGGCCTCCATCGATTTTCTTTTTAAATGATTCAAGATCTTCTTTTATTATGGTTCTTCGGCCAACCTCATGTCCTTTATATATATGGTCAGAAAAAGACATGGCACCGATTCCCTTCTCTTCTACCGTTCGTTCTAGAGAACGCTTAACCAATTCCACTTCTGGTAATTCAGGCATTCTACCACCTACTTCACTTGATACCAATCACTGCCATAACCATAATCCACATTGAGCGGTACACTGAGTTCAATCGCATTCTCCATAATGCGCCGAATAATTGAGATGAAATCTTCCACTTCATCTTTTGGAACATCGAAAATCAGTTCATCGTGGATTTGAAGCAGCAGTTTTGCATCATATTTTTTCGCTTCTTCAGATCTGTCATATTCTACCATTGCCAATTTTATTATATCGGCTGCTGTACCCTGGATTGGGGAGTTCATTGCAGTGCGTTCTGCAAAGCTTCGTGCATTGAAGTTCTTGCTATGGATATCAGGTATATATCTTCTGCGATTGAGCATTGTCTTCACATAACCATCACGTTTGGCATCTTGTATGATCGACTTCATGAACGCCTTGACCTGCGGGAATGAATTCAGGTAATTATCAATGAAGGTTTTGGCTTCTTTACGGGTGATGCCAAGGTTTTGACTCAATCCATAGTCACTTATGCCATAGACGATGCCAAAATTCACCGCTTTCGCATTTCGCCTCATGTTCTGCGTAACATCCTCTTTATCGACTTTAAATACTTCCATCGCAGTTTTGGTGTGGATATCGGTATCACTTGTAAAGGCATTGATCATCGTTTCATCTTGAGTAATGTGTGCAAGCACCCTCAGTTCAATCTGTGAATAATCAAGAGCCAACAGAACATGATTTTCATCTTTTGGAACGAAAGCTTTACGGATCTTACGTCCTTCGTCTATCCTTATCGGGATATTTTGAAGGTTCGGTTCAACTGACGACAACCTGCCTGTTTGGGCCAGTGTCTGATTGAATCGAGTGTGGATCTTCGAGTCTTCTTTAATTTCTCCCTGGAGTCCAATCACGTATGTGGATTGGAGTTTGGCCAAGGTACGGTAATGCAGTAGATGCTCAATGATTTCATGTTTATCCTGCAGCTGTTCCAGAACGTCTACTGCAGTGGAATAGCCCGTTTTAGTTTTTTTGATGACAGGTAGATTCAGTTTTTCAAACAGAATATGCCCCAACTGTTTAGGCGAATTGATATTGAACGACTCTCCGGCCATCTCATATATGGTACTTTCGATTTCATCCAGCCGCTTCTGTATGTCCTTCTCCATTTCCTCAAGGCGAGAAGCATCTACTTTGATGCCCCTATATTCCATATCAGCAAGGACCTTAGCCAATGGTATTTCAAGTGTTGCCCAGAGTTCATGCATCTCATCTCTTCTCAAATATTCCTCCATCGGTTCTCTGACCTTATGGATGGCCATCACCTTGCTATTAAGAAACTTTTCATGTTCTGCACCGGTCGGGGTTACAGCTTTCTTCCCTTTGCCGTAATGATAGTCATCGCTGTCTATATTGATCGCGAAGTCAGCAGCAGTTTCCGCAACATCAATAATCTTCTTGGAAGGATCCAGGAGAAAACTGCCGAGCATGATGTCGGAATCAAACCCTTTGAAATGAATGTCCAAATGCCTAAGCAGCCCCATTTGCCGCTTGATGTCATATACATTAATGGAATTCCTGGATGTCAGGAAATCTTCAATTGATGACGATTCCAGTTCATTAAGCGGCTTTATGAATGTATGTGTTCCATCTGTTGCAGCAAGATACACAGGCGCATTGACAAGATAATTTTCTGCCCTTACTTCCAGATGGAATGAAACATCACCGCTCAACTCTTCTAGCGAATCCACTAGTTCATCTTCGAATTCGACTTTGTCTTCTGTTTCAGCTGCATCCATATTTTTTAGCAGGGATTCGAATTCCAACTCTTTGAACAGTTCATATTTATCTTCTTCCCGGTCCTGTTCAAACTTCAGGCTGCCAATATCGAAATCGATAGGAACCTCTTTATAGATCGTTGCCAGATCCTTACTCATTAGAGCATCTTCCCGATATTCCGTTAAGTTTTCTTTAAGCTTCTTGCCTTTCACTTCATCAAGATGCTCAAGTACACCTTCCACACTATGGTGTTCTTTAAGCAACTTGAGTGCGGTCTTTTCGCCAATTCCAGGAACCCCAGGTATATTGTCCGACTTGTCGCCCATCAAGCCTTTAAGGTCGATGATCTGCTCTGGCTTGAGACCATATAGTTCTTCGATGAAGGCCGGGGTATAGCGGTCTATGTCGGATATCCCCTTTTTAGTGTAGTAGATTGTTGTGTGGTCACTGGCAAGCTGTGTAAGGTCACGGTCCCCTGTAATGATGATTGTCTCCAGACCTTCCTTATCGGCTTTAGTGCTTAAGGTACCAATGATGTCGTCAGCTTCATATTCATCAAGTTCGTAACGTTTGATGCCATAGACATCAATCAATCTCCTGATGGGTGCCAGCTGTTCACCCAACTCGGGAGGCGTCTTCTGCCTTCCTCCTTTATATTCTTCATATTGTTTATGCCTGAAAGTAGATTTGCCGGCGTCAAAGGCTACCAGAAAATGGGTAGGCTTTTCATCCGTAATGATTTTTTCAAGCAGTCTTGCATAACCAAATATCGCATTCGTATGCAGGCCGCTCTGGTTACTGAGGAGCGGCAGACCATAGAACGCCCTGAAGGCAACACTATTGCCATCTATCAGAATCAACTTATCCATTCCATTACCCCTCTCTTCCAATGGTCTTATTAAACCATTGCTTCATTAAGAATTATACATTCCAATCCAAACTTAATCCATGAAAAAAGGTACAGCTCATGCTGTACCTTTATTTTTACGGTGTATATTCAATTGGTGCGTTTGGTCCAAGCGGCAATCCGAGAAGCATCCAAACGATCAGCATCAGTGCCCAAGTAACAAAGAAGAAGATGGAATAAGGCAACATGACAGAAATCAATGTCCCGATTCCCACGTTTTTGTTATATTGCTGCGCAAAGGCAATGATGATCGCAAAGTATGTCATCAAAGGTGTGATGATGTTTGTCGATGAATCCGCAACACGGTACGCCATAGTCGTCAACTCCGGTGAATATCCAAGCTGCATCATGATCGGTACGAATATCGGAGCCATCATCGCCCATTTTGCACTCGCACTACCTATGAACAGGTTGACGATTGCTGTGACGAGCATGAAACCTACGATCAATGGAATCCCGGTCAATTTGAGGGTTTCCAGCAACTCAGCTCCATACACACCTATAACAAGACCCATATTGGATTCTGCGAAATAAGAGACGAACTGGCCGGCAGTAAATGCCAACACGATGAACATGCCCATCGATGCCATCGTTTCAGTCATCTGATTCGCTACGTCCTTATCGCTCTTGATTGAGCGTGTGATCAAGCCATAGACAAGCCCCGGTATAAAGAAGAGGATCGCGATGATCGGTACAAGTCCGTCACTCATAAATGGCGATTGGACGATTGTATCCATATAGGATCCGACTGCATCATCTCCACGCATCGGTGAATTTGGCAGTACGACAAGAAGCAATGCAAGCAACGCGCCTACTATCATCGAAATGATTGCCCATGCCAATCCTTTTTTCTCGATTGGTTTTAGTGGATTCATTTCGTCCGTATCAGTAACGGCAGTTGAATCCTCATCTTCAGCATTGTAAGTCCCCAAGCGAGGTTCTACAATCTTGTCTGAAACAAACCAGCCTACAAGAGTCAACAAGAAAACACTTGCCGCAATGAAGAAGTAGTTCATTGCAACATTCATGCCATCGGCGTACTGCGGGTCGATGACGGAAGCTGCCTGAATAGAAAGTTCAGCCAGCATTGCGTCTGTACCACTCAGAAGCAGGTTGGCCGAGAATCCAGCGGAAACCCCGGCAAAAGCAGTCGCAAGACCAGCTAGTGGATGCCTTCCGAGGGCAAGGTACAACACTGCACCAAGCGGCGGCAACACTACATATCCTGCATCAGATGCAAGTGAAGACATGATACCTGCAAAGACAAGGCCTGCTGTGATCAGGGTCTTAGGTATGGACAATACAAATCCACGTAAAGCTGCGCTTATCAGACCTGAACGTTCAGCAACACCAATACCAAGCATCGTTATGAGAACGACCCCAAGCGGCGCAAAGTTGATGAAGTTATCAGTCATGCTGGAGAATATGTAACTTATCCCTTCACCATCCAGCAGGTTATTGATGGTAACGGTTTCTTGATTCTCTCCTGGATGTTCCACTGAAATTTCAAACGCCGATAAGATTGCAGATGCAACGAGCGTAAGAAGTGCGAGTATCGCAAACAGGGTGACGGGATGAGGGAGTTTGTTACCGAGCCATTCTACAAAATCAAGAAATTTCTGAAAAAAACCTTTATTCTTTTTGCCATTTTCCATTCCCAAAATTTCCTCCCAAAATACACTAAACTGAAAAGGTCCCCTAGTCAGGTGATCTTTTCAGTTTAATGCCATTACAGAATCATAAATCTCATTTCAACAATTTCATTACATTCACAACTGAGTCCCTGGACTTATCCAGTTGTTTCTTTTCATCTTCTGATAAATCCAGCTCGATGATCTTCTCTACACCATTTGTTCCTATCACTGCCGGTACACCAAGATAGATGTCACTGTAGCCGTATTCTCCGTCCAGATACACAATGGATGGAAGCACACGCTTTTTATCATGGAGGATGGCTTCAGCCATTTCCACTAAAGAGGCGGCAGGGGCATAATAGGCAGAACCATTGCCCAACAAGTTTACAATTTCAGCTCCGCCTTTTCTTGTACGTTCGATGATTTCGTCTATCTTGGTTTTGTCCATAAGACTTTCCAGTGGCACACCTCCAACCGAAGAATAACGAATCAAAGGTACCATGTCGTCTCCATGTCCCCCAAGAACAAAACCGCGTACATCATTGACGGAAAGATTCAGTTCTTCAGCTATGAACGTCCGGAAACGGGCAGTATCGAGTACTCCCGACTGACCGATAACCCGGTTTTTTGGAAAACCGGACTCTTTATAAACTGCATACGTCATAGCATCTACAGGATTTGTCAGCACAATTATTGTACAGTCCGGTGAATGCTCGACTATTTCCCGTGTCACTGCTTTCATGACTTTTTGGTTAGTCTTGATGAGATCGTCCCGGCTCATCCCTGGCTTCCGTGCAATACCTGCTGTAATAATGACGATGTCGGAATCTTTAGTATCTGCATAATCACTTGTACCGGTGATATTTACATCGACTCCAAGAACTGGTGTCGCTTCCTGCATATCAAGTGCCTTGCCGCGTGTCGGATCTTCCGCTTGCGGAATATCGACGAGAACCACATCTGCAAGCGCTTTAGAGGCTGCGATAAAGGCAGTCGTAGCGCCGGTGAACCCGGCGCCTATGACTGATATTTTTTTCCTGTTCATGCTATTCCCCCTTAAAAGGTGGCTTCAACTACATATTTTTGACAAGTTCGTCTGCAAACTCGGAACATTTAACTTCCTTGGCACCATCCATCAGGCGGGCGAAGTCATAAGTCACGACTTTAGATGCAATCGTCTTCTCGACAGCTTTTGTTACAAGGTCTGCCGCTTCCTGCCAACCTATATGTTCAAGCATAAGAACGCCTGAGAGGATGACGGATGATGGGTTGACTTTGTCCAAGCCGGCATACTTAGGTGCTGTTCCGTGTGTTGCTTCGAAGATTGCATGACCTGTTTCATAGTTGATGTTCGCACCAGGAGCGATACCGATTCCACCAACTTGTGCTGCCAATGCATCAGAGATATAGTCTCCGTTTAGGTTCATTGTCGCTACAACACCGAAATCTTTTGGACGAAGAAGGATCTGCTGCAGGAAGATGTCGGCGATTGCATCTTTGATGATGATTTTGCCTTCTGCTTCCGCCTCTGATTGTGCTTTGTCGGCTGCTTCTCTTCCTTCTTCCTCAACGATCTTGTCGTAAGCATTCCATGTGAACACCTTATCCCCGAACTCACGCTCAGCAAGTGCATAGCCCCAAGCTTTAAATGCACCTTCTGTGAACTTCATGATATTCCCTTTATGGACAAGAGTTACAGAAGGTCTATTGTTTTCAATCGCATAGTTGATGGCAGAACGCACCAATCTCTCAGTACCTTCTTTGGATACTGGCTTGATTCCGATTCCTGAAGTTTCTGGGAAGCGGATGTTTTTAGCGCCCATCTCATCTTGAAGGAAGTCGATTACCTTCTTCGCTTCATCAGTGCCTTCCTGGAATTCGATTCCTGCATAGATATCCTCTGTGTTTTCGCGGAAGATGACCATGTCCGTCTCTTCAGGACGCTTCAATGGAGATGGAACACCTTCAAAATACCTTACTGGTCTGAGGCATGTAAACAGATCCAGTTCTTGTCTCAGTGCAACGTTCAATGAACGGATACCGCCACCGATTGGTGTCGTGAGAGGGCCTTTGATTGCGAGTAGGTATTCATTGATTGTATCCAAAGTCTCCTGTGGCAGCCATTCGCCGGTCTTGTCATACGCTTTTTGACCTGCCAACACTTCTTTCCATTCAATCGCTTTTTTACCGTCATATGCTTTTTCAACTGCTGCATCGAGTACTTTGTTAGCAGCTTTCCAAATATCCGGTCCGATGCCGTCCCCTTCTATAAATGGGATGATTGGCTTATCAGGTACGTTCAGAATTCCGTTGTTTGTTGTGATTTTTTGACTCGACATAAATAAAATTCCTCCTGGTTAATAATTTCGAAAATTTGTTTTAGCGCTTCTCGATTGCTTCATATTTCTTGCCGGTTTGTCCAACATATTCAGCTCTTGGTCTGATCAGACGGTTGTCTTCGTACTGTTCCAGAATATGTGCAATCCATCCGGACACGCGGCTGACAGCAAAGATTGGCGTGAATAAATCATGGTCAATCCCCATCGCATGATAGACCGAGGCGCTGAAGAAGTCAACGTTTGGCAGAAGCCCCTTTTCACGTTCTACAACTTCTGCGATCTTTATGGATTTTTCGTAGAGTTCAGGCTCTCCGATTTCTTCAGTCAACTGTCTGGACATTTCTTTCAAATATTTTGCACGTGGGTCGCCGTCTTTATAGACACGGTGTCCCATTCCCATGATTTTCTCTTTATTTTCGAATTTCTCTTTCAAGTAGTCTTCTACAGATTCAGGAGACTCGATTTCACCAAGCATCTTCATTACGCGTTCATTCGCTCCACCATGAAGTGGTCCTTTGAGTGCGCCAGCTGCAGCTGTCACGCCGGAATACATATCTGAAAGGGTCGCGACGCATACGCGTGCCGTAAATGTTGATGCATTCAGTTCGTGGTCTGCATGAAGCACAAGGGCTTTATTCATTGCTTCGACTTCTGTACTGTTAGGCTCTTCGCCTTTCATCATATACAGAAGATTTGCAGCGTAATTAAGTCCTTTTTTAGGTTTGACGACTTCTTTGCCACTTCTTATCCTTGAGAATGCTGCAACGAGTGAAGCCACTTTAGCTTGGATACGGATGGCTTTTTCCTGATTCGCTTCATCACTCATGTCTTCAGCATTCTCGTCGAAGTGAGAAAGATATGACAATGCTGTACGCAGACCTGCCATTGGATGGATCTTATCCGCTGCGTATTCCTCGAAATGGGTGTAGATTCTAGGATTAAGCGTCATATGATCAAATAATTTCGCCTGGAAATCATCAAGCTCAGTCTGGTTCGGCAATCTGTCGTTCCATAATAGGAATACGACTTCTTCAAATAGTGCATTTTCTGCAAGGTCATCGATTTCATAACCGCAATAAGTGAGCTGCGAACCAATGATTGAACTGATGCGTGATTCGGTTGCAACTATACCTTCTAAACCTTTTTTCTCAGACATATATCGATTCTCCTTCTAGTTAATTCTTAGTATAGCCAGTCGGCCTTATTGCCATTATATCAAATTAAAGAACTTTGTGAATAATACAGTATCATTTATTCCTTTGTGAAATTAATACCATTAACCTTCTAGAGGACGCTTATACTAACAATAAAAGCCTCAATTCAGCTGAATTGAGGCTTTTATAAGGGTCAGTTAATTATCTTATTGATATGCATAAGTTTATCTTATGATTAATGTGTCGTTTCGGATGTATCAATACCTGTCACTGATTTAACCTTCACTTCGCGGTACTTTTCATGTGATTCGGCTTTACCGAGGAAAGTGCCTAAGAAAGCACCTAAAAATCCGGCTGGTACTGAGATGATTGCTGGATTCGTCAGAGGGAACAATGGTTCCATTGAAATAAATGCATTGCCTGAAGGGTCCATTACATTCGGGCTCATGATAACAAGTATAAGAGATACCGCAAGGCCTGTTATAATTCCAGTAATTGCCCCTTGCGTATTAAAACGCTTCCAAAAAATCGTATAGATGATGACCGGCAAGTTGGCGCTTGCTGCCACGCAGAATGCCAATGAAACCAGAAATGCGACGTTTTGGTTTTGGGCGAAGATCGCCAGTATTATAGACAGGACACTTACACTGAAGGCCGCAATTTTAGCTGCCAGCATCTGCTGTTTATCTGTTATGTTGCCCTTTTTGATTACTTGGCCATAGATATCATGCGCAAATGCACTTGCCCCCGACAGCACAAGACCAGCTACTACTGCGAGGATTGTCGCGAATGCCACTGCAGACACGAATGACATGAGCAGATCGCCACCGAGCTTTTCTGCTAGCAATGGTGCAGCCATATTGCCTGCCGGGTTCGCAGCGATGATTTCCTCCCTTGTCAGCATCGCTGCAGCTCCAAATCCAAGGAATATCGTCAAGATGTAGAATATGCCGATGATCCAAGTTGCCCACATGACTGAGCTACGAGCTGTCTTAGCGTCTTTAACTGTAAAAAATCTCATGAGGATATGCGGGAGGCCGGCCGTACCGAACAATAATGCGATGATAAGCGACACGTTATTCAGAGGAGATCCGCCTTGAGACCCAGGATTCAAGAACGGGCCTTCAAGCTCTGGTGCCGTTATGTTCTTCATTTCACCGAACATGGTAAAAATATTAAAATTAAATTGCAACAGTACGAGTACAGAAATGATGACTGTACCAACCATCAGCAAGATTGCCTTTACCATCTGCACCCAGCTTGTTGCGGTCATGCCACCGAATAATACATAAATCGTCATCATTATGCCAACTATTATGACAGCCACACTGTATGGTATATCAAACAGCAGTTGAATCAAGGCTCCCGCCCCCACAAGTTGAGCGAGCATATAGAAGATGACAATCGTAATAGAAGAAAGCGCGGCGAAGGCGCGCACCTTCTTAAGTTCAAACCGGGCAGCAATCATATCAGCAACTGTGTACTTCCCGAGGTTTCTAAGCGGTTCTGCAACAATGTACAGTACAACGAGATAAGCTGTGAGATAGCCCACACTGTAGAAAAATCCATCAAACCCCCATAATGCAATCGCCCCTGCAATACCAAGGAATGAAGCGGCTGAAAGGTAGTCTCCGGAGATTGCGAGACCGTTTTGCCAACCAGTCAGCCCCCCACCTGCCGTGTAGAAATCTTTAGTGGATTGCGTCCTTTTCGAAGCGAAGTATGTAATCACCAACGTTAAACCAACGAATACAATGAACATGATAATGACGGTCAGATTCATTTATAGTTTCCCTCCCGATACTTTCTGATTATCTCATCGGCTTCCCTGTCGAATTCCTTGGCTTTCTTCATATAGATCGTGACCAGCGTCCAGACCATTATGAATAGGAAGAATGCGTAGATCCAAGCCCATGAAATATTTCCGAATGCTTCGTTGCTAAGCAGAGTGGTATAGCCTGTCAGTATCGGAAAAAGCAGTGTTGCGATGATGAAAAAGATGCTGATCGGTAAAATGAACCTGTTCCGCTTCTTAAGCAGTTCTTCAAATTCAGGTTGTGAAGCAATTAATGCGTAATCGATTTTTGCCATTTCTATTCCCCCTTATAGTCTACATTGTATTTATTTGACAGAAATATGTCAATTTTTCGACAACTATTTTTATTGTAAATATTCCTCTTCCGAACTATTGATGGTATAGAAAATAAAAAAAGCCAGCCATGCATCATTTAAATGATGTATGGCTGGTTTTCCCGTTTGAAATCTATCCAATTACCCCACTACATTCCCTTTGGTTTTTCTATCACGTTGATCTCCCCGATTTTGTCCATTGTGATATTTGATGAAACATTAATGGTTTGATCATCCATTTCCATAGTAAGTGTCAATTCAGCACTTTCGTACTGATAATCTTCATTGAACTTCAGTAGCACAAGACCATTGATGTTATCCACCGCTTCAAGTGACGACTCCAGATCGTCGTTTATAAAGGGCTTTACGCCGGCTTCACCTTCTACTTCATAACGAATTTCATAACCTGATTCGAGTTGCTTGGCTGTGCCTTCTTTGAACGGCTCGAGCTGACTGATTAAATCTCCATAGCTGCTGCCTTCAATATTACGTCCGTCATCCTGTCTTTCCACGTCGCCATTTTGATAGATGAAGTGTTCTCCCTCAAAGATGTAATGGGTCTTGATATCAGTTCCATCATCAACTTCGATTTTAATTTCATCCTGCTTGCTTCTGGTGGTTATTGTACGGATTACATGCTGGCTTTCTTCTGTGGAAATTGTAGTCGTCTGCCGCTCTTCATAGCTCGTTTCCTTACTTTCTTCAGATTGTGCATTTTTAATGATATCTGCTGCTGACATTTCTTCTTCCGGCTCTTCAGTCGTCTGTTGTTCTTCTGTAGCGGACTCTGTCGATTCTTCACTCTGATCTGCATTTTCATCAGATGAGTCATCCACAGGCCCGTCGTTAGTGCACGCTGTTAAAAACAGGAGCATGATAAGTAACATTTTTTTCATATGTGCCACCTCATCTAATATTATACTGTGCAGCATCTGTGACTACAACATAAAAAGGCACTTTAAAAAAAGTGCCTTTTTACTGGATTATAGTACATTAGCATGTCCATCGAATATACAGTTCTGCTCTGAGTCGACTGTGACGACTGCGCCCTCTTCCAATACTTCGTATGCGGCTGACGCCCCGACTATTGTCGGCAGATCAAGATTCAGGCCAACAATCGCACCATGCGAAGTGAGTCCTCCTTCGACGGTGACAAGACCTGCAGCCTCTTCGAGATAAGGTGTCATATCAGCATCTACAGATTGGGTTACGATGATTTTTCCTTCCAGATCTTTATCTTTTAAGGCTTCTGCAGAGTCAGCGAACATCACTTCACCGACGCTGCTTCTCCTGCCTATGCCCTGAGCTCGGATCAGCTTATCTCCGACAATGTGGAGTTTCATCAGATTCGTGGTACCTGCTTCTCCTGCAGGAACCCCTGCTGTGATGATCAATAAATCTCCCTGTTCTGCAAAACCTTTTTCCATTGCTGCTGATACAGAGATGTTCAGAAGTTCATCAGTGTCCCGCTTCCCTTCCTTGATTACAGGGTGTACGCCCCATACAAGCTGTAGTTGTCTGGCTACATGATGGTGCGGAGTAACTGCCACGATTTCTGCATGAGGACGATATTTTGATATCATCCTTGCTGTGTGCCCTGATTCTGTGGCTGCTACTATCGCACGGCAATTTAGATTCAGTGCAGTGTGTGCGACCGACACGCCAATTGCCGTCACCAAGTTCGTCTGCAGCGACTTAGTCCGTGTGGAAAGTAACTTTTTGTAATCCTGTGCATCTTCAGCCGAAACAGCTATGCTCGCCATCGTCTGGACAGCTTCCAGAGGATAATCGCCAGCAGCTGTTTCGCCGCTCAGCATTACAGCATCTGTACCATCATATATGGCATTCGCCACATCACTGGCTTCCGCACGTGTACAGCGTGGGTTATGCTGCATAGAATCAAGCATCTGGGTAGCAGTGATGACCGGTTTACCAAGGTGATTACATTTCCTGATCAGATCTTTTTGAACCATAGGTACTGACTCAGGTGGAATTTCAACACCCAAATCCCCGCGCGCCACCATAAGTCCATCAGACACTTCGAGTATATCGTCTATATTGTCGATGCCTTCCTGGTTTTCGATCTTCGGGATGATTTCAATGTGCTCGCCCGACTTTTCTTCAAGCAACTTGCGTATTTCCAGAACATCGCTGTTCGTGCGGATAAAGCTTGCTGCAATCAGATCGACGCCTTCATCAATACCAAAGATGATATCTTCCCGATCCTTATCAGTGATGCCCGGCATTTTTACAGAGACGCCCGGCACATTGACACCCTTTTTATTTTTGAGGACACCATCATTCAGGACGTGGCAATGGATTTCACCATTCTCCCGGTCGATGCTTTCAATTTTAAGTTCTATCAAACCATCATCAAGAAGGATGCGATCTTTTTTATCCACATCTTCAATGAGGCCAGAGTATGTGATGGAGATCTTTTCTGGCGTACCCACTACTTCTTCCATAGAAACTATGATGCTTTGCCCTTTCGTCAGCTCAATTTCACCATTCTCCATGCTGTGGGTACGAATCTCAGGTCCCTTTGTATCGAGTAGAATGCCTACTGTACGATCCAATTTGTCGGCAACTTTTCTGATGTTGTTTATTCTGGCACGATGTTCATCATGATCACCATGTGAAAAATTCAATCGTGCAATATTCATGCCAGCTTTTATCAATTTCTCAAGCATCTCCGGTGATTCCGATGCAGGACCGATTGTACATACTATTTTAGTGTTGCGCATAACTAGATTCCTCCTAAATGGATAACTCTCTCGAAAGTCTATACAGACCCTCATCTATCATATGACTTTCTTCAAACACTTTATCAAAACGGGTTGCGGACAGTTTATTGTGCTCAGTGCCTACCGCCTTTCCATGCACACCATCTAAAAGAAGCTCAACAGCGAAAGCACCAAGGCGTGAAGCCAGCACTCGATCTTGACCGGTCGGTTTTCCTCCACGCTGCATATGGCCAAGCACACTCTCACGGGTGTCTACGTTTATATACTTATGCAACTCATCTGCACACTGTGACGCACTCATGACACCTTCAGCTACAACAATGATCGAGTGTTTCTTACCGCGGCTCATACCCGACTCAATCCGCTCTGCAACTTCTTTCATGTCAGAGGGGGATTCGGGAATGAGTATGGTCTCTGCGCCCCCGGCGACTCCGGCCCAAAGCGCCAAGTCTCCAGCATCCCTGCCCATCACTTCTATAATGAAGGTGCGCTCATGGCTGGTTGCTGTATCTCTGATCCTGTCTACGGCATCGATTATGGTGTTTAAGGCAGTATCGAACCCTATAGTGTAGTCCGTGCCATTGATGTCATTATCGATGGTACCGGGTACTCCTATGGTCTTGATGCCTTCTTCATCGAGTCGTTGTGCACCTCTGTAGGAACCATCTCCCCCTATGACCACAAGCGAATCTATTCCTTTAGCTTTAAGGTTTTCGATGGCTTTTTTGCGTACAGCGGGTTCAATGAATTCTGGGCACCGGGCCGAGTAGAGCTTCGTCCCTCCTCTTTGGATGATGTCACCGACATCCCCAAGTTCCAGCTTATGGATATTATCAGTGACAAGGCCCTGATAGCCCTGGAAAACACCATAGACTTCAATGCCTTCATATATACTCTTTCTGACGACGGCCCTTATGGCAGCATTCATACCGGGCGCATCGCCTCCACTTGTAAGTACTCCAATTTTCCTCATGGGTTCCCTCCGTTAAAACAATCTCTTATTTTTAAAATAGCATAACTTATATTCCTTATCCATCATTAAGGTTGATGAAACCGTTTTATGAAACCAAAAAAAATGAACAGCATGAAATTACAGCTGTTCATCATATATTCCGATATTCACATATTTATCGTAGCGGTCGGCCACCATTTCTTCGCGATCAAGTGCAAGGAGTCCTGCCAGATGTTCTTCCAGGATGCCATCGAGATTCTCAAATACCTTGTCCCTGTCGTTATGGGCACCACCTTGAGGTTCTTCTATCACTGCATCCGCTATGCCGAACGATTTCAGATCGGCTGCTGTTATCTTCAACGATTCTGCAGCAATCTCCTTCAATGATGCATCCTTGAACAGGATGCTCGCAGCACCTTCTGGTGAGATTACAGAATATGTCGCATTCTCCAGCATGATCAGACGGTTGCATACCCCAAGTCCCAAAGCTCCACCTGAACCACCTTCTCCGATGACGACGCTTATTACCGGTACATGGAGACCTGCCATTTCGACAAGATTGCGGGCGATCGATTCACTCTGTCCCCGTTCTTCAGCAGCTTTACCTGGATATGCACCTTTAGTATCGATAAAACAGATGATTGGACGGTTAAATTTATCAGCCTGTTTCATCAAGCGAAGCGCCTTACGGTAGCCATCGGGGTGGGCCATGCCAAAATTACGGTGGATGTTGCCTTTTGTATCCCGGCCACGTTGATGCCCGATAACCGTCACAGGACGCCCTTTGTAGGCAGCAATACCTCCTACAATGGCAGGGTCATCGCTATGTACGCGGTCACCATAGAACTCTGTAAATTCTTCAAACAAAGCTTCGATATAGTCATAGGTAGTTGGACGCTTTATATATCTTGCAATCTCCACACGCTGCCAGGGAGTGAGGTTATCATAAATTTCATTTTTTTTATCACTGACCTTTTTCTCCAAAAAACTGACTTCCTTTGTGAGGTCTACTTTATTTTTTGCTGCATATTTTTCCAATTCTTCAATCTTCTCTTCCAATTCATAGATTGGTTTTTCGAAATCGAACATTCCTATCTACACCCCACTATGCAATTTCAGGATTCGGCCGAGATAATCTTTCATATCCCGTCTGTCTAAAACTTCGTCCAGCTGTCCATGCTTTAAAAGGAATTCGGCAGTCTGGAAATCATCCGGCAGTTTCTCCTTGATTGTTTCCTGGATGACGCGCCTGCCGGCAAACCCAATCAATGCACCCTTTTCTGCCAAGTTTATATCGCCGACTGAGGCGAAACTTGCAGACACCCCACCTGTTGTAGGATTGGTCATATAGGCGATGTAGAGCAGACCTGCATTATTGTGGCGCTCTATCGCAACACTGACTTTAGCCATCTGCATCAGAGAGATGATGCCCTCCTGCATACGTGCGCCCCCACTGGCTGTGAAGATGATGACAGGTAATCTGTGTTCTGTTGCATACCCAAAAGCACGGGCGAGTATTTCGCCGACTGCAGAGCCCATGCTGCCCATTCTGAAGCGGGCATCCATGACGGCTACAACGGCACGCTCACCTCCGATGTTCCCATCTGCACATAACACCGCTTCATTCAGTCCCGTCTTTTCCTTATCGTTCGAAATCTTGGCTTCATAATTAGGGAAGTTCAGTGGATTGGCAGATGTGATGTCTTGGAACAACAGATTGACTTCCCCTTCATCCATCAACGCTTCCAGACGGTCCTGGGCTGAAATAGGCAGATGATGGCTGCAGTTGGCACATACATTAAGACGTTTATATAAGTCTTTTGAATATAATATCTTCTTGCAGCTTGGACATTTTGTCATGATGGATTCACTTTTTTCGAAAGTGCCATCATTACGGTCTGTTTCATTGACTTTTTTATTCAGTTTAGAGAACAAGTCTTTCAGCATATTAAACTCCCTGTTTTCTTTATTATTTGAATGCCTGCGAATATTTATCGAGCAACACATAGATTTTTTTCATTATAATGTTCTCGTCTTCTAGTACATCAGCATTTCCTTTCTTTTCACTGACATATTCTTCTATCATCTCTTTGATTTCTATAATTTCATTCTGTTGACGTTCTGATTTGATGAGATATTTGCCGATCAGCTGAAACAGTTGATGGCTATCGATATCAGCAAGAAAGGTGCCCTCGCCCCGCTTCACATAGATGATGCCAAGCAGTTCAAGTGCTCTGAGTGCTTCCCTTACACTTTGCCTGCTGACATTCAATTCGTCTCTCAGATATCTCTCGCTGGGCAGCTTTCCACCTACCTGTATCTCTTCCTTTTCGATGACATTGTGGATTTCTTCAATAATATTTTCCAAACCTTTTTTTTCAGTCATCTTATAGGATCACAGCGTCAAACTGCGTGCTTTCTGATAGATGTCTTCAGGGTCGACTTTAATGCGGCTGACGCCCGTCTGCATGGCCGCTTTCGCTACAGCCCTCGCTACACTTGGTGCAACTTCCTTATTGAAAGGTTCCGGGATGACGTTTTCGGCGTTCAATTTATCATCTTCAATCAATTCTGCGATAGCAAGGACGGCAGCTTTTTTCATCTCGTCATTTATATGTGTCGCCCGAACATCAAGCGCACCTCTGAAGATACCTGGGAAAGCAAGCACGTTGTTGATTTGATTTGGAAAATCGCTTCGTCCTGTGCCGACTACAAGAGCTCCCGCAGCCTTCGCCTCATCAGGCATGATTTCAGGGTTCGGATTGGCCATGGCAAAAATGATTGGATCTTCTGCCATTGTCTTGACCATCTCGGCAGTCAGGGCACCTTCTACCGAAACACCGATGAATACATCAGCCCCTTCAATCACATCAGCCAATTCCCCTTGCTTATGATGATGGTTACTGAACTTGCTCACTTCGTGTTTGATATCGTTCATCCCTGCTTCACGACCTTCAAAGATGGCACCGCGCGAGTCACACATGATCATTTCCTTCACGCCGAAGCTGTGCAGGAGTTTTATGATGGCTACACCCGCTGCCCCCGCTCCGTTCAGTACAACCTTAATCTGGTTCAGAGATTTCCCCGAGAGTTTAAGGGCGTTCATCAGGCCGCTCAAGGTGACGATTGCCGTGCCGTGTTGATCATCATGGAAAACAGGTATATCGGTCTCGCGTCCTAGGCGTTCTTCAATTTCAAAACATCTAGGCGCTGAGATATCTTCTAGGTTGATGCCGCCAAAAACGGGTGTCATCAGTTTGACTGTATTCACGATTTCATCGACGTCATTAGTATTGAGTGCAATCGGAAAGGAGTCCACTCCGGCAAAATTCTTAAAGAGCGCGCTCTTACCTTCCATTACAGGTAAACTTGCCATAGCACCTATATTCCCCAGGCCTAAAACAGCGGAACCATCCGTAACGACGCCGACAGTATTACTCTTAATCGTATAATCGAATACTGTGCGTTCATCTTCATATATTTCTTTGCATGGTTCAGCCACTCCTGGTGAATATGCAAGGCTCAAGGCTTCCCTGTCCTTGATCTCCACTTTTGAATTTACTTCTAGCTTTCCTTGTTTTTCCCTGTGCATCTCTAGTGCATCATCTCTCAAGGACATATAATCTCCCTTTCCTAGTGGTCATACCACCGCAATATAAATATAGTAACATTATCAGTTTTACATGACAACTTCTTTAGTTCAATATACGTATGTCGGCTGCCTCGACCGCTTCCAATATACCTTCAATACCTTCTTTTCCTATTTTGCCAATTATCTTCTTTTTGTCAAAATCTTTGACCGGTATGCCTGAGTCACTCATGAAACCAGTCAGGTTGTATGCATGGGCATTGCGGATGACAATCTGTTTTGCCCGATCATAGTATATCTTTTTGAATGCATCTACGGTTTCTAGTGAGTCGACGATGAGTTGTGGACGTGATCTGCGCGTTTCTACCCTTCCCTCCACGACAGCAATCTGTCTTGTCAAGTTCGGATGGACATTGAAATAGACCTTTGGAAAAACGACTCCTTCCATTTCATGAAGCCCGTCGGTGAACTTGACGAACGCCATATTCTGTCCATTTTTTGTCCTGATTACTTTAATGTCGTCCAAAAAAACAAGATAAATCCCCTTACTTTGATTGAGAAGGTTGAACGGAATGAATTGGAGAGATTTCCTTAGTGCTATGACGGGGTGGTCAGAGAGGTAGAATCCGAACACGTCCTTCTCCCCTTCGACCTTTTCCATATCATCCATTTCAGCAGCGTGGTGGTATTCTTTCTTTATATTGAAGCCAAGCGTACTGAGGAACGAATCATGAGCATATTCTTCAGCATTCAATTCATCAAGCATGGGTAGCGTATTGAGGAGCGTTTTTCTATTCTCCTCAAAAACATCCAAAGCGCCCGACTGGACGAGACGCGTGAGCACTTTCCTATCCAGATTGACGTCCTGTACCCTAGTCTTCAAATCATATATATCGCTGAACGGGCCGTTTTCACGTTCTTTTATAATTGCCTCGGCATGACGATAAGTGACGCCTTTGATCATCGAGAAACCGAGTTCTATGCCTTCATCGCTTCTGTTATTCCATAAGGAGCTGTTGATGTTCGGAAGAAATAACGGAATTCTACGCCGCTTGATTTCACTTACGGTCTGGTTGACCTTATGCTCATTGCCGAAATGATGGGTAAGTATGACGGAATAGAACACTTCAGGATAGTGGGTTTTGATGTAGGCAAGGGTGTAGGATATCCGACTGTATGCCACCGCGTGGCTTTTTGGGAATCCGTAGTCGGCGAACTCCAAGATCAGGTTGAAAATATGATGGCCCACCTGGCTTGCGTATCCTTTACTTTCTGCCCCCTTCTCAAAGCGGCCCCTTTCATGTTCAAGCGTTTCCCTATCCTTTTTACTCATTGCCCGCCTCAATATATCCGCTTCCGCATAACTGTAGCCTGCGATCCTTGAAGCGATCTGCATGATCTGTTCCTGATAGACGATGACGCCATACGTCTCTTTGAGTATATCTTTAATGTCTTCGTGCGGATATCTGACTGCGTCTGGTTTTTGCTTCCCGGCGATGAAATTCGGGATTTCCTTCATCGGCCCTGGCCGGTACAAAGCGATTACTGCGACAA
Source organism: Salinicoccus jeotgali (assembly GCF_039538805.1). Classification (GTDB taxonomy): domain Bacteria; phylum Bacillota; class Bacilli; order Staphylococcales; family Salinicoccaceae; genus Salinicoccus; species Salinicoccus jeotgali. Next base: position 79,345 of record NZ_BAABCK010000022.1, on the reverse strand, counting down.
GGTCAAGAAATCCTTCAGGCTGCATTTCCCTGATTACTTTGCTTATGCCATCCGACTCCAACTGGAAGATGCCGATGGTCATTCCCTTCCCGAGCAACCGATAGACTGCTGGATCATCATCCGGAATTTCATCCAAGTTGAATGAAATTCCGGACTTTTCTATTTTATTGACCATGAACTTCAACAACGTCAGATTTCTAAGTCCCAGAACATCTATCTTCAGAAGTCCTGAAGGCTCCACCTCATTCATCGTCCACTGACTCAATGTGTGTCCGTCACTGAAGGTCACCGGGATGTTCTCGGTAAGGCGTTCCGCACTGAGCAGTATGCCGGCAGCATGGGTGGATGTATGCCGCGGCAACCCTTCAATTCTTTTACACAGACTCGCATATGTAACATACTTGGGATCCGCTTCTGAAAGCGACCGGAACGCATCTTTCTGAAACGCCTCCTGGAGTTTTGCCCCAGGGGTTTCTGGAATAAGTCCTGAAATCATTTTCAGTTCATCATCTTTAAAACCGAGTACCCTGCCAACATCACGTGCTGCCATCTTGGCACTCAACGTGCCATATGTGACTATATGCGCCACATTCATCGTACCGTACTTCTCAATCAGATAATCGACTACCTCATCGCGTCTGGCATCCTCAAAATCAATATCGATGTCAGGCATCGTCACACGTTCAGGGTTGAGGAAGCGTTCGAATAGCAGGTTATACTGAAGCGGGTCGACTTCAGTAATGTTCAGCAGATAGGATACAAGGCTCGCACTTGAGGATCCCCGTCCTGGTCCTACATAAATCCCATTTCGTTTTGCATGGTTGATTGCATCCTGCACAATCAAAAAATAATCTTCATATCCCATATCCACGATTACACCATATTCATACTCGAGCCGTTTTCTATAGACGCTTCCACCATCCGTCTTGGATTCGAGCTGCTGTTTCAGCATTTGCCATAGAAAGGATTTTGAATCTTCATTCTGGGGATTGGGGAAATGTGGCAAAGTCCGTTCCGTCCTCGGTATTTCGACATTACACTTCTCTACGAGGCGTTGATTGTTTTTAAGGTGGGAAGCTTCAATCTCAGTGAGATCCGAGAGCACTCTGATATGATCGGAGCCCGTGGCGTCATGCACGGAGGCCGTATCCAGCTTCTCATTATCCCGTATCGCATTCAATGTAACCCTTACCGGCAGATCTTCAGGTTCCATGTAGTGGGCCGGATTGATGAAGACTGTCCCGTACTCCGGGTGCGAGAGGTGGTGGGATATGTACTTATCTCCAGGTTTTATGGCCATGCCGTCCAAAAGTGGGATGCCTTGCTCATTCTTTGCGATCGCTACACACGACTGGATATTTTTATTGAGGTATTGGACCGGCGTAAATTCCAGATTCTTATAGGAAAGCATGGCCGAAAGACGGATCAGTTCCTTATAGCCTCCAAGATCTTTAGCGATGAGTACCAACGGGATGCCCGACATCTGATCATCTACCGAAACTTCCATCCCGATCAAGGGTTTAATGCCAGACTTCGACGCATGGGTATAGAACTCATATACACCATGTAGACGATTGAAATCAGTAAGTGCAACTGCCTTTTGTCCATCTCTGGAAATTTTATCAAGAAGCGGGCCGATCTTGATATTGCTGTCCAGAAATTCATAGCAGCTATGCACATTTAAATTGATCATTAGGCAAAACCCTTTCTACAGTTTACTCTCCAGCGCTTTGATCAGTTCCTGGACTTCTTCGTTATCCTTCAATGTAATTCCGCTTGCGAGGGGGTGCCCGCCTCCCCCGAACCGTTCTGCCACATCGTTGATGACAGTGTCCTTGGCGCGTAACCTTACGCGGATTTCATCATTTTCCTCGATGGCCATAAACCATATTTTAGCTTCATCGATTTCACGATAGATGTTGACATGCATACTCGCCTCATTACTTGATAGACCGTACTTCTCCAACGTAGGCTCATCTATATAAATAGACAGTACACCTTTATCGGTGATTTTGAATGCATCAATCAGATGACCTTTGAACTTGAATTGTTCCAGACTCTGCTTATTCATTTCATTCATATCTTTGGCAGCTTCAAACTTGAACCGCTTGAGTTCGGCTACGACCTTATGGGTCAATTCTGTAGTGTTATTGAAGAGAAATCTGCCAGTATCACCAACGATTCCGGCAAACAGGAGACGTGCCGACTCATCATTGATATAGTCGTTGTCGAATCCCCATGCTGATGCCAGCAGAAAGATGAGCTCGGAAGTGGACGACACACCCGTTTCAACGATATTGATCGTGCCATAAGGATCGTGGTTCGGATGATGGTCTATCTTGACCACTTCAGCACCCATCGATACATCTCCCTCAATCCGATCAGTATTGGCTGTATCCACTACAATGACAAGTGGGTGATCTAGGGTAACGGCAGTATCCATCTCACCGAGAAAAGAAAGAGATGGTTCAGTCTCTCCAAGCGCCGCCACTTTCTTATTTGGAAACATGTGCTGGATGATGGATTTCAATCCAAGTTGGGCCCCTATCGCATCAGGGTCCGGTCTCACATGCCTCAATATGATGATTTCGTCATAGGTGTTGATCTTGTTTATCAACGCCTTATAGTTGTCCTTTAGAGTCGGGTATCCATTTATATATTCTGTGAACAATTCTCATTCTCCCCTTATTTGATTTACTTGTTTCGCATAATAAATTATACTACATATTGGAATGGAGTTGTAACGATGGAAACATCCTATCAGATTGCAGTATCCTTTCTCGTCACACTGCTGCTCCTGAGCTTTTTTATGTTCCTGCTCTATAAGGTCAGGAAAATCAGGACGGAACGGGACGTCAGAAAGGCGTATTTCAACAGCATATCGAGAATCTGGCTCGGGTTGTTGATCGCTGTCTTCGGCCTTAATACAATCATACAATTTTCGTCGGCAGTATCATATATAGTCGGTGGTCTGTTCATCATCATCGGCCTCTACAATGTATGGCATTTCAATGCTGCCCGAAAGTACTTTAAAGGAAATCTCCCCATAGAGGAGAAGGCTTGGGCGGAGTTCAACCGTAAAACTCGGCAGAATGGAAAATAGACAAGTGAGCTCACTTGTCTATTTTTCTTTATAATGCTGGATCAGCAGCACCGCTTTCATGTGAATCTCTCCATTTGCCCTAGTAATGACTTCCATCCTAAGGAACTGCTCCCCAGCATCCAGGACTTCTCCTTCTATCACAAGTTCCTGATTCAATTGCATCAGCTTCATATTCATGATGTTCATCGTATCTATGTGATAACTGGCTATATTCCTCTCCTTGAGCATCGCATCTATCAGACGCTCCATAAGTCTGATGAACTCGGACTGTATCATACTGCCATGTTCATCAGTCAAGAATGGCATGACTTTAATATGAAGTCTATTACCATCTATATGCACATTCCTGCCGAGGTCTGGTTCTGCTGAGGACAACCCTTCAGGTTTCTGCAGCTCTCTTTGCTTGAATACATCCCTCCTATCTACAACACCGAGCCATCTGCCTTCATCGTCAATAATCGGTATGATGTTGAGATGGTGCCAACTCATGGCTTGGCGTAGGCGCTGGATTGTACTCTGTGGTCTTGCTGAGGCATCGAATACTAAGCCTTCCGGTCCATCCTCCCTCAATTTCATGAGATCTTTAGAACGGATGAGGCCCAGATAGAATCCTTCTTCTAGAATGATCGTCACCTTATCTGCCGGATAAAAGTCCTTCCCAAAATCATTTTTAATATCATACACATATTCCTCCTGACGCACCAGAAGGTCGGCAGCAGTAATGACATTGGTCGTCATGAATCTGTTGTACAATTCGCGCTGTATTGCCGACGCAACAGTAAATGTGTCAGAAGTCGTCGACAGGACAGGGAGACTGAATGCGTCCGCCCGCTCCAATATTTTCGGATCGGCCCCAAAACCTCCAGTAATCAGAATACCCGAATGGTTTTCCAATGCTTTCCGCTGGGCATCTTCACGATTCCCCACGATGAGGAGCGCACCTTCCTCAAGATATGTTTCGAGGGCTTCGGTACGCATTGCGCCTATGATGAATCTGCTGATTTCTCCATCAAGCCCTTCTGAACCAGCCAGGACAGTACCTTCAATCACCCGCTTCACCTGTTCAAAACTAAGTTTTCCTTCTATGTATTCCTCTTTCGGCGCAACCCTTATCGTGCCTACACGCTCTATGGTCTTTACAAGACCCTCTTTCTCAGCATCTTTAATTGCCCTGTAACTTGTGCCGTCTGAAACACCCAGATGGGCAGATACTCGCCGCACGGAAATTTTGGCACCTTCCGGCAGGCGATATATATAATCTATGATTTCATCATGTTTTGACATTCTTTACCTCCGCTACCTGCTTTATAAAAAAAGGGGCAGAACCCTGCCCCTGATGCCCTATTACATCTAAAATCTATGCCTTGAACTTTACAGTTTGTCCTGCTTCCAGTGTCTGGCAGTCTCCCTCCACTTTATCTGCAAATGCCTGTGCGTCCTGCTTGATTGGTGAGAAAGTATTGTAGTGAACAGGAACTGTGACGTCCGGCTTGATGAATTCATTTACTGCATAAGACGCATCATCTATGCCCATTGTGAAATGGTCGCCGATCGGGACGAAGGCGACATCAAACGGGCCATTGAGTTCCGTAATGAGTTTCATATCACCGAATATCCCAGTATCCCCAAGATGATAGATTTTTTTGCCGCCTGCTTCAATAATGATTCCTGTCGGCATCCCTGTATATATTGCATTCCCATCTTCCTCTGTAAAGCTGGAGCTGTGGAATGCATGGACATATTTGACTGTCCCGAATTCAAATGAATTTTTACCGCCAATATTCATCCCCATAGCTTCCACACCTTGCCCTGACAGATAATCTGCCAACTCTACAGGGGCAACCACGGTCGCGTCATTGGCTTTGGCGATCTCCACGGTATCACCGACATGGTCATTGTGCCCATGGGTCAATACGATATAGTCAACTTTCACATCTTCGACTTTCAAGTCCGTCAATTCATTGCCGTTTATGAATGGATCGACGATCATTTTTGAACCATCATTCTCAAGTTGGATGATCGAATGTCCATGATAGCTGAGTTCCATAATCCTATACCTCCTAAATGAATATCATATGTTTTCACTATACCCTAAAACCGCGGCAACCATTCATATTTATGATACAATTTTCATGAGGTGAATCAAATGAAGACAATTAGACGCAGCCATGCATTATCTGAAAATCATCTCTCTGAAATCATTGCCAGAGATGATTTTGATATACCCAATCTCGCATTGCCTCCGATGAAGAAGGCCCTTCATCCGGAAACAGAATATTTCGTTTCACTGAACCATATGGATGAACATGATCCTTTCCTTCTACAGAACCTCGTCATAGAAACCATACGCATGATAGAAGGTGCTGATGGTTTCGTGACTGACCAGATCTTTACAAATGATCATCATCACATCAATCATAGATTTCTTGATGAAATATCCATACAGACGGGTGAGCGGCACCTTATAATAGGGCCGAGTTTCAGTCGTGTACCGTCCTTTCTGCAAAGCCGCCTATTGGATGAGCTGGTAGACGCCGATGTTTCAGGAATCATGTTCGATGTGAGGAGCATGGACATCGATGACTTTGCTGCATTACAGCCACTTGCGAAACTTAAGATCCATGCAAAGAAACGGATCGCCATCATTCCCGTGGTGAAGGATGAACACCAGCGGAATGCTTTAGTCGACACCATCCCTTTTGATGTCGTCTGCATTGCAGACTGAATCCATAATAAGATAAAGATTGCCCGGACACGGTAAGAAAAAATCCTCCGCCATTTTCTAAGGCGGAGGATTTTTGGTTTTAATATTGGTTTACTACAGTAATTCTGTTACATCTTTATATTCTAGTTCCTGCGCTTCTGCAACTGCTTTATAAGTCACATGGCCGCCGTACGTGTTGAATCCACCAATCAATGTCGGGTTATCTGCAACTGCTTTACTGCAGCCTTTATTCGCTATTTGCAGGCCATAAGCCATAGTCGCATTCGTCAAAGCGATTGTAGACGTACGCGGTACCGCACCAGGCATGTTCGCAACTGCATAGTGGACGACTTCGTGCTTGAAGTAGATCGGATCATCATGTGTCGTCACTTTATCTGTAGTTTCGAAGATACCACCCTGGTCGATTGCGATGTCCACGATAACAGAACCGGCATTCATCGATTTGATCATGTCTTCACTTACAAGACGAGGCGCACGCGCTCCAGGTATCAGCACTGCACCGATGACAAGGTCACTTTCCTTCACTGCCTGCGCGATATTTAATGGAGAAGACATGAGCGTCTGGACATCGCGTCCAAACAGATCATCGAGTTCCCTCAACCGCTTAGGGTTAAGATCTAGAATCGTCACTTCTGCACCCAGGCCAATTGCCATTTTGGCTGCATTGGTTCCAGCCATTCCGCCACCGATGATGGTGACCTTGCCGCGGGAGACGCCTGGCACTCCGCTCAGGAGCACACCTTTGCCGCCTTTGATCTTCTGCAGGTACTCTGCACCGACTTGAGCCGCCATGCGTCCAGCCACTTCACTCATAGGGGAAAGCAACGGCAGTGAACCGTCCGGCAGTTGTATCGTTTCATAAGCAATTGCCGTTACTTTTTTATCTAAAAGCGCTTTTGTAAGTTTTGTTTCAGGTGCCAAGTGGAGGTAGGTGAATAGGATTAGATCTTCTTTGAAATAATCGAATTCCTCTGCCAAAGGTTCTTTGACTTTGACCACCATATCGACATCCCAAGCAGCTGCTGCAGAGTCTACTATTTCAGCTCCTGCATTGCTGTAGTCGGCATCCTCGAAATAAGAGCCGCCTCCTGCATTCGTCTCCACCTTGACTGTATGTCCTGCTTCGACGAAGGCGTGAACACCGCCAGGTGTCAGACCAACTCTACTTTCGTTGTTTTTAATCTCTTTAGGAACACCAATAATCATTCTAGAAACCCCTTTCATTTTTGAATGTTTCACCCTATTAATTGTATCATAAAGATATTGAAAAGTTATGACGTAAATATGACTTTATCAATGTAGAAATATATAAAATATTCAAAATGTGATATAATTGATGTGAAGAAGATATCACATCGAAAGGGGTTCTCAAAATGCTTAAGTATCAAAATATCCTTATCGCGGTTGATGGATCGAGAGAAGCGGAATGGGCATTCCATAAAGCAATCGACATCGCAAAACGGAATGATTCGAAACTATCAATCATCAACGTCATCGACACCCGTTCTTTCGCGTCAGTAGAAGCTTACGACCGTACAATTTCCCAACGTGCCAATGACTTTGCACAAAAGTTGCTGGATGGTTACGAAGATCTCGCATTGAAGAATGGTGTACTCGAAGTCGATAAGATAATCGACTATGGATCACCAAAGTCAATCATCCCTAAAAAGGCTGTTAAAAAGACCGGCGCAGATCTGATTGCGTGTGGTGCTACAGGTCTCAACGCTGTTGAGCGCTTCATCATCGGTTCAGTGTCTGAAGCAATTGTTCGTCACGCACCGTGTGATGTACTAGTTGTAAGAACTGAAACATTGCCTGATGATTTCGAACCTGTAGTTGCAACTGAAGAATTCATGAATGAAAACAAGTAATCCCAATTAAGTAGAAAAGGCTCCTGAAACCGATTGGTTTCAGGAGCCTTTTCTCTATACGCCCGTAACTCTAGCTACATCCCGTGCAATCATCACTTCTTCATCTGTTGGAATGACGATTATTTTTACAGGAGAATATGGGTGGTTGAGGAACTTCTCTTCCCCACGGACATCATTCATGGTCGGATCAAAATAGACACCCATGAATTCAAGGTTCTCCAGTACTTTTGCACGCACAATGTCGGAGTTTTCTCCAACGCCTGCTGTAAATATGATCGCATCGAGGCCGCCCATGCGTGTGGCGTAGGAGCCCATATATTTGTGGATTCTCTCACCGAACACTTCGAGTGCCAAGACTGCCCTCTTATTGCCTTTTTGAGCTTCATTCTCGATATCACGCAGGTCGCTTGAGAACCCGCTCACACCAAGTAGACCTGATTCCTTATTCAAGACATTGAGTACTTCTGCGGCGGACTTGCCCGTCTTTTCCATTATATAAGGAATGAGCGCCGGATCTATATTACCTGAGCGTGTACCCATGGTGACGCCTGCCAATGGAGTGAATCCCATTGACGTATCGATCGACTCGCCGCCTTTCACAGCCGCTATGCTGGCACCATTTCCTAAGTGGCAGCTGATTATCCTCAACTCATCAAGCGGTCTGTCCAAGAGTTCACTTGCCCGCTTGGTTACATATTTGTGGCTTGTACCATGAAAGCCGTATTTACGGATGCCGTAATCTTTATAATAGTGATAGGGCAAGCTGTATAAATAGGAACTTTCTGGCATGGTCTGGTGGAAAGATGTATCGAAGACAGCAACGTGTGGCACGTCTGGCAGAAGTTCCCTGAACGCGTTGATTCCCATCAAGTTCGCTGGGTTATGCAACGGTGCCAACTCACTCAGATCCTGGATCTCTTGAACGACTTTATCATCTATCAGAATCGAGTCATCGAAAACTTCGCCACCATGGACGACACGGTGCCCACTGGCATCTATATCATTTATATCCTTAAGCACATTATATTCAACTAGTTTCTTCAACATGAGGTGAACGGCTTCTTCATGGTCCCTGAAATTTTGGTTCAGTGTGTCTTTGTGTCCATCCACTGTGATGGAAAATATACCGTTGTCCATGCCGATTCTCTCGACAAGGCCTTTGGCTATCTCTTTTTCTTCAGGCATTTCAAACAATTGGAATTTAAATGATGAGCTGCCTGCGTTAATAGCTATAATCTTTGACATAACGCCCTCCTGATTCTTTAATTCCCAACATAGCTATCATACCATGACTCGGTCTGCTGCAAAAAGTTTTTAAACTGTGTGGCATTCTTAAAGTCCGGCACTTCGCCTATCAGCACTTCGTTGTTTTTTAGTGGAGAGAATTTCTTTTTGATGACCATGATGGATTTCCGTTGCTTCTCAGTCTTGAAGATTGTTTTCGGCAAATGCAGGAACATCAACAATGTCGCTTCTTCTGATAGATACTTCTTGATGGTTTCATTATCATTCTCAAGCATATCCGAAGGGACAATGAATGCTCCAATTCCATCATCTTTCACATAGGCCATGGCACTTTCAAGCATCAATAGGTGCGCGTAGCTCCGACCTTCTTCAAAAGCTGTTGTAAAGCCCTCTACTTTAAGAGGATAATGTCCTACCGGAAGGTCACCGACTGCTGCATCCACTTCTCCTGCCCTAGAAGGTTCTATGATGTCTTGAGGATAGATATTCATTGGTACCTTCAGGAATTCACATAGATTTGCATTGAGCTGGGCGAGGACTGGATCAACTTCTATCCCATTCAATTCAATTTCAGGCATGCGTTCCTTCATTGTCATTGATAGATGACCGGTTCCACTACCGGCGTCCAGGAGGCGGATGGAATCGTCATTAAACAGCTGTATCAGATGAGATATCAAATAGCCGAGACTGTCTGGTGTCATCTGATGATTCGGTTGAACAGGTTCCTTCTGTGCCTGTTGCAGATAAGCGAATTGGAATGCTTTCCTCTTCTCGTCCATACTGCCTTCCGCTTCAACCGTCAAAAGCGCTTCGCTCAATGCTTCAAGCCTTGAGAGCGCTTCGTCTTTCTCTATCAGGCGGTCTGTCTCCTGAATCAACCCATGGTATGTTTTTTCCATTTTTGTCTGTTCCATATTATCCCCCAATAAAATATGGACTGCCATCGGCAGTCCAAATGCTTTCTACATTATATTACAATGCTTTTAATGCTTCAATCGCTTTGTCGTAATCAGGGTGGTCTGTTCCTTCGGGAACATATTCGACGTATTGAATCTTGTCGTTCTCATCAAGCACGAAGACGCTACGTGCAAGAAGTCTCAACTCCTCCATCACCACGCCGTAATTTTCACCGAATGATAAATCTCTATGGTCACTCAATGTAACTGCATTTTCCAATCCCTCATCAGCTGTCCATCTTTTCTGTGCAAAAGGAAGGTCATTCGAAATGGTGATGACGGCAGCATTGTCGACGCTTGTTGCCTGCTCGTTGAATGTTTTGGTCTGGGTGCTGCACACACCAGTGTCTATCGATGGTATTACACTGATCAGTTTTTTCTTGCCTTTAAAATCATTGAGACTGACTTGTTCAAGGTCTGTATTCAGTACGGTAAAGTCAGGCGCCTGGTCTCCAACCTTTACCTGCTCACCGCGCAATGTCATTGGATTGCCTTTAAAAGTAACGTTAACCATTGATGAATCATCCTCCTAGGTAGATTGCTTATGCTATTATATTTCCCTGAAATAACGTGCTTTAATCATATTTTTATAATCTTGGTAGCTGTTCTTGACTACGTGCGTATTTGCGAAGTAGTCGTGCAGTCCGATTCTATCCTTTGTGAACAGTACAATCAAGTATGGGAGATAGAACAACTGGTTGCTGATATAGCGGCCAATCAGTTCTCTGAATATGACTTGGCCAAATGAGAGGCGTTCTCCGAATTCCGAGACCACACTGATGCCTGTAATCATTTTGCCGAGCGTTTGCCTGAAGTAGTATGTCATAAGAATGAAATAGGTGAAATAGATAGTTGCGTTTAAAATGTTTTCTGCACTGAACAGCGGAATCCATATTTGGAAGTCTCTAATGTCAAACACGTTTAAAATCGGGTATATGATCATTTGGGAAACTGACCACAGCACTATGATATCAATCAGGTAACTGATGAATCTTGTGAAAAAATGTGCCGTGGCCATGTAATCCAGTTTGTCGTCCAATGTGTCCGTCTCTCTGTAATCATCCCTGACAATCTGTTCCACATCCATACCCCCTACTTCTCATACAGGTACATAGGTTCTATGCCCTGCCTGTTTTTTAATAGAGATTCAATCTGTGCAATTTCAGTTTTCCCCATCAGGCGATCCATCAGACTGGCAGCTCCATAGTTAAGCAAGAGTCGATTGCCTTGACCCTGACCGTATTCGATGATTTGAGGGTTTCCTCCAATGCTCTCCTTCATTGATGCCATCGCATCTTCAAGATAACCCATCTCATCTACGAGGCCATTATCCATTGCGTCTTCGCCAAGATAAATCCGGCCATCGGCCAATTCCTTAACTCTTTTCTGGTCCATGCCCCGTCCTTCAGCCACTACATCAACGAAATCCTGGTACATGCTGTCGACCATGTTTTGTACGTATTCCTGCTCTTCTTTGCTCGGGTCTCTATGGCCGCTGAGCATTTCCTTCATATCTCCGCTGGCATACGTTTCAAACTCTACTCCATAATCCTCTGCAAGCTGACTGTAATTGATGCTCTGCATGATTACACCAATCGAACCGGTGAGCGTTTCATCGGAAGCAAAAATCTTATCGGCGGGGGCCGAGACGTAATAGCCACCAGAAGCTGCCATGCCGCCCATTGAACTGTAGATTGTTTTGCCGGCTTCTTTGGCTTCCATCAGATACTTATGTATCTCTGCGCTCTCATAGACTCCTCCGCCTGGTGAATTGACATTGAGTAGTATGCCTTTTATATCGTCACTGCTGATGATTTCCTTTAAAGCTTCTATCGTCAATTCATGATTATATGCTTCTGAACTGAACACGCCTTGTGAACCCGTATCCATAATGGTGCCTTCTATGTTCAATATGGCAATCTTATTGCTAGTGTTGCCTTCTTCAACGACGAAGGACGGCGGGAATTCACTGCTAGTGTATTCATTGATGGTGTCCTGCCAGTCACTGGCCCATAAAACATTGAATAATGAAGCCATTACACCAAAGAAAAACAAGGCCAATGCCACTACAACCGCGACTATCCGTTTCATTTTAACATTCCTTTCCGAATATGCTGTATACTTCTATTATGATACCATATAGTCATAATAAACAACCACTGGGAGTGAAACCTTTGATCAACTATAAGACGATATATTTCTTTGCCCCGCACGGAGATGAGACTAAAAAAATAAAGCAAGATTTGTCAAAACTGTTCGATCGCCTCGATATTCGGACCGTGGAATCTGACAAGGAAGCAGACATCATTGCTTCCATCGGCGGTGACGGCGCCTTCCTACAAGCTGTGCGCCGGAGTAATTTCCGGGATGACTGCGTCTATCTCGGAATCGCCGCAGACAGCAACAGACATTTCTATGTCGATTTTCATTACCAGGACATCCAAGCGCTTGAAGAAGCGTTCCAAAAAGATGATATGGATGTCAGAAGATATCCCACAATAGAAGTTAAGGTAAACGATAATAGCCCGAGCTATTGCCTGAATGAATTCACGTTGCGCTCGAGCATTGTAAAGACGTTGAAGATGGATATTTATATCAGTGACTTCTTCTTTGAACACTTTAATGGTGATGGCATCTTGGTCTCCACTCCTACTGGATCGACAGGCTACAACAAATCAGTAGGAGGGGCTGTGGTTGATCCGCTCATTGAATCGATGCAGGTCACCGAACTCGGCAGTGTAAACAATAATACGTATCGGACTCTGGGAACGAGTTTCCTGCTCAACAGACAGCGGCCACTCACTCTACTGATCGACAAGAATACCGACTACTACCCTGTCATGTCGCTTGATAATGAAGCGATAAGTGTTCAAAACACTGAAAAGGTTGAATTGAGGCTCAGCAAAAAACATATTCAGACGTTGAAGCTGAAAGATAATACTTTCTGGCACAAAACACAAAGAAACTTCCTCTGATCAGAGGAAGTTTCTTTGTGTTTAGGCTTGGAGAAAATCATACAAGTTTTTGATTATCAGCACAGCAGTCACTATGATGAACAACCCCTTTACGTACCCAGAGCCTTTAGTGATGGCCATATGGGCACCGGCATACGAACCGAGGATCATGCTTGCCCCCATGATCAGACCATAAGTATAATTGACCTCCCCCATCACGATAAATAGGATGAGGGCGCCGATGTTACTTGCGAAGTTCAACACTTTTGCATTGCCGGCCGACCTTAAAAAGTCAAACCCGGTAAACAGCATCAAAAACATCAGGAACGACCCTGTGCCTCCTCCCATGAAGCCGTCATAGAAACCGATCAACACTACAAAAATGATGAGCAGGATTATTTTTCTGGGCGTAAAGACCGCATGACGTTCAACCTCTCCCCAATCCTTCTTCAACAGGGTATAGATGAGGACGATGAACAGCATGGCCAGAACGAGTGGTTTCAATACCTCTCCGGGCGTATATACAGCTGTAAGTGCCCCTAAAATTGAAAAGATGAAACTGATCGGGGACAGTTTCATGACCATCTTAAAGTCCACATGACGTGCCCTTAAGAACCTCAGGGAACTGGTCAGAGATCCGAAAGAGGAGGCAAGCTTATTGGTGCCTAGGGCCGTCGCTGGACTGATGCCTGTAGCAAGCAGTGCGGGGATGGCGATAAGCCCGCCACCGCCCACTACTGCATCGATGAATGCTGCCAGAAAACCAAGGACGATGATAAGCAGTATGACTGATACATCAACTTCTGCCATATCTTCTACAGGAGCCCGGCAAATGCTTCTTTTTCTTCTGCTTCGTCAGCAGATAAGCATTCGACGTTTTCAAGCGCTTCTGCAATAAGCGGACGGAAGTCGACTTTCGATTCGAATTTCTCAACCTTCTCAAGGGAGGGCCTTGTCTTAGGAGCTTTCGGCTTGAATATCGTACAGCAATCTTCATAAGGCAGGATGGACGTCTCATAAGTGCCGTATGCACGTGCCTTCTCAACGATTTCGTTCTTATCCAGAGTCAGAAGCGGACGCAGAACCGGGAAACTGGTAACCGCATTGATGGCATGCATACTCTGGAGTGTCTGCGAAGCGACTTGTCCCAGGTTCTCGCCGTTGATGACCGCCTGGGCATTGACGGTACGTGCCAGCTCCTCAGCAATCGTAAGCATGATGCGCCGTGTGGTCGTCATACTGAAATTGTCGGGAATCCACTCATATATCGTAGTCTGCAACTTTGTAAAAGGTACTATGTGGAGTTTTATATCGGTGCCGGTGCGCCGGGACATGATTTCCACGAGTTTTTTCACCTTGTTTGTTGCTTCAGGGCTTGTATAAGGTGGGGAGTGGAAATGAATTGCTTCAATTTCCACTCCTTTTTTCATGACTTCCAATCCAGCAACAGGGGAATCGATGCCCCCAGACAACATGAGGAGGCTTTTCCCTCCAGTGCCTGCAGGAAGTCCACCCACGCCTTGCCTTACTTCATAGTACATATAAATGGCCTCGGGCCGCACTTCCACATTGAGTTGATGATCTGGATGCTTGACGTCGACACTTATCCCCTCGATATTTTCCAAGATATATCCACCAAGCAGGAGCTGTATATCGTAAGTGTTCAAATGATACGTCTTATCCACGCGTTTTACTTCAACTTTAAATGTTTCTCCGTGCTTGAACTTCTTCCCAAGAGCAATCGCAGTTTTGAGCATGCTCTCTTCATCCGTTCCAATTTTGACGACTGGGGAAAAACTCAATATACCATTTATGTTTTCCAGAGCGTCCATGACCAACTCATGTGACTCATCCTTTATTTGGATATATGCGCGGTCTCTTTGCACATCTATTGCCACATCATATCCTTCCATGGCCCTTTCAATACTTCTCTCAAGTGCATTCAAGAACATTTTCCTGTTCTTTGTCTTTAACGTGATTTCTCCGTAACGGACCAATATATAATCGTAGTTCATTCCAGGACCTCCTTTATTTCTTCATATACAGCTCCTAAAGCATCACACAGCTGGTCGACCTCCGCTTGAGCAGTCATATTGCCGAAGGAAATCCGGATGCTGCCTTCTATCTTCTCTTTACTGGATCCGATTGCCGATAAGGTTTCATTCAATTTCCTCAACTTAGACGCGCATGCACTCGTCGTGGACACCATGATGCCGCGTTTTCCGAGAGCGTTGACGACAACTTCCCCTTGCGCCCCGATAAAAGAAATGTTCAAGATGTGCGGCACTCCCCCAGGGTGGATATGGATTGATTTAAGATTTCTGACCTTATCCTGAACCTGTTCATTATAGCGGCTTAGCCGCGCCGTATTCTCTTTCATGGCCTCCCCGGATATGCGCATGGCCCTGGCCATCGCAACTGCTCCAGGAAGGTTCACGGTTCCGCTCCTTTTGCCGTATTCATGGCCCCCGCCGTAAATGATCGGGGATAATTTCCCTCCATCTCTGGAGAGTAAGGCGCCGATCCCTTTTATACCGTGGAATTTATGACTACTGAAGCTGATTGAGTCCACCCCTCGGTAATCCATTTGAATCTTCCCTACTGCCTGGGTGGCATCCACATGGAAATGTGCTTTAGGGTGGCCTTCGAGCAGCCTGGCCACCTCCTGTATGGGTTGCACACTCCCTATTATATTATTGACGGCCATGATGGTTACAAAAATCACGTCCTCATCAATCAGCTCCTCCAGATGGGCAAGGTCTATCATACCTCCAGCAGTGGTCCGAATGTATTTGACCCTGACTTCTTCCTTCATCGCTTCGAGGGTATTCATGATGCTTGGATGCTCAATCTCGCTGACAAGTATCGTTGTGCCAGACCTTTTCTTTTTTTCAATGATGCCTTGGATGGCAAGGTTGTTGCTTTCAGTCGCACCTGAGGTGAATATACAGTCATACTCCTCAAGACCAATCAGTCCCTTCACTTGGGCACGTGCAGCTTCCAATAGCCGCGCCGCTTCACGGCCTTTCGTATGGATGCTGGCGGTATTGAAGTAATAGTCATCACCAGTATTCATATAAGTCTCCATGACAGACTTGTACGGTTTTGTCGTTGCAGCATTATCCATATAGACCACAAATTTCTCCCCCTACATAAAAGAGACTCGGGAAATAAATCCCAAGTCATCTGTATTCTAATGCTCATCAAATTCTTTTTCGATACGTTGTGCCGCACCCGGTTCCACTTTCTCGAGTGCATTCCGTGCGATATCCAATGCACGCTTGTACCTGTTCTCCCGGAATAGGCGCTCCGCTTCACTCAGCATCTGACTGAAATCCGGGTCATCTTTCCTGTAGCGGTTGCCGTATTGTACCATAACCTCGGTCAAACGGGCATTTTGAAGCACTTCATAGGATTCCTGTTCATATTTATTCATCAATATGACTGCCCTATTGACCTTATCTTTAATGTACTGGACATTCAGAGGACGGCGTTTGAAATATTTATGGATTTCCTGAACTTCAATATCCAATTCATTCTTCATTACAAGGAATTTTTCCGGAACACTTGTCAGATTGGAACCGAAGAGTTCCCGGTGGATCTCTTCTTTGCGATCTTGGATCAGAAGGGCATTCTCCCTTGCTTCCGTCTCATCTTCCCTGAGGTTTATGAGATATTGCTGGATCTGGTTCTGTTCTTCATTGATTGAACCGATGTTCTGTTTGATGTATTCGAGATTATCCAGTACCTCACTAAAACGTGCCATGGATTTGGAAGTCTCCGAGATGATGTCGTCGTATACATCAATCATATTTTCAATCTCATGCTCGAACTTCTGGACTCTATGCATATCCGTTTCATTGATATGGAAGTACTCTTTCAAATAATCGATTTCAGTCCTTAATGTGTAGTTCAAATCTTTTGCATGGAAGAGATCGTCTGTGATGATGTCCTTTTCGTGATCGACTTTGGTTTTTGATTTGACTTCATGTTCAACCAGCTCGAGCATGTCATCCAGTTCAGCATTGATGCCATCCAATATATCCTTCGCTTCATCCAGGTCCAACCGGGATATCAGGGGCTCGACGAGATTGAGCTTGCCTTTTAGCGTCGACAGCTTCCCTTCCACCTTTATGTGTTCCAGGTCATATCCTTCCGCCTTGAGATCCCTGCAGCCGAAGCGGACTTCCTGGAACTGTTGCGGCAGATCCTTCTGAACTTCCTTGATCATCACCGGAATTTCATCCATGCTCTTTTTTAGGATGCTGAGCTCTTCGTGTACTTCGTCAATTTCTTTATTGGCTGTAATATAATTCCCCTCGTTGACGTGATTCTCATAGGATTTCAGTTCAGGTTCATAAGTTTCGATCAGCTTTTCAAGGGAAGGCTGACTATCTCCAAACTGATGGCCGTTCGCCAGTACGTCACGTTTTGCTTCGCGATAGATCCTTTCAGCTTCTTTGAATTTCCTTTCCCCGATATCATTCGATTCAAAGAAGTTTCCGATCTCCGAAGTGAGCGTCGTGTACCCAGCCTCTGCTTCTTCTATCTTCTTTTTCGCAGAGTCACTCTTTTCACGGCTATCGTTGAAGCGGAATTTTTCTGCGTCCTGTTCTGCCTCAGAAAGTTGAGTGTCTACAAACGCCAAGTCGGTCTTCAGCACATCCTGCCATCCAGCCTGCCATTTTTTGTAGAGGGTCTGCGCTTCGCCGTGAAGGTTGTAGTCTTTAACTTTAACAAGCTCATCCTGAAATGGCAGGTTGCGCACTCCTTCAAGCTTCGCCTGCTGTGCTTTGATATCTTCTTTTCTGACATTGCGCATGTATAACAGCGCACCGATCGCGATGACGACGGCCAGAATAACAATAATTAAAACATAGACCCACATACATTTACCTCCTAAGTATATAATTAGATTATAGCTTAAAAAATTGAAAGAAAAAACATTAAAATGTATAATTCACTAATATTGATATAAGATAGGGTGATTTCATTGTTTACAAAAACACAGATTAAAGATTACACTCAGCTCAATCAGATGCTGAAAAGTCTCATTGAAGATGAAAGCGATAGAATCGCCAATCTGTCAAATGCTGCCAGTCTTCTCAATGTGTTTCTCGAAGACATCAATTGGGTTGGCTTCTACCTTTATGACGAGGCAGCGGATGAACTGGTCCTCGGTCCGTTCCAGGGGCTTCCTGCATGCGTCCGGATCGGGAACGGCAAAGGAGTATGCGGCCTTGCACTCCGTGGTAACGATATCTTCATAGTCGATGATGTAACACAGTTCCCTGGGCATATTGCCTGTGATTCGGCAAGCCGTTCAGAAATTGTAGTTCCAATATATATTGATGAAAGGCCAATCGGTGTGCTCGACGTTGACTCGCCTTCCTTCGACCGCTTCAAAGAAGAAGACAGGGCCGGCCTCAGCAATTTTGTGGAAGTACTGAAACAGTATATATAATTACATCCACGTTGACAAACCTTAACTCTACATGTATAATCAGTCATTGTGTAAATGAACGGATTAAGTAGCGGATGATCATTACATGTCAGCATGTGGTTCCCTTGTTGGTGTGCTGCGTAACTGATGCTATAAGGCGAAGGTACTTAAAACCGCATGCCCATGTAAGTGGTCGTCACCCTTATGATGTTTTTTGCATATACAAACACAATAAGGAGGAGTCATTATGGCTCGATTTACAGGTTCAATCTGGAAAAAGTCCCGCCGTCTTGGAATTTCCCTGACAGGCACAGGAAAAGAATTGGAACGCCGTCCATACGCCCCTGGTGATCATGGACCTACACAAAGGGTAAAACTTTCCGAATACGGAATGCAGCTTCAGGAAAAGCAGAAGCTCCGTTTCATGTACGGCATCAACGAACGCCAGTTCCGCAAGATCTTCGATCGCTCTGCAAACATGAAAGGCGTTCATGGTGAAAACTTCATGATTCTCCTGGCTTCCCGCCTGGATGCAGTCGTATACCAACTCGGCCTTGCAAGGACGCGCCGCCAAGCACGTCAACTTGTCAACCACGGTCACGTGACTGTTGATGGCAAGCGTGTGGACATCCCATCCTACACACTTAAAGCAGGCCAAACGATCGGGCTTCGTGAGAAATCACAGAATCTCGATATCGTTAAAGAAGCCATCGAGTACAACAACTTCGTTCCGGAATACCTTTCTTTCGACGAAGAAAAACTTGAAGGTACTTTCGTACGTCAACCGGAACGTTCTGAACTTTCCGCTGATATCAATGAACAGCTTATCGTAGAGTTCTACTCCAGATAATAGGCTATCATCAAAACTCCCCAATTTCTCAAGCAGAATATGGGGAGTTTTATTTTTACCCTTTGTTCCAAAACCGTGAATAACGTAGTACTACCTGCATTTATTACCATGCGCTGAATCCGCACTTTACATCCTGCGGTTTAAGGCGTAGTATAACGATGGATATAAGAGTTAACTGTGTGGATTGGAGGGATAAGCATGAATAAGTCATTTGCTGTATTCGGTCTCGGCCACTTCGGAGGTACCCTCGTACAGGAATTTCATGAACAGGGAATCGAAGTGATTGCAGTAGATAAGGATGAGGACAAAGTGAAGGAGTTCTCTGAACTTGCGACATACGCAGTATGCACTAGAAATATGGATGAGAGTCTGTTGAATGACCTGGGTGTCAGGAACGTCGACCACGCTTTCGTATCATTCGGCGATGATCTTGAAGCAAGTATACTCACTTCCCTGCTTCTGAAGGATATCGGCGTACCAAAAGTATGGACAAAATCTCAAAACTCCCATCATACGAAAGTTTTAAAAAGGATTGGAGTCGATCGCGTCATCCAGCCATCACACGATATGGCTAAAAAAATCGCCAGGCATATCAACTCTGATAAAATGATCGATTTCATCGAGCTTTCCGACAAATACAGCATGGCCGAAATTGTTGCCACATCAAAAATCGATGGTGAAACGGTCTCATCTTTGAATCTTCGCGCTAAATATGGCTGCATAATCGTCGGCATACACAGGGATGATGGTTTCAATATTTCTCCACCCATCGATGCTAAGATCTTTGAAGGAGATATACTGATTATAATCGGCCGGAATGATGATATAGCACGTTTTGAAAAAACCGGATTATAGTGTGGCCGGCCCCATAAAAAGGAGCGCTTTCAAGAGCGCTCCTTTTTTAAACTCATTTCCTATAATATTTTATATATTCTCCATCGAAACCACACCCTGCATAATCTGCACCATTTAAAAGCATCCATTCTGTGTCCTTATAGTGAATGAAGCGTGGTGCCCCCGATGGTTCATATCCTTCGGAGAGATCCAACTGCATAACATGCCTTTTTTTGCCGTTGTATTTATACGCTGTATCCACAATTCTGAAACCCAGTTTGAATTTATCTTTCAGGCTCGGAATATTATTTGGCATGACAGTCGTCAATACGTATTCAAAACGACCATCAGACCGCACTTTTTCAAGCAGACGCTCCCCCATCCTAGTCTGGAGGCCCTGCCCCCTTACGGCGGATTTGATGAAACTGATTTCGGAATAGATGACCGAATCCCTGTCGTCTATCCCCGCGTTCTCTGCCAGATGCTCTTCTTCGTCAGGGGACGGGATGTACATTGACCTAGTGCCGGCCAGCTTCCCTTCATCATATGCACCTATGATGAAACCTTGTTGGATGATCGCTTTGAATTCAGCACGTGTCAACGTTTGAAGCACTTCTTTATTTTCGAGCCCTTTGTATACTTTTTCCTGCAGTTCAAGTAATGCCGGTAATTCTCCGAGATGTATCGTCCTCAAATCCATCCAACCATCCTTTACGATTTATGTTGTGCGCTAAATATTTAGGTTTAACCCTAGCGACAGTGGGTTATATAGTGATGAGGAGTTGGTGCATATGGCAATCTTAGTTAAGGTTAAGGACAGCACGAACAACAGGACGGATTTTGATTATGTAGGACAAGACAGCATGAATCAGTTTGATAAGACTGAATATATACTGAAGGAAATGACTTCTGAAGACGATCATAAGTATATCCAGTTCATTTACCCAAATCATACTGAAGTGTTTACACAATTCAAAATCGATTATGTTAAAAGACGCTGAAAATTTCAGCGTCTTTATTTTTCTTTCAGCGTCTCCTGAAGCCAGCTGAACATCAACCCTGTCCAGTTTGCAGCCCTTACGTCCTCAATGCCGGTCATTTCTGTGGCCAAGCTTAAACCATGTCCACCCGATTTGAACGTATGGAGTTCCCATGGTATTTGATGCGCTTCAAGTCCTTTAGCAAAATCAAGGCTATTCTGTACGAATACCAATTGATCCGCAACAGTATGCCAGATGAAAGTCGGGGGCACATCCTTAGAGATGTTTTTTGCTAACGTTGCCCTATCCAGGAGCTCATCTGTCACATGCGGTCCGAAAATCATCCTGGATGCCGTCGTCATATATTTCGGATCGCCTATACCACGCTCTTCGGCTATAGATTTATTCATCATGAAATCCAGTATCGGATAGGATAGAATTTGGAAGTTCGGCTTGTACCATCTTGGTTCAGTGCCCGTCAATTCTTTTAGCCACGAAGTATTCCAGTGCACACCCAGGCTCGCAGCCAGATGTCCCCCGGCTGAAAAGCCTATGACCCCTATCTTATCGGGATTCACATTGAATTCATGACAATTTTCCCGGATGAAAGTCATCGTTTCCGCCAATTCAACCAGCGGGCCTGGAAACTCGGAACCGAGGGTTTCGTCTGCTTCAACCAAAGACGCGATCTGATAAAGTTCATCCCTGTTTACAGCATTGCCCTCTTTACGCATCGCCGAACCGAGCGTCGAATACCTCAATATGAATACATGATAGCCTTTCGCAAGGAATTCATAGGCAATTGGCTCAGCCTCCCGATCCGATACATACATATAACTGCCACCTGGACATATGACGACTGCTGGGCGACCTTCCTTTTCATATAAGCCGCTCTCTCCAAGCATCATCGTTACTTCTGCATGCTTACCCCCGATATAAAAACTTTGAAGATTCATTGTTCGTCCTCCCTATCAGTTGATCAGTCTATATAAATATTTCTCATTTCTATAAATCCCGTCTATATTCACGGCATCTACACGCTCGCCTTCCTCAAGAAATCCAAGCATCTTGTACAATTCAATCATTTCTTCATGGTCATCCCGAATTGCCGCTTCCAACCTATGGATCTGTATATCTTCTGCCCATCTGATGGCTGCATTCAATAGATTCCTGCCTATGCTGTTCTTTTGTTCCGACTTAAGTACCCCCATAGAAACGACTGCACGATGTTTCGTCGTCTCGCTGTGGTTCCCTCTCATACTGATATACCCTTGCATCTCCTGGTTTTCCAGTGCCAGGAAAATTTGACTTCTGCCATCTTGAAGCATATCAGATAATATATCTTCGGTGTTGCTGAGATTTATTTTCTTTTCGACATATAGATCATCCTGAGTATTGTACTCGAGGGACATCATCAAGTTTAAGAAGTTTTCACTGTCCTTCATTTCAACTGGTCTTATCTCCATTTTCATCCTCATTCCTTTAGCAAGAATTCCATAATGAAATCCAAAGCCGGTGGATTTTCATTCTTAAGTCCTTCAATGAACTTCCGACGATCATAGGGGACGTTCCTAAACATTGTGTTTATTGCGCCATCGTCTTTCAATTCGAGTATCGCATAAGGTGCAAAGGGAGTCTCTGTTACACCGAGTGCTCCTGGGTTGACCATTACAGGCCCTGAAGTCTTGAAGTGCTGGATGATGTGGTCATGTCCATACAGCACTACGCTATATGCTTCCTGTCCGTAGATTTCCTCAAGTAGATCAAGTGAAGGAGATTCTTCGATTGATCGGTACCGGCAACCATCCAGATGATAGTGGGTCAACAATATTCTATGGCCGTCCATCCTTTTTTCGGTAGTCAGAGGGAGGTTTTCCAGCATGTGGATATATCCAGGGTCGATGTGTTGCGAAACCCATAGATGATGTTCATGTTCAGGACCATTCACCCGGGATTTCATGCCTTTTAGTGCTTTTATCACTTCGTCATCGTGGTTCCCCGTAATCATAGTCAAATTCTCCATTTCAGACAGCACACTGAGCACTTCATTAGTCTGATGGCCAAGGGAGATTACGTCGCCTAAGCAATAAACTTCGTCTATCTTAAACTGTTCCATATCCTCGATTACTTTCTCCAACGCCTCGTAGTTCCCGTGTATATCGGAAATGACGGCGATTTTCATGGTCATGCGTTCATCTCCCTTACGCTCCTTTTGCCCTTTATGTTACCAAAAACCCTTTATACCACCTACCACTCACTCCCATGTTATCATATATGTATTATGACTAAGAGGTGTAATATGACTAAAATCTCACTTGTCAGACACGGTCTGACTGATTTCAATAGATTAAGGAAACTACAAGGGTTTTCTGACATTCCCCTCAATGAGGAAGGGGAAGGACAGGCTATCGATGCTTCGCTCTACCTTAAAGACGAGCCTTTTGACGCCATCGTTTCGAGTCCATTGAATCGGGCATTCCGAACCGCAGAAATAATCAACCAGAGTCATGGGCTGCCGATCACAACAATGGACGAACTTAAGGAACAACATTTTGGCAATCTTGAAGGGATGCATATCGATAATATAATGGATAAGTATCCAGATGGTAACCTACCTGGTATTGAAACGTTCGAATCGCTTTCCGCACGTGTCGAAAAGGCAATGAACATAATTTCAGAAGAATATGATGGACAATACGTATTGCTTACAGCCCATTCCCGTACAATCAAATCAATCCTCTCCCTCTATAGCGATGAAATTGATATGGCACAAACCAAATTGGATAACTGCAGCTTAAGCATCATCCAAAAGGTGAATGGCAATTGGCATGTGATCGACTATAATATTTCCACGGCGGTGTCCGGATCCACCCATGAATAGATATCTTCTTTACGCTAAAATATTGCGGCCCTTCCAACGGGTCATCATAGGAGCTGTAAACCATGCAGAACATCGAATCCACCATCCTTGCTTATAGAGGCGATCACTACAGCTACGGTATAATGCAGGGTGAATCTTTGAAACAGACCCACTATATGCAGAACAGAAATTACGAATGGATCAAAAGACGCCCAAAATTCAATTTGGACTATAGGGAGACAAAAGCTCTGTACCAGCATTTTGCACCGCGTATCTGGGAGGAATTGATGGGTTTACAGGAATCACTCGAAATCACCGACCATGAGGTCCTACTAAATCTCGCCCATTACCGTATCTCCCCTAAAGACAGTGGGTGCAGCGTCTATTTGGATAATGATACATTCATCAGGAACTATGATTATCATCCGAACACTTATGACGGTATATACAAACTTTTCCAACCTGATGATGGCTATTCGCACATCGGCCCTGCATCAAGAATAACCGGGAGAATGGACGGCATGAATGAGCACGGTCTTATCATGGCCTATAATTTTATGAATAGAAAACAGCCATTCGATGGATTTACATGCTTCATCATTGGACGGTTCATACTTGAACTTTGCAGGACAGCACAAGATGCGAAAGATCTATTGGAAGCGCTCCCCCATAGAGGCGGCTTCAGCTACGTCATCCAGGATAAGGGAAACAATTCATTCATCGCAGAAACTTCTGCACGCGGGATGGCATTTCGTGAAGCAAACATCTGCACGAACCATTATGAAGCACTGGCGCACGAAAACAGGAGGTATTTGGTCGATTCAAAGGAACGGCTGGATATTCTGAGGCAGTTGCGTTCCCCTTCTGAAGATGAATTGCTCGATTATTTCACCCAACCTGGTGAAGGTCTCTTCGTCGACAACTACAGAAGTTGGGCGGGGACCATCCACACTACCCGATACGATAAAAAGAACCTGACGGCTGGAATCCAGCTCGGCTCAGGTGATATGTACGATTTCGACTTTTCCGGTTGGCTTGCCGGTGAAGCGATCGGCCAACAGACCATCACAGGACAGCTCGCTACTGAACTCCCCTTCACCACTGCCGATTGGCGGCTGAAACCTATAAAATAGAATGGAGGGAGATTCAATGCTTGAATTCGATAACCTGATATTCAGCGGTTTCGATGTCATCCTGAGGACCGTGATTGTAGGCATCATGGCCTACCTTTCACTCGTCATCATCCTCCGGATCAGTGGTAAACGCACTTTGACTAAAATGAACGCTTTCGACTTTGTAGTGACAGTAGCCCTCGGTTCAATCCTCGCGAGCATCATCACCACCAAGGACATCACATTGATGCAGGGGGTGACCGCTTTCCTTGTTCTGGTCGTCATGCAGTATATATTCACCAAACTATCTGTAAAAAGTCTCTTTTTCAGTAACCTGGTGAAATCACAGCCTATCCTGCTCTACTTCAAAGACCAGTTTCTTGAAAATAATATGGCCAAGGAGCGCATTCTGGAAAGAGAAATCAGGCAAGCCGTCCGGGCAGACGGAAAAAATGATATGTCTGATGTACTGGCTGTCATTCTTGAGACTGATGGCAGCATCTCGGTCATAGGACAGAATCATGATAAGGAAAACTCAGATATGACGCTTCTTTTCGAGGACGTAAAAAAATAAGACCAGCTGGTCTTATTTTTTTATGGGCAGAATTTTCCCATAGGTTGACATGCGCCATATCCATTCGAGTGGTCCATATCTGAAGTGTCGCACCCAAAAGTGGCTCGCCATGACCTGAATTGCAAAAGTTGCTGCAACAATCAGGGGAAACCATACTGCTCCAATTTCATTGAACAGGCCGAAGCCAAAAAACAATGTGATCATCAATACGCTTTGCATGATGTAGTTGGTCAGTGCGAGCTGTCCGACAGGCTGCAGCAGTTTGGTGAAGGATTGGATTTTCAAGAACATCAGAGTCAACAGCGCAATATAGCCAAGTGACATCAAAGGGCCGCCTAATGTATAGGCGAGCATAGATAAGATGGACAGTGTTGGAGACCCCATGCCGTACGTCATGGTATATCCTGTGACCACTTTGACAGGGAGTCCGACTCCGATGCTGATTGCTGCAATTCTCCACAACTCCTTTTTGAGTGACCCCAGCCTTGTGTGGTAAGCTTTTTGTCCAGCATACAGCCCGAGGAGAAATATTGCCAGGATAAGTGGTGTCATCGCTATATTATTGACTGACATGAGAGCTAATATAGATAGATTCAGGGAAACGATGTCCCAGTAGGATCCCTTCGCTGCGCCGATCATGTCAATGCCGTAGGCGGAGCTGCCCGTCGCTTCTGCACTGATGTCCGGCAAGGATAGAGCAAGCATCGTCATCAATATTACGAACACTGAACCCAGCAATAGTATCATAGTCGAAATAAATAGATTAAAGCGAGGATTCAGGCGGTAAAAGAGAAGTAGTATGATGCCAGTCACAGCGTAGACGGTCAGGATATCGCCATACCAGATGAAAATGGCGTGGAGCAGGCCGATGATCAGCAGTATCGACATGCGCCTTACGAATAGCCTGTTCACCTGATGTGTCCTATTTTCAGCTCTTGATAAAAAGATGTAGAAGCCAAGCCCGAATAGGAAGGAGAACATCGTATAGAAATTGGCCGTGACGAATATGTTTATCAGCAGTATGATGATCGAATTGGAACCTGTGTATATCTCACTTGTATCAAATGTCAGCTGATTCTCCATCTGAGGGCCGGCAAAACTCATTATGTTCATCATCAAGATCCCAAGCAGTGCAAACCCGCGTATCGCATCAATTTCATGGACTCTGTCAGATGATCCAACCGGCAGATATTCCCGCTTCATGACATTCCTCCAAAACTAAAATGATTTACCCAATCATACCACAGTCCATTTCCGGATCACCCAAAAATCGGGGCATATAAAAATGGACTCAAAGATTTTGAGTCCATTTCTGCAGCCAATCCAGATCTATGAAATTTTGCAGCCAGTCCAGATCCATAAACTCCACCGGAGCACCTGTCATATAGGAATATATATAGTTGATGAAGAGTGCCAATAACGGTAGAAATACGAATATGAACAGGAACACCTTTAAAAATTTGGTGAATATATAATAGACCACCCTCAGTAGAACCAGGGCGATGGAAGTGGCAGCCACCGTCTTAAAATTATAGTCGAGATCGGCTATATCAAAATAATTTATGCCGTAAATGACGAAAAATGAGAGTGCTATAGTAAGTAGCAGTCTTATGAACATTTTTTCACACCCTTTAACTTACTGTCACTTCGTTTCTTTGACTTCAGTTACAAAAGCAGTGCAGAGTATGCCGAGTGCAATGATGAAGACACTGAGCCACGGTGCATAGCTGATATCAAAGTTGCTGATATAGATGCCGCCGATTACAGCTCCGATGCCGATACCTAGGTTCAGCCCGGACATATTCCAGCTGAACACCAGTGCTGCAGACCCCTGCACATTCTCCACCAGACCACTTTGTACTGCTGGGCTCGTGCTCCATTGGAACAGACTCCATATGAATAGAGTAATATAGAAAAGAACTGGTTTGCCATAAACGAGCGGCATTATTGCCATCGCCACCATAAATAAAGTCAGCATGATGAGAAGTGTGCGCTTCGTCCCGATCCAATCCACCATATTGCCCCCAAGATATGTACCAAGCATGCCGCCGACTCCCGCTATCAATAGAGCAACAGAGACATTCTCAATACTGAATCCATTTGTGGTCATCAACGGAGATATATAACCGAGGACGATATAGTTACCGATAAGAACAGACATTGTTACTCCAATATAAAGCAGGATATTTTTCCTGTCCAGAATTTTATCCGGCTCGGTATCACCAAGTTCTTCAGCATTCTTGTTAGGCACCAGAGCGAGTATGCCGGTACCCACCAGAACAGCTAATGCAATGACAATCCAAAATATGATACGCCAGCCAAATTGCTGGCCGATGATGGTGCCGAGTGGAATCCCGAATACATTCGCGGCACTGAATCCCATATAGACCAGAGCGATCATCCGTCCCCGAATTGCCGGTGCGGAAAGCAGCACTGTCATATCCATAATTTTGACTATAAACACTGCAGCAGCAAGTGCGGTCACAACTCGCCCGATGGCAAGCATGAAAAATGTAGTTGATAGCCCAAATATTATATTTCCGATTATAAATACGAGCAATGAAGCCATTATGACCGGTTTCGGCCTGATTTTTTCAGTCATCTTTACAAGCAATGGGCCGAATACGGCAAAGCTGACGGCATAGACCGTTATCAACTGCCCGGTCAATGCATTCGAAATGTTTAGATCAGCACTCATCAGTTCCAATATGCCTGATATGATAAGCTCCATCATTCCAAGAAGGAACACACCGACAGTAAAAGTTATTAATAGTTTCCTGTTCATGATAACCACCCATTCAAAAAGTCAACTTGACTATTATACAACATAAAGGCCTTCAATCAAACCTAAACGTGTTAATATTAAATAGAGGTGGTATTGTGAAAAATTTATTTCCCGTTTTGATTCTATTATTACTGACAGCCTGCAGTCAGCCTGACCAGGAATCCCTAGATGCACTCTATGAAGCTTTTGATAGGAATCACGACGAGCTTAAAACAGAATTTGAAGAAATGTATAAAGAGAGTTCAGAAACATCCGATCGAGAAGAACAACTTAAAATCATATACGATGAAATGCTGCCCAAAATCGAAGACTTCAGAAGGACCATCCATAATCATACTGTAACAGGGCATGAACATGAAAAATTCAAGGAAGATATATTGACATACATCGATTCCCTAGAGACTCTCGTTAAACTGCATGGCGAGTTCAACCGTACTTTCATAAATTATAATCCTCTCGGGGAAGATGAATTCAAAGGTGAAATCGAGGAGATCATGTCAGAAATAGAAGCCCAGGAAAAACAGCTTGATGAGCGATATGAAAATATCAATGAAACATATGAGGCACTATCATCGTCCTCCTCTTGAAGGGACCTGTCTAAGACAGGTCTCTTTTACAATATTTTTCAAAGAAATTCCTATAGGCAATCTTTTCAGTGAACGTTTCTCCGTACTTTCTCTTTAATGTTTCGATTAAATTGCCATATTCACCGGCATTTCCAAGGCGTTCAACATGATATGCAATCCCATCGAAGTCAGAGCCGAGTCCAATAGCATCTTCACCGCCGAGATTGATGATCCTATCTATATGGGGAGATACGTCTTCTATCTCTATTTTCCCCTCTCCAATAAATGGCGGGTTGAATACAATGTTGATCATCCCCCCTTTCTCAATCACCTTCCTTATCTGGTTATCCGTAAGATTCCGCCTGTGGTCACATATACTCTGTACATTCGAATGCGTCGCGATGACCCGATCCCCCTGCTCGATGACCTCCGTGATTCCTTTAGGGCTCAGGTGACTTATATCAATAAGCACATCATGGGCGTTACAAGAGGCCACAAACCTCTCTCCATACTCACTCAATCCAGCATCACGATTTTCCCCGACGCCGTCAGCCACCAGATTGGCATTGTTCCATGTCAGCCCTACAGAGAGTACTCCCAATCGGAATAGTGTACGGAGTTTCATCAGATCATTACCTACTGCATCCGCCCCTTCCAGTGTAAGGACCGCCCCAATTTCTTCTGGTTTTAGCCTCTCAATTTCTATAAGATTCTTTATATGGATAAAGTTCTCCTGACTCAGAACTTCATTATAGAAGCAATCCACCTGTTCCAACGCATGCTGCCATTTTTCATTGTCAGGAACTTCCGGTGGAATGAAAATCGCAAAAAATTGTACCTTCACTCCCCCCTCTTTCAGCCTCAATACATTCGTTTCAATTTCAGGAGAATCGTAGAAATTAAGCGTTTTCTCCCCATCATCATATGCTTTCCTGACATCCTGCTGTAATTTCAAAAGTGCGTCACAGTGTGTATCTATTATATCCATTTTTCCCTCTCCTTTATGTACAGTGCATGTAAGTTAATGGCACTCAGTTAGATTTTCATAATTATAAATAACAGTATAAACTAAATGCTATATTGAAAGCGTTATCTTATTAAGTCAAGATTTACAAATACCTTTCAACATGTATAATTATAGTACTAGGAGGTTAATTTATGCAAAAAAATGCNTACCCGTAGCATATCTCGCCAATCTTATGAACGAAATGATTGGATTGGATAATGTTGTTTTAATTGTTGTCATACTGATCAATATCTCCAGTCTGCTGACGATTGTTTTCAGCTGGTTCATCACGCCAAGTTCTGAATTTATAGGCAGTCTATTCAAAACCAATAATATTTGGGTCGTTTTACGTTTTCTTGGTGCACTATTCTCATTGATGGCCTATTTCGTTTTCGGACCAGAAGTGATCAATTCAGAGGTGACAGGCAGTTTGATGCTTTATGACTTATTGCCGACGCTGTTTTCAATCTTCCTGTTTGCCGGCGTACTTCTTCCCCTGCTGTTGAATTATGGTCTGTTGGAGTTTGTCGGAACCTTGTTCGCTAAAGTAATGCGCCCCCTCTTTACATTGCCGGGTCGCTCTACTGTAGACAATCTCGCTTCTTGGGTTGGCGACGGCACGGTCGGCGTACTCTTGACGAGCAAACAGTATGAGCAGGGATTCTATTCAGAGAGGGAAGCGGCTGTCATTGCCACGACATTCTCGGTAGTATCCATCACTTTCTCTATCGTCATACTCGATTTGATCGGACTTATGGATTATTTTGGTCTTTTCTACATGACAATTATAATAGCGGGTGTGATAGCCGCGCTGATAATGCCGAGGATTCCCCCTCTTTCCAGAACACAGGATAATTACCATGTAGAAGGTAGGGAACTTGATGAAAGCATACCTTCAGGACACAATATGTTTTCATGGGGCTATAACAAGGCGCTTCAAAGAGCGTCAAAAGCCAAAGGCTTTGCCGATTTTGCCAAGGACGGCATAAAGACTGTTGGAGACATGTGGTTTGCAGTCTTGCCGATAGTCATGGCAATCGGAACGATCGGCACCATATTTGCAGAATACACCCCTCTTTTCTCCTGGATCGGAGCGCCATTTGTACCTATTCTGGAAATGATGGGTATACCTGAAGCAAGAGCTGCATCTGAATCCTTATTTATAGGATTTACTGATATGTTCCTGCCATCCATACTGATAGAAGATGTCGCATCTGATATGACCCGGTTCATAATTGGTACACTCAGCATCACCCAGCTCATTTACCTTTCTGAAGTGGGAGGCGTCATCCTTGGGTCAAAGATTCCTATCGGTCTAGGCCGTCTCTTTGTAATCTTCCTGCTCAGGACGATCATCACGCTTCCAATCATTACAATAATTGCACACATGATTTTCTAAAAAAAAACTTCTGTTCAATATGAACAGAAGTTTTTTTATGCTGTATCATTAAAATCCGCGTCCGGCACCACCGCCGCCGCCAGAGCCGCCGCCGAAGCCGCCACCGCCAAAGCCGCCACCTGAGCTTCCACCGCCTGACGGTGGGAAGAAGATGGTCGGTCCGCCTCTTCCATGTCTTCTGGAACCGCCTTTTGGCGGCCCTCCGCCCCCCATAATCTTAAAGAGGACATAGATGACAATCATGGCAAATATTAATTTGAAAATACTCTCACCAATGCCGGCAGGTTGTCCATCGTTTGATGCCTCCCCTTTAGGGGTATCCCTTGTGAATTCGCCATCTTTATATTCGAAAGCTTCAAGGGATTCTTCGTATAATGTATTATAGAGGTTGGTCAACCCCTCTTCGTACTCGGCATAGGCGGCTTTTGACCCCTCTTCTTCCTCTGTTGCTGCAGTGAAGTGCTCCATCGCGACATCGTCTATGATGCGGCCTATTTTGGCATCGTTGAGATACCCTTCCACACCGTAGCCGACTTGGACTTCAACACCCCGGTTATCAAACTCATCTCCATTGTCAAGATTGAGCAGTATGACGATACCATTGTCACTTTCGGATTTACCGACGCCATATTCCCTCAGAGCCTCCAAGGCGAAGTCCTGGCGATGTACCTGACCTGTTGAAGGCATGGTCAACAGCATCATTTCGACTCCTGTTCCTTCCTCTAGATGTGTGCCTTTATCATTGAGTTCAGTAATCGTTGAATCACTGAGCACCCCTGCATTATCCTGTACAAAATGATGATCGGTGTTGAGTTCCGGAACTTGAACGCGCGCCTGTACAGGACCAGCTGTAAAAATGAATGCGGCCAGCAGAAGCATGACCAAACGTTTCATTACTCATCATCCTGTTCAGTATTGAATTCAATCTCCGGAACTTCTTTACTGCTCTCTTCTGCTTCAAAATAAGGTTTCTCATTAAAGCCCAATATACCTGCAACCATATTGCCCGGGAATGTCCGTGTATTCTTATTGTACTCCTGGACTGCTTCATTATAATCCTTTCTTGCCACTGCAATGCGGTTTTCCGCACCCGCCAATTCATCCCGGAGGCCCGTAAACTGTGAATCTGCTTTCAAATCAGGATAATTTTCAGAGATTGCCAGTAATCTGGATAGTGCAGAAGTCATGTCATTGTTTGCTTCCGCCATTTCTTCTACATTTTCCGAACCAGACAATTTGCTCCTTGCTTCAGCAATATCCGTGAAGATTTCCTCTTCGTGGGAAGCATATCCTTGGACGGTGCTGACTAGGTTTGGAATCAGATCACCACGCCTCTGGAGTTGGGTTTCGATTTGTGATTCCTGCTGATTGACCTCTTCTTCAAGATTTACGAATTGATTATATTTAGGGGCGAAAATGAGGGCCAGAATAATGAACAGCCCGATGATGATGCTTAAGGGTATAAGTAATTTTTTCATGATTCCTCTCCTGTCTCAAATGAACTGTCTTCCATTAATATTTTACCATCTTTCCATGTTTATGAAAGCAGCAGATGCAGATATTAAAAAAGCCGGTCTGACCGGCTTTTTTAATAATCATTTATAACGAATCATGTGATATTTTTTCTTACCACGTCTGATGATCGTAAATTCATCATCAAGCTTATCCTCATCCTGGAGGACATGGTCGACATCCTGCTTACGCTCTCCGTTGATATAGATAGCGCCGTTTTTGATGTCTTCCCTTGCTTGTCGACGTGATGGTGAGACACCGGTTTCAACCAATACTTTCACAAGATTTTTGTCATCGTCCTGGTAGATTGCTGACGGCACATCTTTGAATGCGTCTTTAAGTTGGTCAGCAGACAATGCTTTAATGTCTCCACTGAACAGTGCTTCTGTTATATTTTGCGCTTCTTTCAATGCAGCATCACCATGGAGGAAAGCTGTGATTTCCTCAGCAAGCCTTTTTTGCGCTTTCCTGAGATGTGGTTCTGACACCAATGATTCTTCAAGTGCTTCGATTTCTTCCTTCTCCATGAATGTAAAGAGTTTAATGAAACGGATGACGTCTGCATCACTTTGATTTATCCAAAATTGGTAGAATTCATAGGGTGAGGTGCGGGCTGGATCAAGCCAGATGTTACCGGATTCCGTTTTACCGAATTTTTTTCCGTCGGCTTTGGTAATAAGTGGAATAGTCATTCCCTCTGCTTCTGTTTCCCCGTACATTCTCCTCATCAGATCCAATCCGCTTGTAATGTTGCCCCACTGGTCTGAACCGCCAATTTGCAATTTACAACCGTATTCTTTGTTGAGGTGTCCAAAATCGATAGCCTGAAGAATTGTATATGTGAATTCCGTATATGAGATCCCTGTTTCCAGCCTCGTCTGAATGGAGTCTTTCGCAAGCATATAGTTTAAGCTGACATGTTTTCCGTAATCCCTAAGAAAACTGATCAGACTAATATTTTTAAGCCAGTCCCTGTTGTTTACAAGTATGGCCCCGTTCTCATCCGAAAAGTCAAAAACACGCTCCATCTGCTTTTTGATCCCTTGAACATTCTCTTCAATCTGTTCTTCCGTTTGAAGTTTTCTTTCTTCACTTTTGAATGAAGGGTCTCCAATCATGCCTGTACCTCCACCTAATAATACAATTGGACGATGTCCATGATTCTGAAAGCGCCTCATCGTCAAAAATGGGACGAGGTGTCCAATATGAAGGCTGTCAGCTGTTGGATCGGCCCCACAGTAGAGGGTTACTTGTTCCTTATCCAATAGTTCACTTATTTTATCTTTGTCGGTCATCTGATAGATGATGCCTCTGTACTCCAAATCTTCAAGCAACGCGTTCATTTTACTTCCTCCTAATTTGATATAAAATAAAAACACCCTTACATGACGTAAGGGTGCTGAATACACGGTACCACCAAACTTTTTTACTTGAGGGACAGGGACGTCTGCCCAGACGTTCGAATGTTTATACGCAGTGTATTCATCGGGAGTGTGCACTGATTTCCACCAAGCATCAGCTCTCTATATTCCACAAATCCGACTACTTCTCTGCCAATCGAATAATATCAATTTACAGAAATGATATATTTCCCATTGTGAAAAGTCAAGGGCAAAATCTATTTTCTGTATCGATATTACTGCAACTACAGCCTTTTAACATTAACTCACTTTGTTTTTTATGTGTTATAATGACCGATGATAGGAGGTAAAAATGAATAAGATTAACGACTTTTTAGATTATATTAAACACCTCTTTTCCAAAGGAGAAAAGACTTCCAACAAGGAAAAGGCTGAAAGTACTACATTCAAAGAAAAATTGAGCCATACCAAAACCCGCTTCAAAAAAGCGGGTTCCCCAATAAGAATATCATTCTTCACCGCCTACGAT
This sequence comes from Salinicoccus jeotgali, assembly GCF_039538805.1. Taxonomy (GTDB): domain Bacteria; phylum Bacillota; class Bacilli; order Staphylococcales; family Salinicoccaceae; genus Salinicoccus; species Salinicoccus jeotgali. The sequence goes on along the minus strand of NZ_BAABCK010000022.1, from coordinate 44,680 downwards.
ACCATCTGGAACATTATTCTGTTTACCGTATTGGCAGTAAGCCTGATAGCCATCTTTGCCTTCAGTATCGGAGTAGGCTACTTCGCTTCTTTGGTCAACGATGAAGAGATCCAGCCGGTAGATGAGATGAAGACTGCGCTCACTGAAATGACTGAAAGTACTACCGTGGCTTTCGGCTCCGGCGAATCGCTCGGTACACTACGGGCAGACCTCATCCGCGAGCGAGTCGACTATGAAGATATCAGTCCAAATGTCATTGAAGCTCTTGTGGCGACTGAAGATGAATACTTCTACGAACATAATGGCGTGGTCCCGAAAGCATTTCTGAGGGCCACGCTTCAGGAATTGGGAGGCTCTGAATCAGGTACAGGAGGCAGTACACTCACCCAGCAGCTTGTAAAGAACCAACTGCTGACGAATGAGTCGACTTTCGACCGTAAGGCAACTGAATTGCTTCTCGCTTTCCGTGTCGAGAAAGTGCTCTCAAAAGAAGAGATCCTCGAATCCTACTTGAATGCAGTTTCTTTCGGCCGCAATGCAAACGGTCAGAATATTGCAGGGGTCCAGGCCGCTGCTGAAGGGATTTTCGGCAAAAATGCAGATGAATTGAACCTTGCTGAAGGAGCCTTCATAGCGGGGCTTCCTAAAAACCCCTATGCCTACACTCCTTTCATGCAAGGCGGTAAGGTAAAAGATGAGGAGTATCTGCAACCAGGTAAAAACAGGCAACTCTTTGTTTTGAAGCGCATGCTTCTGGAAGATAAGATCACTCAGGAGGAGCATGATGAGGCAGTCGAATATGACATCTATGGTTCCTTGACGGACAGTGTGACGGTACCGAACCAGAACTATCCTTTCCTGGCAGATGAAATCGAAAGGCGCAGCGTGGACATCCTCAAGTATTACCTTGCAGAAGAAGATGGTTTGACTCGGGATGATGTCGACAGCACACCCCTGATCAACCAGGAATATACCACTAAGGCAGATTCTGCGCTCCGCAACAAGGGGTATCATATCGACACCACCATCGATAAGTCAATCTATGACAAGATGCAGGAAGTCAAAGATAACGCCCAATTTTATGGTTCCCGCAGCAGCCTTGATTCGACGGATGCCACAGAAGAGACAAAAGAAGAAACTCTGGAGCATGAACTTGGTGCAATATTAAAAGATAATCAGACGGGGCGCATACTCGGATTCATTGGTGGGCGCGACCACGACCGTTCATCCATCAATCATGCAACCCAGACTTCAAGAAGTGCCGGATCGACGATGAAGCCATTGATCAACTACGGCCCGGCGCTGGATAAAGGCTTGATCACTCCTGATACTGTATTGTTGGATAAATTCTTTACTATAGAGAGTCTGAATTATAGCCCAAAAAACTATGACGCAGACAAGGAATTCGGTCTCGTTTCAGCGAAACATGCTTTAAGCAACTCCTATAACTTGAGTACATTACGGTTGTGGGCCGAAGTCAAAAAGCACAATCCTGAAGAATACTTTGAGAAGATGAACATCCCTCTACCGGACGGGGCGACCAATAATCCTTCACTTCCACTTGGCACCAACGACATTTCCGTTGAGAATAATACTAACGCTTTTTCAACGTTCGCCAACAATGGAGAGCTTGTTGAAAGTTATATGATCGAATCCATTACAGATCCTTCAGGCGAAAAGATTTATGAAAATGAAAGCACATCAGAACAAGTGTTCAAAGATTCTACCGCTTATCTTATGACGGATATATTGAAGGAGACCCTCCAAACAGGTTCCGCATATTATATAAAAGATTATTATAATAGTGTTAAGGGCACCTATGATTGGGCAGCTAAAACCGGAACATCGAACAATTTCGTCGACTCCTGGTTTATGGGCTATAACCCGAAAGTAACCCTTGGCGTGTGGATGGGTTATGACCGTAATATCCCACAAGTTGCAAACCAGGATGCCGAACAGCATCTCCACATCTATAATTGGAGGAATCTTGCACAGGCACTCACAGAAATAGCGCCTGATAAGATGGGCGCCTACGAACGCTTTGAACGTCCTGATTCGGTCAGGGAAGAAACGTTCTGTGCCCTTACCATGGAACTTGAAGATGATTGTGAGAAGAAACTCGATAAGCCGATTAAAGGGCTTATCGCTGAAGACACACGTTTTGAAGATAAAAGCAGCCTGAATGACCCAGCAATCATGGACCGCATGGGAGATGACTTTGACTCCGGCCTTAGTGCATCGGATCTGATGGGTACTGTGACACGCTCCTATGACGACATATATCGGGTCGGTGGAAGCGAATCAAAAAGTAAAAGCGACGATGAAGATGAAGATAATGAAGATGATTAAAAGTTCATAGCGTAAAACTGCCTCCGGGCCCTCCAGATGAAGTGAAGTATCTAGAAGGCCCGGAGGATTTTCAATTATAATATAGAGAGAATTTTTACTAAAAAATTACATAAAAAGAAGGGCTGATTTACCAGCCCTTCAACACAACATTTCTTTCATATCAATGGTTCCAAAACTTGTTTTCCAATGTTTGCCACATTTTCAAGTGTTAGAAAAGTCCTTTTGAATTTCCCTCCGAATCTACATCCATGTTAACTGCAGAAGGCACTTTTGGAAGTCCTGGCATGGTCATGATATCCCCTGTTAGGGCTACTACGAAGCCCGCTCCTGTCTTGGCAATCACTTCTCTAACAGTAACCTTGAATCCAGTTGGACGACCGAGGAGTGAGGGATCATCGCTTAGCGAATATTGTGATTTGGCCATGCATACAGGGAAATCGCCCCAACCATGACGGTCGATTTCAGCCAACTGCTTCTTAGCCTTGTCCGTAAAGATTACACCGTCTCCCCCGTAGACTTCGGTGACAATCTTCTCTATCTTCTGGTCAATCGGCAGTTCATTTTCATATAGCTGTTTAAAGTTCTGAGGCTCATCAAGTACTTCCATCACCTGTTCTGCAAGCTCGACGCCCCCTTCTCCACCAAGTTCCCAAACTTTCGTCAAGGAAACCCTCACATCCTTAGATTTGCACCAGGATAGCACAAAATCCCTTTCTTCATCTGTGTCAGTGACGAAATCATTCAATGCCACAATTGGTTCCACCCCGAATTTGCGCGCATTTTCTATATGCTTTTCGAGATTTACGATCCCTTCTTTCAAAGCATTGACATTCGGTTCCCCAAGATCACTCTTGGCTACTCCACCATTCATCTTCAATGCACGGATGGTCGCTACCAGAACAATGGCATCCGGAGCGAATTCGCCCTTCCTGGCTTTTATGTTCATGAATTTCTCCCCACCGAGATCAGAACCGAATCCGCATTCAGTAACTACTATATCTGCAAGTTTTCTGGCAGTATTCGTTGCTATGAGCGAGTTGCACCCATGGGCGATATTTGCGAACGGTCCGCCATGGATCAATGCCGGCGTACCTTCCATCGTCTGCACCAGATTCGGCTTGATTGCTTCTTTCAGCAGCAGTGCTAAGGCACCTTCCACTTCAAGTTGTCCTACTGTCACCGGCTCCCTGTCGTAAGTATAGCCGAAAACAATTTTGGATAATTTATCTTTCAAGTCGATCAGGTCACTCGCAAGACAGAGTACCGCCATGATTTCACTCGCTACAGTGATATCGAAACCGTCTTCCCTCGGCACCCCTCTTGAAGGGCCTCCGAGTCCGACCACCACTTGCCGCAAGGCACGGTCATTCATATCGAGTACACGCTTCCATGTTACGCGTCTTGGATCGATATTAAGCTTGTTTCCATGGTGTATGTGGTTGTCGATGAATGCTGAAAGTGCATTATTGGCAGTAGTTATTGCATGAAGGTCCCCGTTGAAATGAAGATTTATCTCTTCCATCGGAAGCACTTGTGCACGTCCGCCTCCAGTAGCTCCACCTTTAATGCCCATAACAGGTCCGAGTGAAGGTTCACGTAATGCAACCATCACATTTTTTTCGAGCTTATTGAATGCATCCGCCAAACCTACAGTACAAGTCGATTTCCCTTCCCCGGCCGGGGTTGGATTCATTGCTGAAACAAGTACGACTTTTGAATCCTTCTCATTCCCTTCTATTTTATGTATATCAATTTTAGCTTTATATTTTCCATACATCTCGAGAGCATCGTGGGGAATATTTGCATTTTCAGCTATCTCTTCGATACCTTTGATATCCACTTCTGCGGCAATTTGTTGATCAGTCAATTGTGCCATATTTACATCTCCCTCTTAAGTATTATCTTATCCTCATTACATATCCATTATGCCATAATTCACAGAAAATTGCCTCTGATATCATCAGAGGCAATCAATGATCAATCATCATCCATTGAAGATAAATCACCTGCAGGTAGATCAAGTTCCCAAGCCTTCAGGACACGTCTCATGATTTTACCGCTACGTGTCTTCGGCAGTTTATCCTTGAATTCTATTTCCCTTGGTGCAGCATGCGCCGCCAAACCTTCTTTGACATATTTACGGACTTCTTCCTTCAACTCGTCTGTCGGTTCGTACCCTTCACGCAATGCAATGAATGCTTTGACGATTTCTCCCCTTACAGGATCTGGCTTGCCGATGACTCCCGCTTCCTGTACTGCTGGATGCTCCACCAGCTTGGATTCTATTTCAAATGGCCCAACACGCTCACCAGCAGTCATGATGACATCGTCCACGCGCCCTTGGAACCAGTAGTAGCCATCTTCATCCTTATATGCAGAATCTCCTGAAACATACCAATCTCCAATGAAGTAGGATTCATACTTGGCATCATTCTTCCATATTTTACGCATCATCGCTGGCCAGCCACTCTTCATTGCCAAGTTACCCATACGGTTTGCTGGCAGTTCATTGCCTTCATCGTCAATGATGGAAGCTTCGATTCCAGGTAATGGTTTACCCATCGAGCCGCCTTTGATGTCCATGGACGGGAAGTTGACGATCATATGCGCACCCGTTTCGGTCATCCACCATGTGTCATGTATCCTTAAGTTGAATACTTTCATCCCCCATTTGACGACTTCCGGATTAAGCGGTTCCCCAACGGACAGGACATGGCGCAAGGAAGATAAATCAAAATCATTGATGATTTCATCCCCTGCCCCCATTAGCATACGGAATGCTGTAGGTGCACTGTACCAGATGGTGACTTTGAGGTCTTCGATGGCACCATACCATGCTTCTGGAGAGAATCTTCCCCCTACTACAACGTTTGTGGCACCATTCAACCATGGCGCAAAAATTCCATAAGAAGTACCCGTGACCCAACCTGGATCTGCTGTGCACCAATATACATCATCTTCTTTAAGATCGAGTACATACTTGCCTGAAATATAGTGCTGGATCATTGCATACTGTACATGCAATACACCTTTTGGCTGACCAGTAGAACCACTTGTATAGTGGAGAATCATACCATCTTCCTTATCCAGCCATTCAATTTCAAAATCTTCTGAAGCATTATTATAACTTTTATTGAAATCGATGTATTTATCTTCTACATCGTCTCCTACGACAATGACTTTTTCTAAAGAAGGCAAATCGTCGACTGGGATTCTTGGTAGCAGCTCAGGTGTTGTTACAATGACTTTAGCATCACTGTTCTCAAGTCTATCCCTTACCGCCTTTTCCATGAAAGCCTCGAACAATGGACCAACGATTGCACCGAGTTTGAGTGCGCCCAACAGCGTGAAGTAGAGTTTGGGGCTTCTTGACATGAAGATGAAGACCCTCTCCCCTTTCACGACTCCACCCTCATCTTTTAGGATATTCGCAGCTTTGTTCGACGCCTTCTTCATATCTTCGAAGGTAAACGATGATTTGTTATCTCCATTCTTATAATGGAGCGCCACTTTATCACCACGACCGTTATCCACATGCTTATCGATTGCTTCATAAGCCATATTGAACTTGCCCGTTTCATACCAGGAGAAGTTCTTCTCGACTTCTTTCCAATCATGGTTTTTTACCGCTTCTTCATAATCCTTCAAGTTAGGATTTTGATCTGTTGCTTCATAAAGTTCCACGTCCATAATCTTAACTCCCCTTTTGTGTTTTCACTTTTACAATTCTTATTATATAATAGAATAGTAGCATATTTCAAAATAATTAAAATAACTTTCCAGGAGGTCTTCTTTTTGCGTCACATAAAGGCATACAATAAAGAAGAATATGACACGCAAAACCAATCATTTATCATAGAAGGACCGCTGACCGAAAAAGAACTTGAGCAGTTCACATATGATGATGGTCTTGATGCATTCCGCCGTCCTGCTGAACAGTTCGATGCATTAAAGGAAATTGCAGAGCTTGAGGAAGGAAGGATTATAATCGCACGCCTTAAAGACCATATCTTAGGCTATGTGACTTTCCATCACCCGGATCCCATGGAACGTTGGTCTGATGGTAATCTGCCTTATATCATGGAACTTGGAGCGGTTGAAGTCACTCTTAGCTATCGCGGTTTCGGCCTTGGCAAACAGATGCTTAAACATGCCATGAAAGACAATTTCATGGAAAATTACATCATATTGACTACAGAGTACTATTGGCATTGGGACCTCAAAAATAGTGGCCTCGATGTATATGAATATAAAAAGCTCATGATTGATTTTATGGCAAGTTCCGGTTTTGAAGTCTTTCAGACGAATGACCCCGAAATAACAGGCCACCCGGCCAATACACTCATGGCACGCATCGGTGAAAATATAACCAATGATCAGATGATGGAGTTTGACAAGCTCAGATTTAAAAATAGATTTTTTTTCTAGGAGGTTAAACATGCTAGTAGAAAGAATTATGACCAGCCCGGTTAAGACACTCTCACCGGAGCATACTATAGAAGACGCCTTGAATATGATGAGCACATATTCATTTAGACATATTCCAATTGTCGATGGTAATGGAGGCCTTCAAGGTATAGTGTCCGACCGCGATGTGAAGCTGACACTACCCTCAGTACTGTCTGATGATGACCCTGACTTTACGTTGAAAGTTCCGATATCGAGAATTATGCGAAAAAGGGTAACCTACTGCCACCCTTTGGACTTTGTTGAAGAGATAGCCCTCGATTTCTATCATTACTCCATCGGGGCGATACCAGTGCTCAGGAATGAGCAGGTTGTCGGCATCATCACGCAAAAGGACATGCTAAACACTTACTTGGAACTTACGGGTATAACTGAACCCGGCTCAATCATTGAAGTGGACATTGAAGACCGGACTGGCGTCATCTACGATATCGGTAAAGTTTTTAAGGATCTGAACATAAAGATAATCAGCATTTCCGTCTATGGAAATAAGGAAAAGAAAGGGTATAAGACAATTGTTCTCAGGGTGCAGGCGATGAATCCACAAAAAGCCATAGATACTCTTAAAGGTAAAGGGTTTTCAGTGCTTGAACCTTCTGAGATGGGCCAATGACGAAACCAATCTATATCTATGATGATTCATTGCTGAAATATCGCTTTAGTTCCACCCACCCTTTCAATCAAATGCGGGTCAAGATGACAACCGACCTACTCACCATGTCCTCACAACTCAATGAAGCTGACATTATCAAACCTCGTGATGCCACTGACGCAGAACTTGGCCTGGTTCATAAGCAGGATTATATGGATGCGGTCAAACAGGCGGGGGAAGGCAGATTGTCTCCTGAAAAAATGGAAAGTTATGGCTTGAACACAGATGACACACCAAGTTTTGAGGGAATGCATGAAAAAAGCCGTATGCTGGTCGGTGCTACATTGACTGCTGTTGATGCAGTGATGGAGGGGCGTGCCAAAAAGGCCTTAAGTCTTGCCGGTGGCCTCCATCACGGATTCAGCGGTAGAGCAAGCGGATTTTGCATCTACAACGATTCGGCTGTCGCTATAGAGTATATGCGCCAAAAATATAATCAGCGTGTGATGTATATTGATACGGATGCCCACCACGGTGATGGTGTCCAATGGATATTCTATGACAGCAATGAAGTCATGACTTATTCCATCCACGAAACGGGACGGTACCTATTCCCGGGTACTGGCAGCCTTACAGAACGTGGCACGGAAGAAGGTTTTGGATTTGCCGTCAATCTTCCAATTGATGCATTTACAGAAGATGAATCTTTCCTTGAAATCTTCAAGGAAACGTTGGAGGCTGCCATCATTAAATTTAAACCGGACATATTATTCAGTCAGAATGGTGTGGATGCACATTACAGGGATCCGATGACGCATCTTTCAGTGACTTCAAACACATTTGAGGAGATTCCAAGATTCGTCAATGAGATGGCAGATAAGTATACGGATGGAAAATGGATCGCAGTTGGTGGTGGCGGTTATAACCTATGGCAGGTCGTACCCAGGATGTGGGCGCAGATATGGCTTGCCATGAATGATATTCCTCCTTTACGGGGGCGGTTGCCTGAAGCATTCATCACCAAGTATGAAAGCAAATGTCCAGTTGACTTCCCAGTCCTCTGGGAAGACGATTTCAGTGATTATGATGATATACCCAGGCGGCGAGATATCAATGAAAAAAACAGGAGTATGCTCTCACGTGCCATGCTTCATATAGAAGATCAGTAAGGATACTCGGATATATGTGTTTTATGTGTATTTTTTAGCTGTGATATGGTTATACCGAATATTCATACCCATTACGACAGATGGGCATAAGAAAAATTTTGAACCTTATTTTGTCATTCACCATCAAAAAAACGGCTCGGAAATCCTAATTTAGGATTTCCAAGCCGTTTTCCGCTTCAGAGTTTGCCTCAGTGCGTTTACTTTGTAGTGGACCGATATTCAATTTTGTATGGGAGGATGACATTCGCTTCTTCAATCGGTTCATCCTTCATGTACTTCGTCAACAGCCTCATCCCGACAGCTCCGATATCGTAAAGCGGTAGAGCTATGCTTGATAAGGATGGACGCGACATATTGACCAGTCTTGTGTTGCTGCAGCTGATAATTTGTACATCAGCAGGCACCTTAAACCCTTCATCCATATAGGCATGAAGAATACCTATTGCAGTCTCATCACTCATGGTAATGATGACATCAGATTCAACAGTACGCAATTTCTCGAATATTTCTTTTCCAGACTGATAGTCTTCACCAGTCGAGAATATCAATTCATTTCTGAAATTTTTTCCTTTTTCCTTATAGGCAGCTTTAAGCCCTTCCTCAATATGCTGTTCAAGCTGCTCAGAATAGGAAGCTTTGACAAAACTGATCTGGGCGGCTCCTTCTTCAAAAAACTTCAAGGATGCTTCTTTAATTGCTTTGTGATAGTCAATATTGACTGAAGGCAGATTCTCATCCTTCTCACTTGTTCCACAGATGACTACAGGAAGATGCGAGCGCTTGATATCATCCAAAGTTTCGTCATTCAATGCACCACCCAAAAAGACGATGCCATCCACTTGTTTACTGATGAGACTCAAAAAGGCATCGCGTTCCTTTTCCGGATCATTATCTGTATTGGTGATGATGACCTGATAATTATACATTTCTGCTATATCATCCAATCCTCTTGCCAAAGAGGAATAGTATAGATTGGAGATATCAGGAATGATGACACCGACTGTTGTCGTTTTCTTGCTTGCCAGACCGCGTGCTACAGCATTAGGTCGATAATCAAGACGCTCGATGACGTCTTTGACTTTCTTTCTGGTATCTGGTTTAACATTGGGATTCCCATTTAATACCCTAGAGACTGTCGCCATCGAGACTTTGGCTTCCCGGGCAACATCATATATTGTAACCGTCATATTGCACCCCCGCGCGCTTTCTGAAAGCGCTTTTTGTATTATGATAACACGAAGAACAGCAATTAGTCACTGTTATGAGATGTTTTGATGAAATTTATCAAACTCCTCAAGTGTCATCTGCTGAGCCTGATCGCTAAGGGCATTTACAGGATCTGGATGCACTTCAGCCATTATGCCATCCGCACCTGCTGCAAGGGCAGCATTGGCACAGTCTGCCATGATTTCCTTAACTCCTGTTGAATGCGTAACATCAACCATGACAGGAAGATGAGTTTTTTGCTTAAGCAGTGGTACAGCAGAGATATCAAGGGTGTTTCGTGTCATCTTTTCATAAGTCCTTATGCCACGCTCACATAATATGACATTACTGTTGCCTTCTGAAAGTATATATTCGGCAGCCATCATAAACTCTTCTATTGTTGCACTCAGACCCCTTTTCAGAAAAACTGGTTTGTCGGATCTTCCAACAGCTTTCAATAATTCGAAGTTCTGCATATTGCGTGCACCAATCTGGAACATGTCCAAGTAAGGCTCGGCCAGTTTAACATGTTCAGGCGCTACAATCTCACTGATCACTTTCAGATTATAAGTCTCCTTGATCTTCAGTAATATTTCCAGACCCTCTTTGCCAAGACCTTGGAATTCATAGGGAGATGTACGCGGTTTGAACGCCCCTCCCCTTAAAATATCGAAACCTTTACTTTTCATGTGTTCTGCTACTGTCGCCACTTGATCGAACGATTCTACTGCGCACGGCCCGAAAATATGTACAGGAGAACCTTCACCTATCGACACATCGCCTACTCTCACAACAGTGTCCGTAGCTTTGGTAGATCTTGACACCAACAAAGGTGTTTTCCCTTTAGACTCGGCTGTAAGATTCAGGAGCGCCTCCATTCCTTCTCGTGAACCGAGCTCGCCAGCCAACTGTTCCAACCTTTTAAAATGATCAGTCATGTTGAAGGATTCTGGTTTGTCTAGCATTAATTCATGCCGTTTTTGAAAAAGTTCAAGCAATTCAATATCCGTATCCAAAATGGCTTTTTCAATATCCTTGCTTTGTCCATTCATGTTTTCACCTCATAAAATTAACCACATGCATGTACATGTGGTTAGTAGAAGAATGCCATCATATTATTACTATTTCTTATCTCCGTCAAGTGTTTCCTCGAATTTAGATACATCAACCGTTCTTACATCGTCACGGCCAGGCTCTTGGACTTCTTCCTGAATTGCATCTTTTTGAGCTTTGACGGCAGATTCGTCAAGGGATTTGACTCTCTGCTTTTCCTCTTGCTCACCTTTTTTTGCTTTTATCTCATCTTTGGTTTCATTAACTTTATTGCTGAGCTCTTCTTTTTTTTCTTGAGCCTTTTCCTTCAGACCACCCTGTCCCCCACCGGTTTCAGAGTTCAGGCCTTCTGAGAGCTTCTGGGTCTGCTCGGAGATATCATCCCTAAGCGCATCGCCAGATTTTGGTGCCAGTAATAAACCGCCGACTGTACCTACAATTAAACCGACAGCCAGGCCGACAGTGAAATCCCTGCCGGTCGATTGATGGACTTGTTCTTCATACTCTTCAACACCATGAAGGTGACGGTCACGGTTATAGGTTTCCATATATAAACCTCCTGTTATTTACGATCTTGTTCAAGACCTGCATTGATGCGGTCTTCATCTACATTATCGCTTTCTGTTACCGCTCGATTTACAGCGACCGGAAGATTATCCGGATCTGTTTCTGCTGTTGCAGAATATTTCGTGTTAAAAGCACTATTGCGCTTTTGTCTCATCTGCCATTTGTCGGCAACTTCCATCGCTACGTTTGACCATTGGACGACTTGCGAAATCTTATCTTCATTTTGGGAAATGTTATGTGTAATGGAGTTTGTCACTCTATCTACAGATTCATTAAGATTCCCCATGGAATTACCGATGCCTTGGACTGCATCCACTACAGAATTGAGTTTTGCAGATTTACCCTGAACATCTTCAGCAAGACGGTTCGTCTTATGAAGCAGGTCTGTCGATTCCCTAGTGATGCCTTGTATCTGACCTTCTACACCATCAAGTGTTTTTGCAACATGATCCAGATTCTTCTTCACTGAAAACAGTACTACCGCCAGTGCGATACAAAGAATCAGAAAAGCAATTGCAGCAATGCCTGCAGCAATATATAAAACTATTTGCCAATCCATTCCAACGCCTCCATATTCATTTATATTTGATTAGTCATACTTAAGATTAACCCAAAACATACGGGTGTAAACATGATTCATCCCTATTATGATAATAACTCTGTAAATCTCTTCTCATATTTCTGTATATCTCCCGCACCCATGAATATTATTACGGCTTCCTTGTGCATATTCAACTTCCCGATATCTTCTTCATCAAGGAGTTCAGCTCCTGGTATGAGCGCCACAAGATCCCGACTTGATAGGCTGCCCGCGTCTTCACGTGCGGAACCAAAGATATCCACTATATAGGACTTGTCGGAGCCGGACAATACTTCTGCAAATTCCTTAAGGAATTTTTCGGTTCTTGTAAATGTATGCGGTTGGAACACCGTAACGATTTCCCTTCCGCTATACTTTTTTCTGGCCGTTTCCAAAGTAGCCCTGATTTCACGGGGGTGGTGTGCATAGTCATCCACTATCACCATTCCATCTTGGTAGGTTTCGCTGAAACGCCTTTTAACCCCCCCAAAAGTGGTGAATGCTTCTTTAATGTTGGTCATATCCAAGTCTTCTAAGTAACTGACGGCTATGACAGCTAAAGCGTTTAAAACATTATGGTCTCCATGGAGGGGAATAAGGAAGTTGTTCAGGAATTCTCCTTTAAAATAGACGTCAAAAACCGTCCCATTGCTATTTGACTCTATATTATCAGCATAGAAATCGTACTCTTGCCCTATCCCATAGAAGTAGACAGGCACCTGATAGTCGATCTGCTGCGCATAATGGTCTCCACCATAAGCAATGACTGCTTTTTTCACCTGGGAAGCCATATCGGAAAATGCATCTATAACATCATCCAAGTCTGTGAAGTAGTCGGGATGATCGAAATCAATGTTGGTTATAATTGCGTAATCCGGATGGTAGCTTAGGAAATGACGTTTATATTCGCACGATTCAAAAGCGAAATATTCACTACTCTCAAGTCCGAAACCTGTGCCGTCCCCTATCAGGAATGTAGTGTCCACATCCCCATTCATAACATGGCTGAGAAGTCCCGTGGTCGATGTTTTACCGTGGGCCCCCGTGACTGCTATCGATGTAAACTGATTCATGAATTCAGATAAAAATTTATGGTATCTGATGACTGGATACCCGAGTTCATGAGCCTTTTTAATTTCTTCATGCTCGTCATTGAATGCATTGCCGGCAATATACGTCACACCTTCGACAATGTTATCGGCACTAAAAGGCAATATCAAGATGCCCTTATCTCTAAGTTGGTACTCTGTAAACACTTCTTTTTCTATATCTGATCCTTGGACCTGGTGCCCAATATCATGCAGAACTTGTGCTAAGGCACTCATGCCTGCTCCTTTGATTCCTATAAAATGATATTTTTCCATGAGACCACCACACTTTCATAAAATCTATTCATTTTCTCATTCCCTTGATGTGGGAAAATATCCTCTGCTTGATTTCCGGGGTCAGAACGCCTGCGTTGACTCGTACAGGCTGATTGGAAATTGGGATTTGAACCAGCATATCGTTTCCTTCTGCAAGTTCATTACTGCCATCGATCACCTTCGATTTTTCATCCTTAAACGACAGACGCGTCTGCATCTGTTGAAGCAGCTCGAATCGGATTCCAACATCACTTCTTGAATGGTTCAAGATCAAGTGCATTCCAAGCGGTTTGCCTTTTTTAAGCAGTTGGACGATTGCCCGTATCGCTTCAGGATTATTGTACTCGAACAAGTCAGATAAATCATCAATCACTACTACTATGACACTCTTTTTAGCATCATTGCTGACCCTTTGGTTATAACTGCTCAAGTTCCGCACATTCGCTCTTCTGAACTGGTTATGCCTGTCGTTCAGTTCATTGAGGGCATCTTCAAGTACCGTCTTGTCCCCAATTGACTTAGGTGTGCTGAACATGTGGGGCAAATCTTTGTAGGCGTCATAATGCGCCTTATCAGAAGCCACATGAATCCGAAACTCATCGGGGCTATGGTTCATCAGTAGGGAGACGAGTATATTGTCGATGACTGATGAGGTCTCTGCTTCATTTCCACCGTAAAGCAGGATATGTCCGGCTTTTGGCAGAAGGAAGCTGAAAATTTGATCGTCGACGGTTTTGCCCATGACGAACTTGTAATCATTTTTGCGAAGTCTAAGGCTGCTGGATGTAAAGAGTGTGGCGAAGGAAATGGGATAAGGTTCAGGTAGCATGAACTCTATCCCGATATTCGATGTGCCTGTAATCGGTGCTATTATCTTCATATCATCAAATGGTAGATATGGCAGTAGATGTTCTTTAAGCTTACCGACTACATTCAGCCTGAAATTCCGGTCCAAAGACAGTTCATAGCGGGCGGTTACACCATTCGTCTTGACATCACGCAGACGGGTCGGCACACCAATGGCCTGGAACGCTGAAACGATGACATCCCCCAGGCCTTCATCCCTCAACTCATACTGGCCATCCTTTTGCTGTCCCAGAATTTCGAGCGGCGGCAAGGTGTTTTTTGGTCCACTGCGTTTCACAGGGCGGTTAGGTGCGCTTTGTGATTTCTTTTTATCATAGGGCGTCATGATGACATTAAAAGGAGTTGATGCTTTAACCGAGTTTTGTTCATCAGCCTCTTTACCATCGTTTTCTCCAGATGAACTATAGGTCAACTTTCCAGGAGCAGTTCGCATTCCCTTCTTTTGTAGCGGGCCCTGATATTGGTTATGCTGAATTTTCGCCTTCTTTTTCTGGCGTCGTGCCCGTTCTTCGCGCTGGCGTTTCAATTCCTCGACGAGTGGAGACACATAGCCTCCATCTTTTTTTTCTTTTGCTTTTGCCTCGGATTCTTCTTTCTGATCCGGTTCGTGACCTTTTTTTGTTCCATGGATCGCAGAAGGCACTTCACGGGCTTTACTTATCGTGAACTTCGATGCACGGCGTTTCCTGGAATTATGCTCATCCAACAGAATCTTCTGTTGCTGTTGTCTGATCAGATCTTTTGAAGGTTCGTCAAAATCATCTGGGCTGCTTTCGCTACCCTTCGCCTCGTCGCCTATATCCAGCGGAAACCTGAAGTTTTCGCTGCTTGGATTTCTGTCTTCGAAATCACGACTGAATCGTCTTCTCCTTCTTCCTCTATCCACTTTCATCACCCTTATTTAACTTCAAATGGTTGTGATACTTCATAGCTGTCGTCCAACACATAAATTCCTTTGACACCATCATCCTCGAGGTTGAGTTCTTTCTTCGAACAGATCATCCCCGATGATTCCACGCCTCTTAATTTAGAAGGCTTGATATACATCCCGTCCGGCATCACTGCGCCGACTTTAGCGACCACTACAAGTTGGTCTTCACTTACGTTAGGTGCCCCGCATACTATCTGCAGCGTTTCATCACCGACGTCCACTTGACATACATTCAATTTATCAGCATCGGGATGAGCTGATTTCTGTATCACTTTTCCGACTACGAACTTTGGTGATAGATCTGGTTGGATTGTTTCCAGTCCGTCCTTCTCAAGTAGGTTATTGATTTCCTGAACAATATTTTCATCAGGCTCTATATTGACATCATCGGGCATAGTGATATGTTTTGAAGCATTGAATATATTCAATCCTATGATCCTATTCCCACTTTTAATGATTGTAACATCATCATGATACTCATAGATTGGATCATCCGCTTTTTCAAAGGTAACAAGTAGTACATCACCGACGTGTTTCCTGTTATATGTCAATTTCATTCTTCTCTACCTCTTTTATTGTTCTGTTGTTTCCCGAGTATGAATACCGGCTGCAGTTTGTCGCCATCATAGGAGAAGGACAGCGAAGTGATTGGTGTCAACCCTTCGGCGAAATACTGCATCATCATTTGTGCCATCACATCATAGCCCACATTATTTTTGACATCTGCGATTATAAGGACGTCCTGATGCGGTAAACCGACCATCATTTCACCTTCCATACTGTGGTACATTTCTCCGAGGAAGGCGTCATTCAGGATCCTGGTCGCATCATAGCCATCATTGTGGTTGATGAAATAGAAATCATTTTCCTGGATTGTATCCTTTTTGTAACTGATGGGTAATTTCTCAAGGTTTTTCCAAGCGAGTTTCTTTAAAGCTGCTTTATCGATGCCTAAGGAGTTGAGCAGTTCTTCATCAATCAGACGGTAGCTTTTCTCAAAATCGAGGGCATAATAGATATTTGTTTCATTTGTATGGTCATCTGTTATGAAAGGCAATCCACTTTTAGTTTCTTTATGGAAACTCGTTGACCTTACAACAGGATAGATGGCATTCTCATCGAGTGTCAATTCGCCTTCTTTCATTCGCTCGAGAGTTTCATCGATATAATACACCACTTCATCGACGAATTTATCATCCTTCTTTGCTTTGTCCACGGCTTTTGATAACGCAATATCCAATCCTTTGCCA
This sequence comes from Salinicoccus jeotgali, assembly GCF_039538805.1. GTDB lineage: Bacteria > Bacillota > Bacilli > Staphylococcales > Salinicoccaceae > Salinicoccus > Salinicoccus jeotgali. The sequence goes on along the minus strand of NZ_BAABCK010000022.1, from coordinate 28,285 downwards.
TTGTCAATGCGCTCCACCCTCAGCATTTCCTCTTCGCGATCAAATGCTGTCTGAAAATCATCACGCTTCTCCTTTAATTTCTCGATGATTCTGTCTCTAAGCTGAAAAATATTCATAAAAAAACCTCCACATCTGATTCTAATCTCATGTTCCCAGTTTAAGTGTCTGATCCCCTTCTTTTATCAAGCCTATACGTTTAAGCAGGATATAGAATATCAGAGTTACAACGGCTGGTAAAATAATTTGGAAGATCAGGATAAGTAACAGTACTTCCATCGTCGGCCCCATGGTTTCTATGGTCATGATCTGTCCAACAAGCCCGCTTGTGCCCATCCCGGCACCGGCAGCATTATTTTCCATCGGAAAGAATACGGTCATGATAGGGGCGATGATTGCACTCGCAAGGATTGGAGGCATAAGGATAAATGGATTCAACAATACATTAGGCACTTGGAGCATTGATGTGCCGAGGCCGATGGATAATACACCAGAAAAACCATTGTCCCGATACCCCGTCACAGCAAGACCCACCATATGACAGCAACAGCCAATGACTGCAGCTCCCGCAGCAAGTCCGCTTATATCAAGCATCAGGGCAAGGGCAGCACTCGATAATGGGGCCGTCAATGTAATGCCGAATATGACTGCTACCAGCATACCCATCACAAATGGACGCTGTTCCGTGGCAAAGACGATTACATCGCCCATGCCAGTCATGAAATCACCGATTACAGGTCCAATAAAACGCGCCACACCGTATCCGATGATAAGGGTGAAGAGCGGTGTCAATATAATATCTATTCTGGTCCTTCCAGCATATAGTCTGGCAATCTCTATAGAGGCGATGCTCGCAATATAACTACCTGCAGCCCCACCCATGTCATAGGCTGCATAACTGATCGCCACCACAGTGAAGATGACAAGAGGTGGCGCCTTCAAGCCGTATCCGATTGCGGCCCCTATGGCAGCTCCTGCCATGCTCATCGCCACAGCCCCTATCTCCCTAAAACCTGAAAGGTAAGGGATATATGTGCCGATGGTATCAATGATGAGGCCGATGATCAGTGATGAGAACAGACCGAGTGCCATAAAACTCATGCCATCTATGAACCATCTCCTAAGAAGCGTCCTCATCAGTGTCCTCTCAACTGTTCAACCTTTTGGGCGTCAATACCCTTCACAAGCTCCATCAGCATCTTCCTCGCTTCAAGATAGTCATTCCTATTGATGATTGAGTGGCTCGTGTGTATGTAACGTGCCACAATCCCAACCACTGCACTCACCACTCCATCATTGGCAACATGGATGCTGCCTGCGTCCGTGCCGCCTGGGGACTGATAGTATTGATATTTGATATCGTTCTCTTCCGCCGTGCTGATCATATAGTCGCGCATCGGTTTGGATAGGATCATTGTGCGGTCCATTATTCTCAGGAGGGTTCCCTCACCCAGTTTCCCAATGTCATCATTTTTACCCATCATATCATTCGCCGGGGAACAATCCACTACAAACGCGATGTCTGGCTGTATCATGTTGGCGCTTGCTTTTGCCCCTCTGAGCCCTACCTCTTCCTGGACATTCGCGCCGACGTATAAGTCACAATTAAGCTCAACATCCGCCAGTGCCTCGAGCGTCTCTATCGCGATCAGACAGCCGTAGCGGTTGTCCCAGGCTTTGGCGAGAAGTTTGTCCTCATTTTCCATCACTTGGAAATCCACATCTGGTACAACAGAATCTCCTGGATAGATGCCCATTTCCTCTAGTTCTTCCCGGCTATCTGCTCCGACATCAAGCAACATATCCTCGATCTTCACCATATTGCCTTTATCGTCCCTTTTTCTGAAGTGGACGGGCACGCTGCCTATAACCCCTGGAATCTCTCTGTCCCCAGAAGCCCTCACTTTAAACTTATGGCTAAGCAGTACATCATTCGACCATCCCCCAAGCGGAGTGATCTTCAATAGACCATTGTCGGTCGTTTGGGTAATCATGAAGCCCACTTCATCCATATGGCCTGCTATCATCACTTTAGGCGCATCTTTCACTTTGGATTTTTTAAGTGCAAAAATGCCTCCTAGACCATCTTGGATGATGTCATCCGCCAAAGGTGCCATTTCTTGTTTCATATAAGCGCGTACCTGATCTTCAAATCCCGGTGCGCCATGAAGTTCTGTCAATATTTTCATTCTCTCGAGAGTGTTGTCTGTGACTTTCATTACAATTCCCCTTTTCATGATCATTTGACACATAAATATGATAAAATTATTGCGATAGGAGGTCATACCATGCCATCTAGAAACATAAAGATTTCCATAGCTATTCTTCTTGCGCTGCTTCCCGCCCTTATATGGATCAGGATGAACAAAAACATCCACCCCCATGCCATCCTAGCAGAGTTACGTGCTCAATATGATGACATTACATTTATCTCACTTGACTATAGCCCTTCAAAGAAGAAGTTCCTCGGTCTCGAACGCGATGTCTACACTGGCCGTTTCCATACAGGAGAAGGAGATGCGACAAGGCGTTACCAATTTACTGCCGATGCTTATACAGGTGAAATGATGGAAGCTGTGGAACTGTAGTTCCCCAGCTTTTTTATTTTTCCATACCTTGAGAAACAATGGCGCCATTTACATTTTATCATTATTCATTGAGGAAATACACGACATAAAAAAAGCATCCTAGAAAGATGCTTTTAACCGATATATTTTATTTCCTTGAGCCGAGAACTTATTCTCATATTCAGTACGTATGTTCTCAGGAGGCTCATCAGCATGAAGATCCAGGATGACTTCTTCAAATGCCATTCCATAATTGTTCATGCTTCTCAGGCTGAACTCGAACAGATTCCTGTTATCAGTCTTGAATTCAACGTAGCCTTCCCTGTGCATTATTTTTCTATATCCATCAAGGAACCCTTCATGGGTAAGCCTTCTCTTCTCATGTCGATTTTTCGGCCACGGGTCGGAGAAATTGAGATATATCCTTTCCACTTCCTCTTCCCCGAAATATTCTTCCAGCTTACGGGCATCCAGAAGGACAAGCTTGATATTATCAAGCTCCTGTTCCTTCACCTTCTCGACTACACGGATCAGAACATTTTTGTCGAGCTCGATGCCGACGTAGTTTATTCCAGGGTTTCTTTTAGCCATTTCTATGATGAAGCTCCCCATTCCAGTACCGATTTCCATATGAATCGATTGCTTTGAAGGGAAAAACCCTTGAATATTTCCTGCATAGGACGAATCCGTATCCACGATATGCCCATGTTCGTTCAGAAAATCCATAGCCCATGGCTTATTACGCATCCTCATTATATACCACCTGTTACCGATTCTTATAAAACGTGACTCTATATGAAGCGGTCCCTCTCTATCACTTTGTTCAAAAAGATAATCCAGTCGTTCATGTCCTTAAACCGCTTATGGTCCTCATACCACTGGATCATAGTGATCGCCTGGACCAGAGTATACCACTTCATACGTTTCTTTAAATCTCTATTGAGCGGTTTACCATAACCCTCAAGCCATTCTTCCCAATCCTCCGGCTCCACATAAGTATACAGCAGCATCCCGAGGTCGATGGCCGGATCGGCTATCATCGCGCCTTCCCAGTCCACCAGATAAAGTTCATCCTGTTCAGACAGCAACCAGTTATTATGGTTGACATCCCCGTGACACACTGTGCAGAAGGATTCATCAATCTTTGGCATTTCATTCTCCAGATATTGAATGGCCGTCCGCACAGTATGATGGGCATTCACCTTAGGTGAAAGAGACGTTTGAATCTTATTGAGGAGGAGATCCGGCAACATCGGTTTCATGCCCAATTTTTTCAGCATGGTGCGGAGAGGATTGGATGAGTGTATCTTACTCATCAATAAAGCGACCCTCTCCGAGCACATTTCATCACGAGTCAGCTCCCGGCCATTCTTCCAATGCTGTGCCGTCACTACTTCGCCGGTCTCTATTCTTTTTGTCCAGACCAGCTTCGGAACGATGCCTTCAGCAGACAACGCAGCAAGGAAAGGGCTGGCATTTCGTTTCAGGAAGAGTTTCCTGCCATCCTGTTCCGCCTTATAGGCTTCACCGGAGGCACCACCGACGGGGTCTAGTGTCCAGCCGAGCTGATAGAAATGCTCCAAATTCCACACCTCTTTTCATCATCAAAGAAAAAAGCGCTAAATATTCAAGAATAAGATAGCGCAGATTTCTGTTCGTGTTATAAATTTTATAGTGTTTCTTCGGTTATTTCAAGAACTATCGTCGAACCGATTTTGATAACTGGATGTCCGGCACCTTCAAATCCATACAGTGCAAGCGTTGAAGGAATAAAAAATAATTAGAGTAATTTTTCCGTTTAACATTATTTGGACATGTTTAATTTTTGGGTCTTTTTTTGAAAGGTTTCTTGGATTCGCATCGTCATCGGACCTTTACTTCCTTCACCGATCGTCTGTCCATCCACTCTGCCTACCGCCAGCACTTCCAAAGTTGTGCTTGTAATGAATACTTCATCAGCTGCAGCGAGGTCAGCCAATGTAAAACTTTCTTCTTTTACTGGAATCTCCAATTCACCAGCTATTTCGAGTACTGAAAGTCTGGTAATGCCATTCAGTATTAAATTGTCCGCTGGATGAGTATATAAGACACCCTCCTTGACGATGAATACATTCGTTGAGGTTCCTTCCGTAACGATGCCATTGCGGTGCAATACCGCTTCTTTGGCCCCCTGCTCTACAGCACGCTGTTTTTCCAGTACATTCGGCAGCAGGTTGAGGCTTTTGATATCACACTTCAGCCAGCGGTAGTCTTCAGATGTGATGATGGCCGCTCCTTCTTTACTATGTGCGGCAGAGCCTTCAATCGTATTCATATATGCCATAACTGCAGGAGGCGTGTTAACCGGGAAAGAATGGTTTCTGCGATCTATACCTCTTGATACCTGAAGATAGATATAGCCATTGCTTATTTGGTTCTGTTGCTGCAGCCCAGCTATGATCTCCATGATTTCATTACGTTCGATCCCTTTGATCCCTATCTTTTCAATACTTCTGAAAAGCCGATCGATATGTGCTTCAAGTGTATAGAAAACGCCATTGTAAAGTCGGATGACTTCATAAACGCCGTCCCCAAAATAAAATGCTCTATCATTATAGTCAATCGAAATGTCAGAATCTTGCTTGAATTCACCGTTATAATAACTAATTTTCATTCAATTCACCCTTTATACATATTCTATGCAACGCTTCCAGATAGATTTCAGTGGCCAATAGCAGTTCTTCTATTTTCATCCGTTCATTCTTCTGATGCATAGTATCTTCCGTATCATTGAACATGGCACCATATGCAACACCCTTCTCGAGGACTCTCGCATATGTACCCCCACCTATCGTGAATGGTTCGGAATCATCTTCTACATGGTTGCGGTATGTATCTGTAAGTATTTTAACTAGAGGATCATTTTTATCCACGTAGTGGGGAGGCTGAAAGTCGACATCTTCGACAGTAAAGCCTTGTTCCATGATCTCCGCATCCAACTTTTCCACACTTGCTTCAAAATCGAGGCCTTCGGGATATCTCAGATTGACACCAAAGACGCCGCCATCGACTTCGGTATAGTTGATCATTCCGACATTGACGCTCGTCTCCCCGAGTTCCGGATGGGAGGCATCCATGCCGAGTAATGAACCATCGGTGCTGTTGGCCAGTCTTTCAGTGGCAAAACTTACGAAGCTCTCCGCATTATCATCCAGATTCAATCTCGATAGGAAGTCAAGCAGTATAAGTCCGGCGTTGACTCCTGCTTCTGGTGTAGACCCATGCGCACTTTTTCCTTGGACCCCGAGCTTCAGGAATCCGTTATCCACTTCATAATTCCCTTCTGCCTCAGTTTCGCGTAAAAAGTCTTCAAACGACTGGATCACTTCACTCATGTTCTGGAGCACTTTGAGTTTGGCTTCCGCATCTTCAGGCACCATATTATATCTCTCGCCTGAAATCAGAACCTTCAATTCGATGTTCGGCTCAGTTTCATCAACCTGAAGATTCTTTTGTACAAGATTGAATGTAGAGATGCCCTTTTCCCCATGTATAAGCGGAAATGCAGCATCCGGCGCAAACCCTGCCTCAGGCATCTCTTCTGACTTGAAATAGGCTTCTGTACATTTCCAATCGGATTCCTCATCAGTGCCGATGATTAGACGTGTCCGGTGTTTGAAGGGCAATTCTTGTTCATTGAGTATTTTCATTGCATAATAGGCAGCCATTGTCGGCCCTTTGTCGTCCTGCACGCCACGCGCGACAATTGTGCCATCCACGACTTTTGGCGTGAACGGATCGGAATCCCAGCCGCTACCCGGCGGAACTACATCAACATGCCCCAATATTCCAAACAGCGGCCCTTCCTTCCCTGCTTCGATATGTCCCGCTATCGAATCGACGGTCTTAGTCAGGAAACCATCCCTCTCACCAAGTTCCATCATGTAGTCCAATGCCTGTTTCGGTCCAGTACCGACTGGTGCACCTTCTACGGCCTCTCCCTTTACACTTTCTATCTCAAGCAACCCTTTGAGATCATTGATCAGTGCTTCACTATGCGATTCTACTAATGATTTATAATCCATCGATGACAACCCCCATAAAATATGACGCAATCTTTAGCTTAATGATAAAGAAAAGGAACCACAAAAACAAGGGGACACGTGTATATCACGCGTCCCCGTTATTATTACTTATTTTTCTTTTTTGATTGTAGACCTTCATCTGTGACGACGTGGATATTATGGTTGCCGTCCATCTCACCTTCGTCTTGTACCACATCAACATCTTCCTCGTCTTCTAGCCCTTCAATCACTTTTGCTTCATCCTTATTCAACTCACCGTGACTGACATCGTCCTGCAAATGTTCCTGCGGATGGATGCCGCCTTCTGAAATCCACTCATTGTTCATCTGTTCGTCTGTCAGCTGACCTTCTGCATCCATTCTGTCAGGTTTTGTGGAGTGTTCACCGGAAACACTACTTTTGCCCTGGCTTGCAGAAACCTTGTCACTATCATCTGAACCATCGTCTGAACTTGCTGATTCATCTTTGTTCATTCTTGATTTGGCTTTCTCCTGCGCTGACTGGGCATATCCTTTAGGATCTTCTTTAGCTTTCTCGATTTCGGATTTTGCCCGCTCCTGATATTCAGCAGCTTGTTTATTCACTTTTTCCTGTACATTTTGAGCGTAGCCTTTCGGATCTTGTTTCACCCGATCATATTCACTTTTCGCTCTTTCCTGGTATTCTCCAGCCTGTTTTGAAAGTTTGTCCTGAACATCTTGGGCATAGCTTTTAGGATCTTCTTTCACTTTATTGTATTCATTCTTCACTGCATCACGGTTTTCTTTCTTGGAAAGTTGTTTGGCAGCTACCGCCAGGCCAAGCATAGCTGCAACTTTCAGCAATCCACCTGTTTTTCTAGCCATTTAAAACACCTCTTGTCATATTATTTTGTAGTTGTCTACTGATTGATATTTACCCATTGGCATATTTGTTAAACGTTTCTCAACAAAGCAATTTCATTTTCTTTGAGTCGCCTGTATTCTCCAGGTTCTAAAGTCTTATCCATCTCCAAGACGGCAAAGGAGCTGCGCTCAAGGGCAATGACCTCATTTCCCAGGTAGCCGAACATTCTTTTCACCTGATGGAACTTGCCTTCGGTGATCGTCAACTCAACGACCTTCTCAGACAACCTATGTGCTTGAGCCGGAGCGCTCGTAAAATCTTTCAGAGGTATCCCTTCCCTGAGCAGCTCCAGGTCTTTTTCCTCCGGTACTTCTGACAATGTTGCGATATATGTCTTGGGTTGTTTTTTCTTTGGACTCAAAAGAGTGTGGGCGAGTTTGCCATCATTGGAGATCAGCAACAGACCGGTTGTATCTTTGTCGAGTCTTCCTACTGGAAAGAGTTCTTCTTTTTGCGGGTGATCGATCAGGTCGATAACAGTTGACGTGGCACCTTCTTCAGTGGAAGAAATGACACCTGAAGGTTTATTCAGCATAAAGTAGATGTACTGTTCGAGCTGGATTGTTTCTCCCTCCATCTCGACTGTATCTTCGGTTGAAACGGATGACTTCGGATCGGTTACCACTTTGCCGTTGACTGCGACATGTTTTTTTCTGATGAATCTTTTAACATCATTCCGACTGCCCACGCCGGCATTCGACAAATACTTGTCGAGTCTCATTTATAACACCTTCAATCTTTTGCGAATCTTATCTGCTCTACTTCCCAGTATTTCATCAGCCAGGCCGGTTCTGAAGGATAGTATCATATAGACTATTCCCCCCACCGGAACTGCGACGGCCATGATGATGATGGAGTTGAGTTTCTGCTCAACCTCGGTATTCAGGATGAAAATATAGTATACAACTTCGACTGCGAGAAGCATCACGAGACTGTAGACCATTATTTCCACCAGTGGTCTGAACAACGTCCTCAAGCTGAACCCACCGTGCTTTCTGATGATGTAGAAGTTGATTGCGACACCAATGCTAAGCGCTATGCCGGTGCCCATGACGGCTCCGACCGTGCCGAACTGCATTATAAGCGGAATATTGATTGCCGCCTTGATGGCAAGCATCGTCAGAACGACATAAAGCGTCAGATTCTGTCTATCGATGCCCTGAAGGATGGAGCATGTGATTGTGAATAATGAAATGACGATGCTGACCGGTGCATAGAACATCAGAATCTTAATGCCCATTTCATTATAGCTGTAGAACGAAGTATACAGTGGTGCTGCCAGGATCATCATGCCGATTGCTGCAGGTACTGCAAAGAACAGCAACATTAAAACCATCATCTTGATCTGGTGGTGTACGCCTTTCAAATTGCTCTGATGGTAGTTTTTCGTGATGAACGGCAAGATCGTAATAGCAAATGCAGAGGCAAAGGCCGTCGGAATCATGACGAGTTTGTGCGTCGTCAAGTTCAGCATGCCAAACCATGCATCATGAAACTCTTCAGGTACCCCTCCAAGGGCAAGACCATTATTATGGGTCAACTGGTCGATGAATAGAGTAAGTGGGATGCTGATGCCGACTATGATGAATGGAATACCGTATCTGATGATTTCAGAGTACATTTCCTTATATGAGAAATCATAGTCCGTCTCATCCGACTCGACCATTTTTTGGATATGAGGCTTTCTTCTGCGCCAAAAGAACCACAGTGTCGCCAGTGAACCAAGTCCCCCGATGAATGCTGCAAACACTGCAAGTTCATTGGCCGTCTGTACAGATCCACTCCAGACGTAGAGTACAAGAGAAGAACCGATGAGCAGGAAAGCGATCCTTAAGATCTGTTCGACGACTGCAGAGGCGCTTGTTGGTCCAAATGACTCGAACCCTTGGAAAATACCACGCCAAGTCGCCATGAATGGGATGATGATCACCGCAACGCCCACGACCCTGATGATGCGGGTGATATCTTCGGTAGACCAACGATGCTCACCATCACCGGCAGCAAGCGTCTGCAGTTCTGCAATATAGGGTGCCGCCATGAAAAGAATTAAAAAAGCGATGAACCCTGACGCCATCATGACGATCAGACTTGACCGGTATAACTTCTGGCTTGTGGCATACGCCCCTAATGCGTTGTATTTGGAGACGTACTTGGACACTGCCCCCGGCACTCCGGCTGCAGCAATAGACAGCATGATTGTGTAGGGCGTATACGCATAACCGTAGAGGGCAAGATTTTCTTCCCCGCCCATAATGCTGTAGAATGGTATCAGGTAAAGCATACCAAGGACTTTCGTGATGACTGTCGCGATAGTGAGCAGAAATGTTCCGCGCACCAGCTTATTTGAATCAGACATTTTATAACCCTCTTATTTTAAGAATAATATTCATTATAATCGAAAGCATAACAGTTTTAAACAAAAAGGAGAACAACAGATGTACCAGACAGTTGTAATAGGCGGCGGTGTGAGTGGGCTCATGGCGGCATTCGCCGCTTCCCAGACCCAAAAAAAAGTGCTGCTGATCGAGAAAAATAAAACTCTCGGAAGAAAGCTGCTCATTTCGGGGGGCGGCAGATGCAATGTCACCAACCGCCTTCCCTATGAGGAGATCATCAAGCATATCCCCGGTAACGGCAAATTTCTCTATGGGCCCTTCTCTACATTCGATAATGAGAGCATCATCGAATTTGTCGAAACCAGGGGGGTGGCGTTAAAAGAAGAAGACCACGGACGCATGTTTCCGAAAACGGACAAGGCAAAAGACATACTGCAAGTATTTCTGGACGCCCTTGAACGAAACGGTGTGGAAATCATGACTGAAACGATCGTAGATGAAATCATATCCGACAACAGTACGGTGCAGGGAGTCAGACTCACTGACGGCCGTACCATGAATGCCAGGTCAGTCATTGTAACCACAGGCGGCAAAAGCGTACCGCACACTGGCTCCACTGGTGACGGGCACCGCTTTGCAGAACAGGAAGGCCATAAAATCACTGAGCTCTTTCCGACGGAAGTTCCCATCACTTCTTCGGAACCTTTCATAAAATCAGGTGCGTTGAAAGGGTTAAGCTTGTCGGACGTCGCCCTTTCTGTGCTGAAAAAGAACGGCAAGCCGCGGGTGACCCATCGTATGGATATGATCTTCACCCACTTTGGCATCAGTGGCCCGGCAAGCCTCAGGTGCAGCCAGTTCGTCCATAAAGAGCTGCAGAGCCAGAAGTCAGAGACCATAAAAATGTCGATCGATTTCCATCCCGATGCAACTGTCGGCCAATTGAAGGAACAAGTGGAGCGTGCCATCAGGGAGAATCGGGACCGCTCCTTGAAAAACATCCTGAAGCCGCTCATGCAGGAGCGTATGGTAGTCTTCATGCTTGAATTTTTGGATATTGATGCAGCGCTGAGCGGCCATCATGTTTCCAAGGAAAATATCAATGCAATCATCCAGTTCCTGAAGCGTTTTGAGTTCGATGTAGATGGTACCCAGTCCATTGAAAAAGCCTTTGTGACCGGTGGGGGTGTAAGCCTCAAGGAAATCGTGCCCCAAACGATGGAAAGTCGTCTGGTGAAGGGGTTGTACTTTGCTGGAGAAGTGCTTGATGTCCATGGCTACACAGGCGGTTACAATATTACAAGTGCACTTGTCACGGGCTACGTCGCCGGCAACAGTACAGCACAATAGAAAACCCGCTTCCAAGGTATTTTGGAAGCGGGTTTTCTATTAATTGGCTACTATATTCACAAGTTTATCCGGAACCACGATTACTTTACGTACCGTTTTATCTCTGATCGCCTGTTGGACGTCATCGGATTCTATTGCAATTCGTTCCAGATCATCTTTTGAAGCGCCTGTTGGTACATTCATCTTCTGTTTCACTTTACCATTGACCTGAATGACGATTTCAATCTCTTTTTCAACAAGTTTTGATTCATCATATATTGGCCAATCTTCGTAGGCGATTGTAGTATCATATCCCATCTTTTCCCACAGTTCTTCCGCTATGTGCGGTGCGACCGGAGACAGGAGTTTGATGAAGCCTTCGACGAAATCCCTGTTTATCTGTTCTTTTTTATAGCCTTCGTTAACGAATACCATAAGCTGGGATATTGCCGTGTTGAAGTTGAGCGTCTCGTAGTCATCAGTCACTTTCTTGACTGTTTCGTGGTAGACCTTAGTCATATCGGCGGTTTCTCCATCGACTATGAAGTCCCTTATACTGCCATCCTCATCTATGAACAATCTCCATACCCGGTCCAGGAAGCGGCGGGCGCCATCCAATCCTTTATCACTCCAGGCAATCGACGCTTCGAGCGGCCCCATGAACATTTCATAGAGTCTCAGCGTGTCTGCCCCGTGGGAAGCGACGATATCGTCCGGGTTGATCACGTTCCCTTTGGATTTACTCATCTTCTCGTTACCTTCCCCAAGTATCATCCCTTGGTTGAAGAGTTTCTGGAAAGGTTCTTTAGTATTGACGACGCCGATATCGTACAGCACCTTATGCCAGAATCTCGCATACAACAGATGAAGTACGGCATGCTCTGCCCCGCCGATATATAAGTCGACTGGCAGCCAGTGCTCGATCTTCTCCTTGGAAGCCAGGGCGTCCGGGTTATGGGGATCGATGAATCTCAGATAGTACCAGCAGCTGCCGGCCCACTGTGGCATCGTATTCGTTTCCCGCCGGCCTTTGACACCATCTTCACGTGTGACGGAAATCCATTCTTCGTTGTTTGCCAACGGCGATTCGCCTGTCCCGGACGGTTTGATCTTCTCCATCTGTGGAAGGGTGAGTGGCAATTCATCCTCTTCCAGGACACTCATTGTGCCGTCCTCCCAGTGGATGATTGGAATCGGTTCGCCCCAATACCTTTGGCGGGAGAAGAGCCAATCATGCAGCTTGTAAGTCGTCTTCTGCTCCCCTACTCCTTTTTGCTCGAGGAGCTGGATTGCTTTTTTGATTCCTGCATCTTTATCCAGGCCATCCAACTCTCCAGAATTGATATGCAAACCGTCGCCCGTATAGGCTTCTTTTGAAATATCGCCGCCGTCAAGAACTGCTCTGACAGGCAGGTCGAAAGCATGGGCAAATTCGTAATCTCTCTCGTCATGAGCTGGTACAGCCATGATCGCACCTGTGCCGTAGCTCGCCAATACATAATCTGCAATCCATATCGGCATTTTTTCGCCAGAAAGCGGGTTTATGGCGTAAGCGCCTGTAAACACTCCTGTTTTTTCCTTTGCCAAGTCAGTCCGTTCAAGTTCACTTTTCATTGCTGCTTGTTCCTGATATGATTTGACCGCTTTAATCTGTTCATCTGAGCATATCTTTTCAATCAGTGCATGTTCAGGGGAAAGGACGGCATACGTCGCGCCATAGATGGTATCCGGGCGGGTGGTGAATGCTTCAAAGGATTCCTCGGTGCCGGCTATGTCAAAGCGTACGTTGGCGCCTTCAGATTTGCCGATCCAGTTGCGCTGCATGTCCTTTAAAGACTCTGGCCAATCCAATTCCTCCAAATCTTCGAGCAGTCGGTCGGCATATTCTGTGATCTTCAGCATCCACTGCTTCATCGGTTTTCTGACGACTGGGTGTCCACCGCGCTCCGACAACCCATCAATGACTTCTTCATTCGCCAGTACCGTACCGAGTGCCTCGCACCAGTTCACCGGCACTTCATCGATATAGGCGAGATCCTTTTTATAGAGCTGGATGAAGATCCACTGTGTCCATTTATAGTATTCCGGATCCGTCGTATTGATTTCGCGGTCCCAGTCATAACTGAAGCCGAGCTCTTTTATCTGACGCCTGAAATTATCGATGTTCTTTTCATTGAAGCTGCGGATATCATTCCCCGTATCGATGGCATACTGTTCAGCAGGCAGACCGAAAGCATCCCAACCCATCGGGTGCAGCACATTATACCCTTGCATGCGTTTCATCCTTGAGATTATGTCGGTTGCTGTATATCCTTCCGGATGTCCCACATGCAAGCCGGCTCCTGAAGGATATGGGAACATATCCAGCGCGTAGAATTTATCCTTCCCGATTTCATCCTCAGTTTTAAAAGTTTTCTGCTCTTCCCAGTATTGCTGCCATTTCTTTTCAATTTCTTTGTGGTTGAACGTCATGATAATCCTCCTTGAATATAAATAATCCCATGCCAATATAAGGCATGGGACGATCATATATGTATACGACCGCGGTACCACCCGCATTCACTTGATAGTGCAGCTCTTTTATACTACATGGAATTGATTCGTACCGGATGAGTTCCTATGCACGCATTGCCGGTTTGCAGCATCCACCGGCTCTCTGGAAATGATTATGCACAATACTAGTTCCTATACTTATAAATATAGATTATAAACCGCCAATAAGCAAGACGCAACCTCGCTATAGCCCCGTCCCTTCAATCATTAGAAGTTTTGTTTTTTTGTCTACTCCACCAGTATACCCCCCAAGCGACCCATCTGAGGCAATGACCCGATGGCATGGGATGATGATTGATATCGGATTTTTACCGTTCGCATTGGCTACTGCGCGTGAATAGGTTGGTCCACCGCAGTCGACTGCCAATTCCTTATAGCTTATGGTTTCGCCGTAAGGTATCTCGCTGAGCCGGCGCCATACTTTTCTCTGGAAGACCGTGCCGGAGCGGGTGATATCTACAGGCACTTCAAAAGTACGGCGTTCTCCTGAAAAATACTCTTCAAGCTCCGTTACACATTGGCGGATGACTCCGGACACTTCCGATAAATCCCCACCGACTTTCGGTCCATCAGCATGATCGAGTTCCACGATCACCCCATCTTCAGAACGAATTTTCAACCATCCTACTGGTGCATCCATAAAATAGATGTTTTGCATTTCCTTCACTCCTTATAGGTGATTTTGAATCCTTTATCATAGCGCTCTGCCACTTTGCGTAGCAGCCATATTGAAACCACTGCTGGTAATATGAGTGAACCAGCTACCAAAACTTGCCGGTCCACTCCAGTTGACCCGTCCATCAGCCCTGTAGCCACTCCTGTCAGCATAAGTACGACCACGAGGGAGAAGCTGATCATTACATTGCTTAGGGTATCAAGCCTTTTCCTCGGATTCCTATAGCTGACCACAGGGTTTTTGCTGCCTATCATCATGCCGATCGGCACTGCTACCAAGGCGGACAGCCATATCATGATGATTAGGAGGACGAGGTCCGCTGGCGTCGCTGGGGATAAGTACCAGACCACAGTGAAGGCCGCCATCATTACAGGTACAGTGGTCAGCAGAGTGAAAAGGTATTTAGAGACCGCAATGCTTGAGCCTTTAAGCGGCAGAGCTTTCAGCATGGCGAAATGTTCAGCATCACGCGCAGTATTATATGCTCCGACAAATAAAGACATCACCAATGTCCCTCCAACTGCCGATATGAGGATGTCGGTCATATCCAGAGTGCCCGCCTCGGTCTGCTTTGAGAATCCAGAGATGTATATTAGAAATAGTGGCAATAGATAATATGGCAATAGTACAGCCAGCTCCTTAAAGTCGCGCATTGTCACTTTCAAGTCTTTGCGCATCAGCGTAACGATTGGATGCATGACCTGCTCGTGTTTCGTTCCTGACTTCATTTTCTTGCCGGAATGACCGTAAAAATTCCAACCCCGGACCATCGCCCGTCTTGTCACATGGCTGGCTGATTTGGCCATTACGACCGCAAGCCCGACTAGAGACAATATGACTATGATGCTTTTTAATCCATCAAACCCGTAAAGGAACCCGTCGAATGACACAGGACTCCCAGGCATACTCTTCGTCCATCCTTCTATCGAATCCCCAAGAGCGAAGAAAGCGAGATAGACCAGTATGAAGGATGCAGCTCCTACGAATGAGAGTACCCCGCTGACCTTTTTGACTGGCAGGATATGGGCTGTCAGAAAAGTGCATAAATAAGCCAAGGATGTGATTACTACGCCTACTGCCAGAAAGTATACCGCGCTATTTACGAGCAGCATCCATTCCTCGAACCGAATGGCTAGGGCCACCCCCACTATCATGCCTATCGGCATAAGGATAATGGCCGCATGAAGAAATGCATGTTTGATGAACTTAGCCCAAAACAATTCCCCGGCCGAGATGGGAAAGGAGAGATACATCGGTACATTGGCACTTAAAATCATGTCCTTGATGATGAAATGTATCGACAGCAGAGTCAATATGACTATCGCGGCCAGCGACAGGATCATTATGTAACTGCTCAAATGATCCGTTTTCAGCGATAGCGTCAATGTAAAAAGTAATGATCCGAGCAACGGTAATGGCAGAAGCATGAATAGAAGCGCCATGATGATGTATAAAATCACCTTTGTTTCTCCCATTGACTTCCAATAGTTGAAGGCAGAACGCATTTCAGTTTTAAGTATCAGACGAATCATCGTGTGCCCTCTCCATCAGTCAATTCCAAAAAGATATCTTCCAATGTCGCGCCAACCGCTTCCTGCTTCAAGGAATCGAGCGAACCATGGGCACGTTTCTTCCCGTTATATATAATCAATATATCCGTGGCAATCTCTTCAGCAAGGGAAAGGTTGTGGGTCGTCAGGAAAACCGTTTTGCCGCTCTTTACGTACTCCATCAAGTATTGCTTGAGATTTCTGTTGCTTTTAGGATCGAGCCCCACGGTTGGTTCATCCAGAAATAGGACATCCGGCTGATGGACCAAGGCACCGACGAGAGCCAACTTTTGTTTCATGCCATGGGAATATTCTTCTATCAAGGTCCCGAGAGCGCTTTCTAGGTCAAACAGTTCCAGCAGTTCCTGTTTTCTTTCCATAAATACAGATTGCTCCATACGGTAGGCACTCGCTATAAAATTCAAATACTCATGGCCATTGAGCCTGCCTATCAAGTCAGGGGTATCCGGCACATAACTGATACGCTGCTTTAGCGCAACCTTATCGAGGCGCATTTCCTCACCAAATAGCTCAACTGAACCCGATGAGGGTTCGAGCAGGCCCGTCATCATACGGATGGTTGTGGATTTGCCGGAACCATTCGGGCCTATGAACGCAAACAGCTCGCCATCCCCCACTTCAAAATCGAGGTCTGTCACTGCATTATGTGCGCTATAGTTTTTATTCAACCGCTTTACTTTAATCATAGAATCTCCTCATCGTCCACACTCTGGATTAATAATTCCATCATACCTCATCTACGCCCTATGATAAACTTTGCATTTCTTCTTCAATTCTGTGGAGACCCGGTAAAACCATCCACGACATATGGTACACTTCTCAATATGTCAGGATGAGAGGTGGATGAACGATGGATTTTAAGTACAGTTTTGATGATAAACGATACCATACTTTGAATTATCATCTTAAAAATAAATTCAATGAAAAAATATTCAAGATCGCACTAGATGCTGGTTTTGACTGTCCAAACAGGGACGGCACCGTAGCCTATGGTGGATGTACCTTCTGTTCCGTCGCTGGCAGCGGCGATTTCGCCGGAGATCGGGTGGATCCGATACCGGTCCAATTTGAAAAGATCCGATCCAAAATGCAGTCACAAAAATGGAGGCATGGCAAATACATCGCCTATTTTCAGTCTTTTACCAATACCCATGCACCACTCGAGGTGCTGCGCGAGAAATTTGAAGCGGCGCTTGAAATTGAAGGAGTTGTCGGATTGTCGATCGGCACACGCCCCGACTGTCTCCCTGATGATGTCGTCGAATACTTAGCTGAACTCAACGAACGGACTTACCTATGGGTTGAACTGGGTCTTCAGACGATTCATGAAAGTACTTCAAAACTGATTAACCGCGCCCACGATTTGAAGTGCTATCGTGAAGGGGTCGATAAGCTCAGGCGACACAACATCAATGTCTGCAGCCATATAATAAATGGCCTTCCTGGTGAGGATTATCAAATGATGATGGAAACCACCAGGGCAGTGGCCGATATGAATGTTCAAGGCATCAAAATCCACCTGCTCCACCTGCTACATGGAACGCCGATGGTCAAACAGTATCAAAAAGGGTTACTCGAATTCATGACCCAGGCGGACTATGTCAATCTGGTCTGTGACCAGATTGAGGTGCTTCCTGAAGAAATGATCATCCATCGCATCACCGGTGACGGCCCGATCGACCAGATGATCGGACCGATGTGGAGCACAGATAAGTGGAATGTGCTCAATAGTATAGACACCGAGTTGAAGGTGAGGAATACGCATCAGGGACTGAAATATAAGAAGGAGGAGAGAGTCGATGTTTAGACGTATATTGCCTCAAGCAAAGCATTTATCAGAAGAAGTCATTCAGCCTGGCGACACTGTCATAGACGCCACGTGCGGGAATGGTCATGACACGAAATTTCTGGCAGAAGCGGTAGGACCAGACGGCGCAGTGTTCAGCTTCGATATCCAGGCCCAGGCGATCGAAACCGCCAAAGACTTATGTCATTCCCACAACAATATAGAATTCATATTGGACTCGCATGCAAACCTTGGGCGCTATATACCAAAAGGCACGCCAATCCGTTCCGCAATGTTCAATCTCGGCTACCTGCCAAAAGGTGATAAAGAAATCACCACTGTCTATGAGTCCACCTTCACCGCCTTAAATGAAATATTCAACCGTCTCACTGTCGGGGGGAGAATCATCATCGTGGTCTACCATGGGCACCCGTCCGGGAAAATAGAACGCGATAAACTGCTCGCCTCCCTTTCAGACTGGTCCCAAAAGGAAGCGCAGGTCCTCAAGTACCAATTCATCAACCAGAATAATGATGCCCCTTTCCTGCTGTGTGTGGAAAAAATCAGCATGCCTTAACGGTAGATTATTTTCCGCTTCATCAAAGAAGTATGCCCAACAAGTAGAAACCGCAGTTTCGATGTTATCTTCAGCCTATCCGAGTATATACAGGGACTTAAACATTTTTTTATTATATTAGAAGTTTACAGCTCGAAAAGAAAGATGAATATGGAATACAAAACGGCTCTACTTATGCCATGATGATCGTTGAAATGCTTCCCGAACTGAAACGTAGAGCCAAGGAAAATGACATTCCCGTCATATACTCAAACGATAACTTCGGCCTGTAGCATGAAGATATGAACCGGAGATAGGTGTGTTCTGTTCACTTCCTCCGGGGGATACATGCGGGAATTTAACTTGTGGGTGCCTTTTAATTGTGTGAATTCGGAGGTGGATGAAGATCACACCGTCTGCTGAAACTGATATTCCTGAAGCTTTTTAACGGTTCAAGTGAAAGTACAACTAAAAAATCCTTCAACCCAATAATATGGGCTGAAGGATTTCTTTCATTGACCAGGCACTGTCTCTTTTATATTTGTGCACAATAGGAATTACTGCGTAGACTATCTAATTTAAATGTCACTTTACTGCATGTCATCCATATAGGTGATGGACACTTTCAAATTTGCATTTTCTTCGCGTATCCTATCCAATAATTCTTTATCACTTGTCGTGTTTTTGCTGCGGATGGCATAAGTGTACAGAATCATCGTCCCCAGATTCGTCGTTTCAATCTGGCGAAGCGAGTGGCTGAGTGTATACTCATTGAAAGCATCCTCAAGCAGCCCATCATGATTCAGATTTTCTGGAACAGTAACTTTAAGTATCTGAGTATCCTTACCTTTCCCATATTCGAATTTATAAAGCAGGTACAAAACCAGACTTGCAAATAAAGTCAGTAGGATGGCCAATTTGAATTGGAAAAGTCCACTTGTCATGCCGGCACACAGGCCAAAAAATATGTAAGCAATGTCTTTAACGTTCGTGACAGCACTTCTAAAACGAATCAGTGAAAATATCGCAAACAAACCAAACGCTACTCCAGCATTGTCACTGACGACATTCATGACCACCGAGACCAAGACACTCAATATAACGATAGTATGGACGAATGATTGTGAATATCGTTCTCCAGTAAAAGTAATCATATATACTTGCGTAATAATCAAGCTCAGTAAAGCTGCAAGAACCAAAGCGACCATCACCATATAAATGCTTTCTGAATTCCCAGCTTGTGATTCAAATAAATTTGTAATGAAATCCACTTATATCATCTCTCCAATACAACTTTTTCTTTATTTATTCCGTTTGGCAGCTCATGGCCGCGCAGTAGTTCCATACTGGTGCAGTATTTGGATGCGCTGCGTTGTTCACACTCAAGCTCTTGCAATATGCGTGCCAACCACAGAGGAACACTGTTGTTCACTTTCACCTCTAACACGACCAACCCGGGATCAATAAAATTCACCCCGTCTGGACCGTTTTCAAGGTGAAGGTCCTCGCTGCGCGTCCGCAAGTTCAAATCAAAAGTAATGCGGAGTTGTGGATCATCGACGGCAAACAGAGCGAGTCGATCATAACTGACTATCATCTCAGGCCTCAACTGATACAGGCTTCGAAAACGATCTATTTCACGAAGAACTTGCGAGTCGCGAAGCATCTCCTTCACTTCTTCTTTTGATCCATCTTTCGTCATGGAAATATATCGGTACGCTTGTTGAAGTGGCAGGGATGTCCTACGCTTATTCACCACTTGACTATGCTTTTGCTTCACCTCAAAAAAAGAAGGATCTTCTAATCCGGCTTGACCATATATACGAAGGCGAAGTTTTTGTCTGAATGGCAATTTATTTTTGGTTTCAAAATATATTTTATGGTCGACACTATCGAAATATAGACTGGTGACGGTGTACCTCCCCTCATCTCCCAATCGGTCCGCCCTCATATAAGGCGATATTTTTTCCAAGAGTTTTTCGTATTGTTTCTTTGTAATAAGATATTTCTGTTCTCTTCTATTGAAGACTTCTACAGACATTCTCTGCACCTCTTAAGCGATTTTTAATAACCAATTTAAAAAAAGACAATTAGAGTACTTTACAGTAACATTATTATTTTGTCAATTTTCATTAATTTGTCTATATAGAGTAAATGTTTTCTATTTCTGCATCATTATTATTTAAAAGGAAAATCAAATTAAAAAAAGCCTCTTTAGAGGCTTTTTTTAATCAATCTTTGAATAGTAATGCACGGCTGTTGGGGTAAGTCGGAAATTGATTGAAGGGAATGGTCCAGTCCTGTTCTGGTACAGAAAAATCATATCTATTGACTAGGTGATCGGAGAATACCCTCATGCTGTGGAGGGTGATCCATTCTCCGGCACACCGGTGCATCTCCCTGAACTTCCCGCCCCCTTGGGC
Source organism: Salinicoccus jeotgali (assembly GCF_039538805.1). Classification (GTDB taxonomy): domain Bacteria; phylum Bacillota; class Bacilli; order Staphylococcales; family Salinicoccaceae; genus Salinicoccus; species Salinicoccus jeotgali. The sequence goes on along the minus strand of NZ_BAABCK010000022.1, from coordinate 7,542 downwards.
AATCATTTCATACTCTTCTTCGTAGGAGAGCGATGTCGCATTGTCCTTGTACCGAGTGATCTCAAATTTTTCAGGATCTGCAATCGTTCTCGCATCATGGTTGCTGCCGTAGAGGTCAAGCACTACCCAACTGCCTTCAGGTATTTCATAGCCGTCGATTTCCACATCACGCACTGCGATCGCCGGCAGCATCGGGAAGAATGGATAGTAGCGGCGCATTTCCTGGATGAATGGGTCTTGCAGGGCATCAAAATCTTCCTTTAGTGCCGTGCGAATGTCATCGTATGAGAACAACGCATGTCCCATCAGCGCAATCCAGACTGTCAAGGCGACTGTCGGTCTGATGATATTCAATAGTTCAACAGCAGCCACTTCCACAGGCAGCAGGTTGCCATCCAAATCAGTTGCCTGAGCAAATGTATACAATGCAAGATGTTCCTTGCCCTTCACCGGATGGGCGCGAGCTTCTTCTATCAATCCGCGTGCCCACTTTTCCGATTCATTGCGGTCTGTGACTCCCTTTATATGATCTTTAGGTGAAGTGACTGCACCACTGATCATGGATATTTGGTTCTGTGCCAGATCTTCAAGCGTCTTGTCGTCGTACCTCTCCAGATTGATGCCTGACCACTCGGCGATGGAATTGAACAGTACTCTGTTGGCTAGGTCGAACAACTCGAATTCTCCGTGCTGCTTGTCGAGTTCCGCCGTCAGGTTCCTATCCAATATCTTCTGGTAGTCCTCCATGCGTTCAGGTTTCATCAGATCCATGAAGTAATTTTTGCGATGGTGGTGCGCTTCACCGTCGAGTGTCTGGACACCATCTTCTCCAAACAATGTTTTCAGGATGGGGGTCGGCATTGCGCCGCCCCTTTTGAAGTTTTCCGGGTCGTAGAATTTGCGTGCCGCTTCTTTCCCGTAAGTGATTATCATCTCTTCATTCAAAAGTTCCGCTTTTACTACCGGCGCCCCTACATCCTGCCGAAGTTCCTCTAAAAGGCCATAGCCTTTATCCATCAGCTCTTTGATTTCGGTCAATTTGATTTTTGTTTCTGGTACTTGTTTCAATGTTCATTCTCCTAATACTTTTTTAAGTTCTACACTATAATGATAACGATTGATGTAAGCGCAATCAAATAAAATGCATGCAGACGACATTTATTATCCCGGTTCAGCGACAGCCAGCTCCTTGCGACGCCAACGTTTGGACAGTCAGTTTATGGAATTATGGTATTGGAGAAGATGAAGGTCTCCGGAAAGTCAAAGTACGCCGATCCGGAACAGCTGATCATCGAGGAAACGCGCCACGTAATGGTAAGGCTCTGTAATGTCGTCTCTTTGGAACACGCTGTGCTGGACATTGTCTAACGCCAGCAGTGTCATCTCGCTTGTATTTATATCTTTTAGAATCTTAACCGTCAACGACTTTTCAATGATGTCATTTTCCTTGCTTGTAATCGCCAGTATGGGAACATCCGGCATATCATCAATGTACTCAGAAGTATCTTTCATCTGATTGACGACAGTGCGGTACCAATGATGGCTCACTTTACGCACTAACAGCTCATCATTCTCGTACAGTTCCAGATATTTTTTGTCTGTCGTAAAATACCCGGGTTCGAGCCCAGGGTCAAAGCGTTGGGTGTCACTTCCCATTCTGATGCTCGAGCGGATTGTGTTTTTGCGGTTGATGAATGATTGCTTGAATGCAAGCAGCGGATTAAGCACTATCAATCCATCTGCCCTGACCATATTGTGTCTCAGTGCTTCAATTGCAATAAGCCCCCCAAGCCCTTGTCCAAGGATGAATGTTGGCAGTCGATAGGCCCGTGCCACCTCATGCCATTCCTTCATCCTATCCAGATATTGGGCGAAGTCGGATATGTGCCCTTTATTCATACGTGTCGTCTGGCCATGGCCCGGCAGATCACCTGTGACCACATGGTAGCCGTCATTTCTGAGCTGTGCGATCAGACCGGCATAATAATCATGATGCTCCATCATATCGTGTATGACGAGGACGACCCCTTTCGGCCGTTTATCAGTTTCCCACTTCCACATTACAAAGCTCCTAACATACTTAAATTCATTCTTATATGATAAACTTATTATAACAATACTTGGAAGAAAGGAAATATGAAATGATAATGGACTATAAGGGATATACCCCTGAAATTGATGAAAGCGCTTTTATCGCCCCGGATGCCACCGTCATCGGTGACGTGGTGCTCGGCGCCCACTCTTCTGTGTGGTTTGGCTCCATACTGCGGGGGGATGTCGCTCCGATCAGGATAGGTAGCCATACCAACATCCAAGACTTATCGATTCTTCATGAGACTCCTGATATGCCCCTGACCATAGAAGATCACGTCACTGTAGGCCATAAGACTACGTTGCACAGCTGTACAATCAAAAAACATGCTTTAATTGGAATGGACTCTACAATACTGGATGGGGCCGTCATCGGCGAAGGTGCTTTTATCGGCGCTGGAAGCCTAGTTACTCCCGGGACTGAAATCCCTCCAGGTACATTGGCGTTTGGACGGCCTGCAAAAGTGGTAAGGGAACTCACAGAGGAAGACAAAGAAGAGATGCAGAGGATAAATGAAACATATGTGAATCATATCCCGTATTACAAATGACACTATATGTTTCTTCTAACTCGAGATTCACGTATGATAATATAAAGATAAAATTCAGGAGGTACACTATGCCACTACTTAGGGATGTCTTCATCAAACTATCAGAGAATCAGGTTTTGAATGATGCAACAAAAAAGATGGGACTTAAATTCGGTGCAAACAAGGTCGTAGGCGGCATTTCCGTCGATGACACGATTGAACGCATCAAAGATCTTAATTCACAAGGTATGAGCGTGTCGTTCGATAACCTTGGAGAGTTCGTAACGAGACGTTCTGATGCAATACATGAGAAAGACATCATCTTAAACATGATCAATGCCATCGGCGAGAACGGTGTGGATGCCTCAGCTTCCATCAAACTCAGCCAGATTGGACTCAATATAGACTATGATTTCTGTATAGAGAATATTACAGAGATAATGGATGCTGCGAAAAAACACAATATGTTCGTCAATATCGATATGGAGAACTATGCATCATATGAAGATACCGTACGTGTCATCGATCATCTGATGGAGCGTTATGATAATATCGGTACTGTTTTGCAGTCCTACCTCTTCGATGCGAAGAATGACGTCTATAAATATAAGGACAGGAGAATCCGTCTTGTCAAAGGGGCCTACAAAGAGGCGCCTGCAGTCGCCCTCCAGGAAAAAGAAGACATCGATAAAGCATTCGAACTGCTCATCAGACTCCACCTGACAAAGGGTGATGGGTTTACATCAATCGCCACCCATGATCATAATATCATTGAGAAATCAATTGAGTTCATTAAGGAGAATGATATTCCGAACGACCGCTTCGAATTCCAGATGCTGTTCGGTTTCAGGAAAGAACTCCAGAAAGAGCTTGTTGAGCGCGGATACAATGTCTGCATCTACATTCCGTTCGGCAATGACTGGTACGCCTACTTCATGAGACGTCTCGCTGAACGTCCACAGAACATCAACCTTATCGTCAAATCCGTAACTAAAGACCCGATGTTCCAGACGGGAGTAAAAGTAGTAGGTGCTCTGGCACTTGGTGCCGCGGCACTGAAATTTTTCAACAGAAAATAGTTTATGAAACGAACCAAAAAAAGGGGTGCAGCTGCACCCCTTTTTTTAATACATGTCTTCATAAAAACTATTAATCAGCTTTTGCGCATTTTTTTGAAGTAACTGTACAGAGTTCGAAAGATAATCCGACCCTATCGTCAAAGCACCGAGCGCATACATACCTTGAACCGTGCCGACCTTCGGACTGATGACATGCCTGCTTGCATCCACCATGATGCCACCAAACTCACTTGGTGCTATGATCATATGGTTCATCAACGATTGGATGATTTTCGAATCCCCTCTGCGCACATCCTTGACAGGCCCTGTGGCGTTAATCAATGTGTCGACTTGATATTTTTCACCTTCTTTAGTCAGAATGGTGAATCCAGCCTCTTTTTTTATGTGTTCTGTACCGTCTATGATATGCAGCCTACCTTCTTCGCCCCATTGCACCAGTAATCGCGCTACCTCAGCAGGCATGGGTGAATGGTTCTCTTCAATCAAGTGATGATACTTTTCAAGAAAGGCTTTTTTATCATTGCGGGAGAGGTACTGATAGACATCACTGAAAATCGGATTGACTTTGATGATGAGGTACTGCAGCTGTCCCACTGTCTCTTGATGTTCAAGGTCATAATTCAAGTCCTGTAGTGTATTGCCTGTACGACGGAAGAATAGTGATTGATCAATATTTTGATGCTCCAATTCCTTTTTGAACAGTGTAATGATATCTGTGAGCGCTATTTCATCATTCCGGATTCTATTTTTCAGAATTTCTTCAGTAAAATACTTCAATTTGATTTCTGTCTGCTCTCCTCTGACAGAAGGCATTTCACCACTGCGGGAAAATAGAGAAACTTTTTCCACTTGTTTATCCATAATCAGATAACGCACACAGTCAATCGCCGAAAGGCCTGCACCGAGGATTCCTATATTGTCATCTTCAATGTCTGCGAGCTTTCTTGAGAGGGGGTAGGGATCATAGAGGAAACCCTGACTCCCTTTAAGATCATAGGGATCGCCGTAACTGAGCTGTCCGATGGTCAGAAAGACGCGGTCGTATAACACTTCTTCCCCTTCTATGGAAAGCGTGAATTTCCCGCTACCGGAATCATATTCAATCCCGTCAACTTTTGTATATTTCAAATGTACTCCTCCGTGTGCGGACCCAATCCCCTCCAACTGATCTTTAACATAATCCCCGAATTGTTGACGGCTGGTATACATTCTTCTACCATTTTCTGTTCTAAGCCAGGTTTCATAATCCGGGTGGCTCTCTCCTAGCGACATTTCATCAGCAGGAACATTAATGAGCAGATGCTCATTATCTTCCTGATAAGCCTGGCCTCTGCCCATCGTATACGCGTTATCGTATATATCAACTGTAATCTCACTAGTGAATCGTTCATCGTGCACAAGATGGCTTAATATGGATACCCCTGTTACGCCACCACCTATAATCGCCACTTTAGTCTGCTTCATACACCCACACTCTCTTCCTTCTTTACTTATGGTACATTATATAGGTATATGAAAGATTTTGCATTTTCATTCTTGTTTTAAGGGGGTCGGGCGTATGAAAAAGTATATTGCCATTTCATGTGGCGCAATGATCGGGGCCATTTCAAGGTATGCGATTGCGTTGTCTTTGGCCTCACTGACACCCTTTTTCTTTACTGCCACATTGGTCGTCAACCTTCTTGGGGCATTTTGTATAGGCTTCATCTTCAAGAAATTGGTGGAGCGTAATCCACTGTGGCATGACTTTTTGATTACTGGTCTCCTCGGCAGCTTTACAACTTTTTCCCTGCTCACCTATGAAAATTATACACTGGCGGATACTGGAGACTTCCTTACACTTTCCATTTATCTGGCAATCAATTTGTTTGGTGGATTCATGCTTGCATTTCTTGGGATGAAATCTGGAGGTGCTTCATGATTACAATAATATTTATCGGTATTGGTGCCGCTCTTGGAGCTTCATTGAGAAGTTATATATCAACACGCCCGAAACTGCAGAGTTTCGGCTTTCCTCTCGGGACCCTCATCATCAATTCGGTCGGCTCTTTTCTGATGGGGGTCATCATCATATTCCTGAGTACAGGCGGGACACTCTATTCAATCATAGTTACAGGGTTCCTAGGTGGGTTCACCACGTATTCATCGTTCACCCTCGACCAATTGAAGTTATATGAGCAAAGGCGCTATAAAGCATTCATCGCATATTCGCTTTTGATGTTTACCGTGCCCTCCCTGGCCCTTCTACTCGGCCTTTACGTTTCCTCTCCATCATAAAAAGTCCGCCCCGGCATGGGACGGACTTTTTGCTTTAAACGCGCATGGATGTGATTTTCGTTTCGAGATACGGTTCGATGCCTTCAGGGCCGCCTTCACGCCCCATCCCGCTTTCCTTGAGTCCGCCAAATGGAATCTGTGCTGCACTCGGTTTACCATTGTTCCAGCCCAACACACCGAAATCAAGACCTTCCTGGAGCTTGATGCCATCGCGGTAACTTTCTGTGAAGAAATAAGCTGCCAGACCATACTCGGTATCATTTGCTTTTTCAATGGCTTCATCCAAAGTGGAGAATGTCTGGATTGGCGCCACCGGTCCGAACGTCTCTTCATTCATGATGACCATTTCATCAGTGGCACCGGTGATTATTGTCGGTTCGATGAAGTATCCTTCATCCTTTGAACCCTTACCGCCCGTTAGGATCTTACCACCTTTCTCCTCGGCATCGTTGATGTGTCGCATTACCTTATCGTAGCCATCTTCGTTGATCATCGGTCCTATTGCGACGTCTTCATCAAGACCGTTGCCCATCTTCAGCTTCTTCGAAGCATCTGCAAATTTTTTGCTGAAAGCGTCGGCAATATCTTCATGGATATAGAAGCGGTTGGCACATACGCATGTCTGTCCGGAGTTTCTGAATTTGGAGGCAATCGCCTGCTCGACGGCCATATCAATGTCCGCATCCTTGTGGACGACCAGAGGGGCATGTCCGCCCAATTCCATGGTGATGTTCTTGACTGTTGAGGCAGCACCTTCCATCAATGACTTTCCGACAGCGGTGGAGCCTGTGAATGTTATTTTCATTACTTTATCAGACTCTGTGAAAGCCTCACCGGCATCTTTACCAGAGGCGGTAACGTATTGGACGACACCTTCATCGAATCCTGCTTCCAATGCCAGATCAAGGAATTTCATTGCAGATAATGGGGTTGCACTTGCAGGTTTAACCAGGAAAGTACAGCCAGCTGCAACTGCAGGTGCTGCTTTGCGGGCCATCATCGCAATCGGGAAGTTCCATGGCGTAATGGCAGCGACGACGCCAATCGGCTGTTTGGTCACTACCATGCGCACATCATCTTCGTGCGGTGGTATGGTGCGGCCATATACACGTTTTGCCTCTTCAGCATAATAATCGACATAACTGCGTGCATAGTCGACCTCACCGCGTGATTCCTGTAGCGGCTTACCATTCTCTTTTGTTATCAATTCAGCGATTTCCTCTTTGTGTTCACCTATCAGCTTGGACCACTCTGTAAGTAGTGCACTGCGGTCATGAGGATTCTTTTTCTTGAACTTTTTGAATGTTTTATGCGCTTTTTCAATTTTCTTGTCAATATCTGCTTTATTCTCTTTTTTCACCCTGTCGATTTCCTGACCTGTTGCAGGGTTCAGTACAATGATTTCTTCAGACATAAATGATTGCCTCCCATTAAATAGAACGCCGATTGTAAAATTAAGCTAGACACCTAAAAAGGGTCACGCGTGATACACTCAAAATGAGTTTTCCGACCAAAGAAAATCATAGGAGTGATCACGCATGACCTACACCCATATTACCACGGAC